>NZ_JBEYTJ010000018.1:0-197413 GCF_040642995.1 Nonomuraea sp. NPDC047529 | reverse complement strand
CCAATGGTCCCATCAGGGCTACATCAACAAGATCGGACCGGCTCTCTACGGGCCCATGCCCACCGTGACTTAAGCCTTCGTCAGCAGGCTCTAAGCGGTGGGGGCGACGTCGGGAGCGCGTTCGACGTCGCCGGTCTCGTTCTCGCGCAGGGCCCTGCGGCCGAAGACGATCACGTACGCCAGGAAGGCCGCCTCGGCGAGCACCCCGATGCCCACCCGCGCGGCCGTGGGCAGCCCCGACGGGGTCACGAACGCCTCGATCAGCCCCGACACGAACAGCACCACGACCAGGCCGAGCGCCACGCTCATCACCGCCCTGCCCTGCTCGGCCAGTGCCTCCAGACGTCTGCGCGGCCCGGGGTCGATCACCGTCCAGCCCAGGCGCAGGCCGACGGCGGCCGCCAGGAAGACGCCGGTCAGCTCCAGCAGGCCGTGCGGCGTGATCAGGCCGAAGAAGATGTCCAGCTTGTCCCTGGAGGCCATCAGCCCGGCCGAGACGCCGACGTTCGCGGCGTTGCTGTAGAGGATGAAGGGAATGGGGATGCCGAGCAGGATGGCGTAGATGACGACCTGGGCGGACACCCAGGCGTTGTTGACCCACACGTGGCTGGCGAAGGAGGCGGCGGGATTCTCGGAGTAGTAGTCGGCGAAGTCGTGGTCGACGAGCTGGGCGATCTCGTCGGGCGAGGCGATCGACGCCTGCACGTCGGGGTTGGCGGCCACCCACGCCCCCAGCACCCACGCGACCGCGATGCTGGCCAGCGCCGTGGCCAGCCACCACCGCCGCGCCCGGTAGGCGACGACGGGGAAGGAGACGGTGAAGAACCTGACCAGCTCGCGCCAGGCGGGCGTGTGCGCGCCGGTCACCGCCGACCTCGCCCTGGCGACCAGGGCCGACAGCCGTCCGATCAGCGCCGCGTCGCGGGAGGAGGAGCGCACGATGGACAGATGCGTCGACACCCGCTGATAGAGGTCGACCAGTTCGTCCACTTCCGCGCCGGTCAGCGAGGAGCGGTTCTTGACCAGGTGGTCGAGCCGGTCCCAGACGGGGCGGTGTGCTGTGACGAACGCGTCGATGTCCACCCGACCATTGTGGCCGCTCGTTCAGTGCGGCATTGCCGTTAGGCTCCACATATGTCAGAGGTTGTGACCGGGGACGCCGTCGTCGTCGAGGTGCGGGTGGCCCAGATGCCCTCGCGCGCGGTGGCGGTCGTCATCGACATGGCGGTGCAGGTCATCGTGCTGATCGGCGCGTACATGCTCCTGGGCGCGTTCGCGATCGTCACGGACGAGGCCATGTTCGGCGCGGTCATGATCGTCCTGCTGGTGCTGGTGATGGTCGGCTATCCGGTGCTCTTCGAGACGCTCACCAGGGGGCGCAGCCTCGGCAAGCTGGCGCTCGGCCTGCGGGTGGTCGCGGACGACGGCAGTCCGGAACGCTTCCGGCAGGCGCTGTTCCGCGGCCTGGCCGGGCTGGTGGAGTTCTGGATGCTCTCCGGGGCGCCCGCGCTGATCTCCTCGCTGGTCTCGCAGCAGGGCAAGCGGCTCGGCGACATCTTCGCCGGGACCATCGTGATCTCCGACCGGGCGCCGCGCGAGAGCGGGCAGGCCATCCTGATGCCGCCGCCGCTGGCCGCCTGGGCCTCCACCCTGGAGCTCTCCCAGCTTCCCGAGGAGCTCGCGCAGGCCGCCCGCCAGTACCTGACGCGCTGGCACGACCTCACGCCGCAGGTCCAGCACGAGATGGGGCTGCGCATCGCGAGGCAGACGGCGGCCTTCGTGTCGCCGGCCGCGCCCACGGGGGTGCCGCCGCACGCGTACCTGAGCGCGGTGCTGGCCGAGCGCCGGCGGCGGGCGGAGGCCCGCTTCGCGCGCCAGGCCGCCGCCCTGGTCGCCGGGTCCGCGCCCGGGCCCACGCCGTACTCGCCGTATCCGACGTATCCGCAGCAGGGGCCGTACCAGCAGGCGCCCCACCCGGTGCAGGCTCCTCACCGGCCTCAGCCGGGGCCCGCGCCGGAGCCGCCGAAGGCGACTCCGGGCGGGTTCGCGCCGCCACAGTGAGCCGGCGGCGCGGGACTACTTGCCGCCGGGGACGCCGTGCCCGTGCTCGGGGTACGAGCCCTGCGTCTGAGCGTTCAGCTGGCCCATCTTGACGCTGTTGGCCTGGTTCGTCCGCGGGTCGTTGAGCTTGAGCACGTCCAGGCCCAGGTTGAAGTCCGAGCCGTAGATGTAGCCGTTGTAGTAGTACGCCGACCAGAAACCGCCGTCGAGCGGCGGGGCGGTCTCGTCCGGCCCGCGCTCGAAGTAGGCGATCTCCTGCGGGTTGGCGGAGTCGGTGAAGTCCACCACCGAGATGCCGCCCTGGTACCACGCCTGCACCATGACGTCGCGGCCCTTGACCGGGATCAGCGAGCCGTTGTGCGCGACGCAGTTCTCGGTGTCGGCCTGGTGACGGGCGATCTTGAAGTAGCCCTTGAACACGAGCTGCCCGCCGACGATGTCGTAGTAGGCGTTGGCGCCCTTGTTCGGGCCGATGGCCTCGTTGCAGGTGGCCCGGCTGCCGCCGCCCAGCTCGTCGGTGAAGACGACCTTCGTGCCCTCGTTGTTGAACGTGGCCGAGTGCCAGAAGGCGAAGTTCACGTCATCGCGCACCTTCGCGGTGACCTTGGGCTGCTCGGGGTTGGAGATGTCGAGCAGCACGCCCTCGCCCATGCAGGCGCCCGCGGCGATGCCCTTCTCGGGGTAGGCGGTGATGTCGTGGCAGCCGGTGGTGGCCGACTTGCCGTTCGGGTACGGCAGCGGCAGCCCGGGGTTGCCGCCGTCGGGGAACAGGTTCGGCGTCGCGATGACGGCCGCGGCGGTCGGGTTGTCCAGCGGCACCTTGATGATCGAGATCAGGTCGTGCGGCGGCTTGCAGTCGGGGTAATTGGCGCTGGGGCCGTAGGAGGAGACGTAGATGTAGACGTTCTTGCCGGCCGGGTCGGGCACCAGCGTGTTCGTGTGCGAGCCGCAGTTCGTCTCGACCGACTTGATGTACTTGGGGTTGGACTTGTCGCTGACGTCGAAGATGCGCATGCCCTCCCACGACTCCTTGACGGAGGCGCTCTGGGACGTGCTGCTGCACGAGTCGTTGTTGCGCGAGGAGTCGACGGAGCCGAACAGCAGGTTGCCGTAGACGGACATGTCCATCTGGCCGCCGGGGCACACGACCGAGCTCACGAGCGAGGTCTTCTTCGGGTGCTTGATGTCGTAGATGGAGAAGCCGTAGTAGTTGCCGACGAAGGCGTAGTCGCCCTGGAAGGCCATGTCCGTGTGGATGTCGGACAGCGCTTCCGGCTTGGGCACGTTCGCGACGTGCGTGATGTTCGAGCTCATGACGATCTCGCCTGGAGCCGGGATGTCCGCAGCCTGGGCGGGCAGGGTGGCGCCCGTTGCCGCGACGAGGGCGGCTACCAGGATGAGGGCCCTGCGGGGGGTGAACACTCCGTGGTCCTCCTATAAAGGGGGCATAAATCTCCGCCATCGTCGCTCACTCCCCGCGACCTGGCCAGCGTCCAATGTGTCAAATCTTGTTCCGTTTCGACCTCTTTCCTTCGGGTGATTCATGGCCTAGAGTCCGCATTCTCGTCCCAAGCCAGTCAGGAGGCCGAGTGCGCGGCGCGCTCATCGTCATCGCGGGCACGCTGATTGCCCTGTCCGGCTGCTCCTCGGGCGCCTCCTCCCAGCCGCGGGCCGACTCCACCGCGCCGGTGCTCGCCCCGGGCCGTCCGGGCGAGCAGGCCCGCACGCTGGCCCCCGGCGACGCGGCCACCGCCGTCCCCGGGCCCACGGCCAACGCCGCCGACATCACGTACGTCCAGGACATGATCGTCCATCACCAGCAGGCCCTCGACATGACGATCCTGGCTCCCACCAGGGCGGACTCGGTCAAGCTCAAGAGCCTGGCCGACCGGATCAAGGCGGCGCAGGGCCCGGAGATCCAGTTCATGTCCACCTGGCTCAAGCAGCAGGACCAGAAGGTGCCCGACCATCACGCGGCGCACGGCGACATGCCCGGCATGGCCACGCCCGAGCAGATGGCGAAGCTGAAGGCCGCCACGGGCAAGGACTTCGACCGGCTGTTCCTGGAACTGATGATCAAACACCATCTGGGCGCGCTCGAAATGTCCGACCAGGTCCTGACCCGCGGCTCGCACATCAAGATCGAGGAACTGGCCACGGACGTCAGCGTCACCCAGACGGCCGAGATCCGCCGCATGCAGGAGATGCAGGCCGCCCTCTAGGGGCTCTCAGCAGCCCGTCAGGAGCCGACCCGCCAGGAGTGGAGGTAGTCCTCCTGCTCGGGGGTCAGCGTGTCGATGCCGATGCCGGCGGCGGCCAGCTTGAGCTTGGCCACCTCGTGGTCGATCTCCTCCGGCACGTCGTACACGCCGGGCGTCAGGCCCGCCCGCTGCCCCGCCAGCCAGGCCACGGCCAGCGCCTGCGCGGAGAACGACATGTCCATGACGGCCGCCGGATGCCCCTCGGCGGCGGTCAGGTTGACCAGACGGCCCTCGGCCAGCAGCAGCAGTCGGCTGCCGTCGGGCATGACGTACTCGTCGGTGTTCGGGCGCACCCCCCGGTGCACCTCGTGCGCCATCTCGTCGAGGGCCCGTACGTCGATCTCCACGTCGAAGTGGCCGGCGTTGGCCAGGATCGCGCCGTCCTTCATGACCGACAGGTGCTCGGCCCTGATGACGTCCCGGTTGCCCGTCACGGTGACGAACAGGTCGCCGACCATCGCCGCCTGGGCCATGGGACGCACCTCGTAGCCCTGGAGGGTGGCGTCGAGGGCCTTGACCGCGTCGATCTCGGTGACGATGACCCGGGCGCCGAGCCCCTTGGCCCGCTCGGCCACGCCGCGCCCGCAGAACCCGAACCCGGCCACCACGACCGTACGGCCGGCGAGCATGGTGTTGGTGGCCCGCATGATCCCGTCGAGCGTGGACTGCCCGGTGCCGTACCGGTTGTCGAACATGCGCTTCGTACGGGTGTCGTTGACGGCCACGACCGGGAACCGCAACGCCTGCTCGGCCGCCATCTGCCGCAGCCGGATGATGCCGGTCGTGGTCTCCTCGCAGCCGCCGCTCACACCGTCCAGCAGGTCGGTGCGCTCGGTGTGCAGGATGTTCACCAGGTCGCAGCCGTCGTCCAGCACGAGGTCGGGCCCGAGGTCGAGGGCCCGGTGGATGTGCAGGTAGTAGGTGGCGCGATCGACCCCGGCACGGGCGTGCACGGCGATCCCGTACGCGCGCAGGGCCTCGGCCACGTCGTCCTGGGTGGACAGCGGATTGGAGGCGGCCAGCGCGATCTCGGCGCCGCCCGCCTTCAACGCGCCCATGAGCACGGCCGTCTCGGCCGTGACGTGGAGGCAGGCCGCGATCTTCAGCCCGTCGAGCGGCCGTTCGAGCGCGAACCGCTCGCCGATGGCGGTCAGCACCGGCATCGAGCGCGCCGCCCAGGAGATCTGCCGCTCGCCGCTTTCCCAGAGATCCATGCCCAGCCCCTCGCGAAAGAAGCGGCTCCGGGAGGGACCAGGCCCTCCCGGAGCCGCCCTGCGGATCAGTAGCGGTAGTGGTCGGACTTGTACGGGCCCTCGACGTGCACGCCGATGTAGGCCGCCTGCTCCTTGGTCAGCTCGGTGAGCTTGACGCCGAGCGCGTCGAGGTGCAGGCGGGCGACCTTCTCGTCGAGGTGCTTGGGCAGCGTGTAGACGCCGGTCGGGTATTCGGCCGTCTTGGTGAACAGCTCGATCTGCGCGATCACCTGGTTGGTGAAGGAGTTGGACATGACGAAGCTGGGGTGGCCGGTGGCGCAGCCCAGGTTCATCAGGCGGCCCTCGGCCAGCACGATGATCGAGTGGCCGTCGGCGAAGACCCACTCGTCGACCTGCGGCTTGATGTTGTTCTTCACGATGCCGGGCAGCTTGGCCAGGCCGGCCATGTCGATCTCGTTGTCGAAGTGGCCGATGTTGGACACGATCGCCTGGTGCTTCATCTGCGCCATGTGCGCGGCGGTGATGATGTTGAAGTTGCCGGTGGTGGTGACGAAGATGTCGGCGATGCCGACGACCTCCTCCAGCGTGGTGACCTGGAAGCCGTCCATGGCCGCCTGGAGGGCGCAGATCGGGTCGATCTCGGTGACGATGACCCGGGCGCCCTGGCCGCGCAGCGCGTCGGCGCAGCCCTTGCCGACGTCGCCGTAGCCGCAGACCACGGCCACCTTGCCGCCGATGAGCACGTCGGTGGCGCGGTTGAGGCCGTCGATGACGGAGTGGCGGCAGCCGTACTTGTTGTCGAACTTCGACTTGGTGACCGAGTCGTTGACGTTGATCGCCGGGAAGAGGAGCTGGCCGTTCTTGTGCATCTCGTAGAGACGGTGCACGCCGGTGGTGGTCTCCTCGGTCACGCCCTTGATGCTCTCGGCGATGCGGGTCCAGCGCTTGTCCTCGCCGACCGTGCGGGTGAGCAGGTCGATGATGACGTGCCACTCCTCCGGGTCGTCGGCGCCGGCGGGGGGCACGGCCCCGGCCTTCTCGTACTCGGCGCCCTTGTGGACGAGGAGCGTGGCGTCGCCGCCGTCGTCGAGGATCATGTTGGGGGCGTCACCGTTCGGCCAGGTGAGGGCCTGCTCGGTGCACCACCAGTACTCCTCCAGCGTCTCGCCCTTCCAGGCGAACACGGGGACGCCCTTCGGGTCCTCCGGGGTGCCGCCGGGGCCTACGACGACCGCGGCGGCGGCGTGGTCCTGGGTGGAGAAGATGTTGCAGCTCACCCAGCGGACCTCGGCGCCGAGCGCGACCAGCGTCTCGATGAGCACGGCCGTCTGGATCGTCATGTGCAGGGAGCCCATGATCTTCGCGCCGCGGAGGGGCTGGGAGGCCGCGTATTCCTTGCGCATCGCCATGAGGCCGGGCATCTCGTGCTCGGCGAGCCGGATTTCCTTGCGGCCGAAGTCGGCAAGTGAAAGGTCGGCGACCTTGAAGTCCATCGGGATTCCCCTCGCGTCACGATTGGTGTCGCGGACGAGTTTAGGCGGCGCTCGGGCGGCCTCGCATCTCCGAGACGGCGAAACTGACGTAAGAATGTAAGGATGCGCATCACGGAAGCAGCCAAGCGGCTCGGCATGTCCCCACGAATGCTCCGGTACCGGGAGGCTCTGGGCCTGCTGCCGCCCGTCCGGGAGCGCGGTGCGCACCGCAGATTCGGTCCTGACGAACTCGCCGCCGTGGCCCAGGGGGTGGAGCTGGAGAAGCGGTTCGACGTCTCGCCCGCCGAGCTGGCCTTCGCGTTGCGCGTGCTGAGCGAGCCCCAGGTGGCCGCGGCCGTGCGCGAGCTGGGCGTGCGCATCGGCCGCATCCAGGTGCCGCGCAGGGCCCTGGATTTCGAGAAGGAGAAGGCCCTGAGGCTGCTGCGGCCCCGGGGCTGAGCGTCAGCCGGCGGTCGTACGCAGCCGGTCGAGGTCGGGCTCCAGGTAGATCACCCGCGCGATCGGCACGGCGTCGCGGATGCGTCGCTCGGCCTCGTCGATGCCGCGGGCCACCTCGCCGGCCGTGTCGTCGTGTGCGACCGCGATCTTGGCCGCCACCAGCAGCTCCTCGGGGCCGAGGTGCAGCGTGCGCATGTGGATGATCCTGGTCACCTCGGGGGCGCCCTCCAGCGCGACCCGGATCTGCTCCTCGACCTCGGGCGAGGCGCCCTCGCCGAGCAGCAGCGACTTGGTCTCGACGGCCAGCACGATCGCGATGACGGCCAGCAGCACGCCGATCATGAGGGTGCCGATGCCGTCCCAGACGCCGTCGCCGGTGACGACGGCCATCGTCACGCCGAACAGCGCGAAGACCAGGCCGAGCAGCGCGCCCAGGTCCTCCAGCAGGATGACGGGCAGCTCGGGCGACTTGGAACGGCGGATGAAGGCGAACCACGACTGCTTGCCGCGCAGCGGGTTGGACTCCTTGACCGCCGTACGGAACGAGAAGCCCTCGGCGATGATCGCGAAGATCAGCACCGCGAACGCCCAGATCGGCGCATCGACCTCGGCCGGCGAGGAGATCTTGTGCCAGCCCTCGTAGATCGAGAAGACCGCGCCGATGGTGAACAGCACGACGGCGACCACGAACGCGTAGAAGTACCGCTCGCGCCCGTAGCCGAAGGGATGGGCCTTGTCGCTGGCCCGCTGGGCCCGTTTGCCGCCGATCAGGAGCAGGAGCTGGTTGCCCGAGTCGGCGACGGAGTGGATGCCCTCGGCCAGCATCGAGGACGACCCGGTGAAGAACGCCGCCACGAACTTCGCCACCGCGATCGCCAGGTTGGCGCTCAGCGCCGCAATGATTGCCTTGGTGCCACCACTCGCGCTCACCGGTCGTCTCCGCTCATAAGATCACCTGCATGGACCTGACATGGGATCCTATTGCGAAACCCTTGCCCGAAGCTCAGTGATCGTGGCCACAGGCGTCGGATCGAGCGCGTAGCCGAGGGCCAGGTAGGTGGCGGCGTAGTCCGCCAGGCCGACGAGCGCGGCCAGCCGTTCGAGCGGATGCAGCCCCTCCGCGGTCAGCTCGCTGACCGGCACGTCCCGGTCGCGCGCGAGCCGCAGCGACGCCTCGCGCTGCCGCGTCACCTGAGGATGCTCCTCGACGTCGCGCAGCATGACGAGCCTGAGCGTCGGCCCGGCCGTGTCGGCGAAGATGTCCCGCTCGGCCAGCGGCCCCTCCAGGGCGGCCACCTGGTTGTGGCCCGCCTCGGGCAGCTCGCCGAAGACGGCGGGGTACTTGCCGGTCTCGTTGAGCTGGCAGGCCAGCCGGTACGCCGCGGCACGGGCCACGGGCGAGGAACCCCAGATCATCGGGATGCTCTCGGCCAGATCCATGGCGAGGGACTTGCCCGGGTTGACGAAGGACTCGCTGGAGGGACGGCAGCGGTTGGCGATGTCCTCAAGGGTCGCGGCCACCCGCTCGAACACCTCGGGCCCGGCCGTGACCAGCCCGAGCGCGGACGCGGCCACGATCACCGGGATCGTCAGCAGCCACAGGGCGGCCCTGGGCGGACCGTCGGGCCGCACCGGGACGTGGATCGCCGACGCCTGCACGGCCACGGCCTCCAGCGGCGAGCCCGGCGGGCACACGGCCAGCAGCCCGCACCCCCGCCGGACGGCCTGGACGGCGAGGGAGACCGTCTCCTCCTCGTCGCCGGTGGCGGAGACGGCGATGACCAGATCGGTCGCGCCGACCCAGCCCGGGAGCTGGTAGGACCGCAGCGTCATGATCGGCAGCGGCACGCCGTTGCCGCACACCGCCGCGAGGATGTCGCCGGTCAGGCCCGCCGTGCCCATGCCCGCGACCACGACGGCCCGCGGGCGGCCCTGGCCGACCAGCCGGTCGACGCCGGCCTCGACCGCGGCACGGCGACCCGTGCGCACCTGGGCGGCCGAGGCCGCGACCGCGAGCAGCATGCCGCCCGGATCGGCCTCGGTGAGGTGATGCTGGTCATCGAGCCGCCCGGGCTCCCAGGTCACGGCTTCCTTGCCTCATCGACCAGCAGGACGGGGATGTCGTCGCGCACGGGGTAGATCAGACCGCAGTCCGTGCAGACCAGCTCCTCGGTCTCGGCCTCGGCGCGCAGCGGCGCCTTGCAGGCCGGGCAGGCCAGGATCTCCAGCAGCCAGTCGTCGATCTTCACAGTGACACCCTTCCCACGATGGCGAGGACCTCGTCCTTGATCGCCTTCATCTTGCTCTCGTCGGCCGCCTCGGCGTTCAGCCTGAGGAGCGGCTCGGTGTTGGACGCGCGCAGGTTGAACCACCAGTCGGGGCCGGTGATCGTCAGGCCGTCGAGCTCGTCGACCTCGCCGCGGCCCGCGAAGGCCGCGCGCACGAGCGCCAGCGCCTCGCCCTGGTCGGCGACCGCGCTGTTGAGCTCGCCGGAGGCGTGGTAGCGGGAGTAGGCCGCCACCACCTGCGACAGCGGGCGGTCCTGCTCGCCCAGCGCGGCCAGCACGTGCATCGCGGCGAGCAGGCCCGAGTCGGCGAACCAGAAGTCGCGGAAGTAGTAGTGGGCCGAGTGCTCGCCGCCGAAGATCGCGCCGGTGCGGGCCATCTCCGCCTTGATGAAGGAGTGGCCGACGCGCGTGCGCACGGGCTCGCCGCCGTGCTCGCGGACGATCTCGGGCACGCCGAGCGAGGTGATCACGTTGTGGATGATCGTGCCGCCGGGGTCTTTGGCCAGCTCGCGGGTGGCCACCAGGGCCGTGACGGCCGACGGCGAGACGGACGCGCCGCGCTCGTCGATCACCCAGCAGCGGTCGGCGTCGCCGTCGAAGGCGAGGCCCAGGTCGGCGCCGCTCTCGACGACGGCCCGCTGCAGGTCGAGGAGGTTCTGCGGCTCCAGCGGGTTGGCCTCGTGGTTGGGGAAGTCGCCGTCGAGCTCGAAGTAGAGCGGGACCAGCTCCAGCGGCAGGCCCTCGAACACGGCCGGGACCGTGTGGCCGGCCATGCCGTTGCCCGCGTCGACGACGACCTTGAGCGGCCGGATCGCCGCCAGGTCGACGAGGGAGCGCAGGTGGTGGGCGTAGCCGGACAGCAGGTCCTTCTCGATCAGCGACCCGGTCGGGGCGGCGGTGGCGGCGCCCACCAGCTCGGCCGCGCGGTCGCGGATCTCGCTCAGCCCGGTCTCGCCGCCGATCGGCACCGCACCGCCGCGGCACATCTTCATCCCGTTGTACTGGGCCGGGTTGTGGCTGGCGGTGAACATCACGCCGGGCAGGCCCAGGCTGCCGCTGGCGTAGTAGAGCAGGTCGGTGGAGCCCAGCCCGGCGAACACGACGTCGGCCCCGCGCGAGCGGGCGCCCCTGACGAACGCCTCGGCCAGCGGCACGGACGACTCGCGCATGTCATGGGCGACGACGACGGACACGGCCCCGGTCACCTCGACGAACGCCGCCCCCACGGCCTCGGCGATCGGCTCGTCGAGCTCGCCGGGAACCACCCCGCGAACGTCGTACGCCTTGAAGATCTTGGCGAGGTCGCCCACTCTTCAGCTCCGCCCTAGGTCGTTTGTCGTGTGAAACGAGCCTACCGGTCGCGGTGCTGCTGGGCCGACCGAAGAACGCGCAGGTGGCCCCTGCGCCCGACCTCGACCCCTTGGCCAACCGGCTCGCCGCTGCCGGACGGTGTGGGCCTGGCGGCCTCCCTGACCGCGTTGGCCAGCGCCTCCAGGTCGTCCGAGCTGGGGGAGTTGCCGTCGGTGGGGAGCCGGACGACCTCCCAGCCGCGGGGAGCGGTCAGCCGCTCGGCGTGTTCGGCGCACAGGTCGTAACAGTGTGGCTCGGCGTACGTCGCCAGAGGGCCGAGAACTGCGGTCGAGTCGGCGTATACGTACGTGAGCGTGAAGACGGCAGGCTGGCTGCAAGCGGTGCGGGAACAGCGGCGGACGGGGCTCACGGAGGGACCGTATCTGCTAAGAGTGCGAGGCGCCACTATCTGAGCGCTCTTAACGAGCGTGTCGCCACAATTCGGACACCTGTCGCAGGCTTTCCACCCACATGCACCGATGCGCGCGCCTGAGGGACAACCTTGCCCCGTCGCCGTTGACGCCACACCGGTCGCCTTGTACTTTCTCCATCAGTTAATTAACCACCAAGGAAAGTGATGAGCCGGGACGATCAGCTGAACGCCGTCTTCGCGGCCCTCGCCGACCCGACGCGGCGGGCGATGCTCGCCCGGCTGACCGAGGGCGAGGCGACCGTCGGCGAGCTGGCCGAACCGTTCGACCTCACGCTGCCGGCCGTCTCGAAGCACGTGAAGGTGCTGGCCCGCGCGGGGCTCGTGGAGCAGGGCCGGCAGGCGCAGTGGCGCCCGTGCCGGCTGCGTCCCGAGCCGCTGCGCGACGTGCTGACGTGGATGGAGCAGTACCGCGAGTTCCTCGACCCCCGCTCCGGACCGCGATGACGCGGGGCGGGGGTTCCGGGGGTTCGCGGGCGGGTGCCCTTACACTTGGTCGGTGACTCCAAAGCGCGGTCCCAGACGGCGCGATCGCCACGGTCGTGGCCTGCGCGGCCCCCTCGCCCCCTCCCACGTCCCCATGGCCCGTTCCCGCAGCGAGCGCTTCGACGACCTCGTGCTCGACGCCGTCGACCGGCTCCGGCCGCGATGGGACAAACAGCTGTCCGCCGTGGAGTTCGCGGTCGAGGAGGTGCCGCCGCTCAACGAGCTGGGCGACGGCCCGAGCATGGGCACCGAGCCCATCCCGTTCGGCCGCGCCGACGCGGCCAGCGGCCAGTCGCCCGCCTCTGTGGTGATCTACCGCCGCCCGCTGGAGGCCCGTGCCCGCGACCGCGACACCTTGGGCGCGATGGTGCACGACACGGTGGTCGAGCAGGTCGCCACGCTGCTCGGCCTCGCCCCCGAGACCGTCGACCCGGGCTACGACGACCGCCGCTGACCCGTCCGGCCCGGGTGACCCGGGTCAGGGCAGCACGGCGAGGGGGCTGTCGGTCAGCGCGGGCAGCATCGTCCACATGCGCGCGGGCGCGAGCGGCTGGGCCGTGACGAGCAGCCCGTCCTTCTGCCGCTCCTCGATGACCCGGCCGCCGTAGACCTGGCCCGACACGGGCGTGACGACCACGGCGAACTCGCCCTTGCCGCGCAGCCGCACCTCCTTGGTCCGCCCGGCGGGCACCGCCACGTCGTACGGCCTGCCCGGCTCGCCCTTCACCGGCACCTCCTGCACCCGGACCTCGCCGGGGCCGCCGAGCGCGGTGAACAGCAGCCGCGTGCCGGGCCCGTTGCCCGCGACCGCGCTGCCCAGGTCGAGCGGGGGCGTGCCCGCCGTGAACGCCACGTCCTGCCGCACGCCGGTGCCGGCGACGACGAGCCCGGCCACGATCGGCTCCGGCGCGGTGAGCACGAGCGCGGCCGACTCGCCGCCGATCCCGGTGGTCACGTCCATCGCGACCACGCTGCCCGCCGGCACGTCGATGGTCTCGCGGCCCTTCATCGCGTACTCGGCGTCCTGGCTGACCGCCTTGACCTGCACCGACACGTCGTTCTCGCCGGGGGCGGCGACCAGCAGCTCGCGCCTGCCGCCGCCGCCGGGGATGCCGGGCACCACCACGCGGGTGGCCGGGGGCGCGGCGAGCGGCAGCCAGTCCACGCCGCCGGCCTGCATCGACGCCCTGGCCGCCACCGCCAGTCGGCCGAAGACGGTGGTGACGCCGACGGCCATGACGTCCGCCGAGGGCGCGAGCGTCCTGAGGTCGATCTCCTTGTGCTCGCCCGGCGCGAGCTCCAGGCCGCGGCCCTTGTCGCCGGAGACCAGGCCCTCGGCCGCGTACACCTCGACGTCGGCCTGGGCCGGGGCCTTGTCGGCGTTGGTGAGGTGCAGGACCACGTCGGCCGCCGCGGGACCGGGGCCGACCAGCCAGGCGGCCTGCGCCGGCTCGGTGCAGCGCACCCCGGACAGCCCGCGGGCCGCGCCTGAGGTCACCCGGGTGGTGTATCCGGCTTCGAGCGCTCCCGGGCCGTTCGTCACGTACGGCTCGGCGTTCTTCATGACCTCGCGGGACAGGCGTCCGGGCAGGTAGACGTTCATCTGAGCACCCTTGGCACCGGGGCAGACGGCGGTCACCGACTCGACGGCCACCTTCCTCGGCCCCTCCGCCTTGGCCGGGGCGGGGGCCGGACGGGTGACGAACGCGACGCCGTACAGGGCCGACAGCGCCACCACGACCAGCACCAGCAGGCCGAACCTGTTCTCCACGAACGCCTTCATCGCACCCCCGCCGGCGCGGGCACGGGCGCTTCGACGCCCTCGACCGCGCCGCTCTCCCGGCGTCCGGGCGTGGCCAGGGCCAGCACGATCAGGGCCAGCGCCCCCTGGGCCCACAACCAGGGCGTGTGCAGGACGTCGGCCGGCTCGGCGGCCACGCGGGTGACCGGCTCGGCCAGCCGCCACAGGCCGCCCGCCTCCGACAGGCTCATGCGTTCCAACGACGGCTGCGAGTCGAGCGACCTGGCGAGCTCCGGCGGCACCGGCGCGGCCACGGCCACCATGGCGATCCCGTGCTCGGCCAGCGTCGCCGCGTCGGTCCCGCCGCGCCCGCCGACCAGGCCCTGCGCCGCGACCGCGACCTTCGTACGGCCCTCGGACGCGACCGGCAGCTCGGCCTCGCCGATCAACGGGGTACGGCCGTGCAGCACGGTGAAGGCGTGCCCCTTGATCAGCAGCGTGCGCTCGCCGTGCCGGGTGCTCCAGGTGGCCAGCGCGGGCAGCGTCTCGGGCGCGTCGCCGGTCAGCGGGCCGCGCACCCCGTACGCCATCCAGTAGCCGGCGGCCAGGATCGGCGTGCTCACGGCGGCGGCCACCACCAGGGTCGCGCCCAGTCTGCGCAGCCCGCCGCCGGCCCGCAGCTCGGCCAGCCGGTGCGCGGTCAGGCCCACGAGCACCAGCAGCCCGGTCCCCGCGAACGCCAGCGGCACGCCGGGCCAGGCCCGCGCCCCTTCGACGCCGATCCGGCTGACCAGGATGGCCGCCAGCACGCCGTACAGCGTGACGCCCCAGCCGATCGCGACGATCATCCGCTGGCGGCGCATGAGCAGCGCGGCCAGCGCGGTCACCACCAGCCCGGCCGTCACCCAGAACGGCGGCAGCCCCGGCCCTCCCGGGCTGAGCGCGAGCAGCGACTCCGGCGCGAGCCCCGCCTCCACCAGGGCGGGATCATGCAGGCCCGCCTCCAGCAGGATGCGGCCCGGGTCCGCGACCAGCCCGGCCAGCCAGGGGAACAGCAGCACGACGGGCACCGCGAGCGCGACCGCCATGGAGGTCACCACGCCGCGCCGCACCCCGCCGTACGCGACGGCGGCCAGCACGCCGAGCACCGCGAAGAGCGGGTACACCAGCGGGACGAACGCGGTCCCCACGGCCAGCAGCAGCCCGAGTGCCCAGGCCGCGCGCCTGGCGCGGCGCCGCTCGCCGGACAGCAGCGTGGTGCCGAGCGCGGCGTACACCGGGACCAGCACGAACACCACCGCCGTGCCGAGCCGCCCGGCCGCGATCGCGCCGGTGGCGACGGGCAGCAGCGCGTACGTCCCCGCCGCCCAGGCCCGCGCGGGCACCGCCGGGATGATGTGCCTGGTCGCCAGGTACGCCGACGCCCCGGCCAGCGGCACCGAGCCGAGCAGCAGCACGGACACGGCCAGCCACGTCTTGCCCAGCGCCAGCGTCGAGGCCACCGCCAGCAGCGCCACGTACGGCGGCGCCCAGTCGGTGGAGCCGAGCCCGATGTCGTGGAAGCCCTCGGTGTAGAACCGCCACAGGTCCCCCGCGCCGCCGGTCACCGGGACCAGCGCGCCGCCGCCCAGCCGGTCGCCGCCGAGCAGCGACCGTTCGGCGACCAGCGAGATCACGGCGAGGGCGAGCATGAGGACGACGCCCGGACGCCGGAGGAAGCCCTTGACCGCGCCGGTGTCCGCCGGTGTGCTCGCCTCGTCGTCCTCGGTGGCGGAGTGGTGGTGGTGGCGGCCGGTGGAGTCCACGGGGGTCTCGCCGGCGAGGAAGCTCTGCACCATGTCGGTCAGCCGCCGGTAGGCGCCTCCCGGCGGCGTCAGCAACCGCTTTATACGGATAAATCCCTTTTTACGGCCGTCGCGGCGAGCCCTGCGCGCCTTCAGCAGCCGGAACGGGTGCACCAGGATCGACCCCAGCGCCACCATCTCGTCCAGCGCGTTCGCCGGCTGCTTGCCCAGCAGGAACAGCAGCGTGCGCAGGGCCGACCCGGCCAGGTTCCGGACGAGTGCCCACAACATCACGCGGAACGGCAGGTTCGCCATGATGACGAACATCGCGTTCCGCCGGTCGAGCCTGCGCGGATGGTCGCCGCTGACCGTGATCCGCCGTCGCCTGCGCGCCGCCGCCTCGGCGTGCCAGGCCACCGCCGAGGTCACCGCCAGCACCCTGTGGCCGGCGTTGCGTACCCGCCAGCACAGGTCGAGGTCGTCGCGGAAGAGCGGGAACAGCGGGTCGAGGCCGCCGAGCCGCTCCCAGACGTCGCGGCGGACCAGCATGCCCGCCGTGGAGACCGAGAGCACCTCCCGGGTGCCGTCGTGCTGCCCCTGGTCGAACTCGCGCGGCTCCAGCCCGGTGTCCCTGCGCCCGGTGAGGCCGACGGTCACGCCCAGTTCGAGCAGGCGTCTGCGGTCGAGCCAGTCGCGCAGCTTCGGGCCGAGCACCGCCGCCTTGGGGTCCTGCTCGGCCGCCGTGAGCAGGGCCTCCAGCGCCCGCCGGTCGGGCGCGCAGTCGTCGTGCAGCAGCCAGAGCCACTCGTTCTGGCCGCACGGCGGCAGCTTGTCCAGCACCTCCGCCACCGCGTCCCCGAACGAGGCCGAGCGCGGCAGCGCGAGCACGTTGGACGGGCCGAGCGTCTGCGCGAGCAGGTCTGCCGAGCCGTCCCTGCTGCCGTTGTCGACGCCCGCGACGCGCTCCGGCCTGCGGCTCTGACCGGCCAGCGCACGCAACGTCTCCCCCAGCCAGCGCCCGCCATCATGGGCGACGACGATCACGGTGACGAGGGGACGTGTCATGGTCGGGCGACTCCAGCGTTGATCAGGCGCGCCCACCCTACAGGTGTGACCACACGCGAAAAAGGGTCACGCGGGCTACCGCGTGACCCTTTCGCTCATATCCCCTAAACGGCCTGGCGCTTGATCCGTCTGCGCTCCCGCTCCGACAACCCACCCCAGATGCCGAATCGCTCATCGTGTTCGAGTGCGTATTCCAAGCACTCGGCACGGACCTCACACGATCGACAGACCTTCTTGGCTTCTCGGGTGGAGCCGCCTTTTTCCGGGAAGAACGCCTCCGGATCGGTCTGCGCGCACAACGCACGCTCCTGCCATCCGAGTTCTTCAGCGTCAAGCTGATCCTGTGCGATGACCGGATCGGTCACTGCACACCTCCCTGCCGCCCGCCCGCAATGGAGCCCCCCATGGACGCCTTCCTCCTACCCACCCAAGGGAAGGCGTAACAACATGGTTGTAATTACACGCGCGTGCCGTACGTGACGTCAAGCGGCATGACGGTATCCGGGGAAAGACCGACTCTCGCCCCGGTGTGCTCGGCATGTGGTGTTCGCACCAGGCCGAGACCCCCTGCACAGCAAGGCTTCGACCCGGTTCGTTCAACGCTGTCAGCGGTCGGAACCGTAGCAGGGCGGGGTAGACGCCCGCCCTTTGGGCCACCTTCTCTCTAGCCGTCGTTTGCCGGTCCGTTACCTGCGTGGCTCGTTGGGCGTGTATATGGCCGTTGGGTCGATTGGGTCGTCACCCGGGCGGTTCTGGGCGCCGAGGGCGTCCCCGAACTGCGAGGGGTCGAGCCGCATCGTCGACTCGCCCTGCGCCTCGGTCCACCCGGCCGGGGCCTGGTGGGTGGGGCGGTAGGTCTGGGGCTCGTACTGGCCCTGCTGCTGGGGCTCGTACGCGTTCTGCTGCTGCTGGTACGGCTGACCCTGCTGCGGGTGGCCGAACGGGTCGTCGTACGGCCTGGCCGGCTGGCCGCCGTAGTCGGGGACCCTCAGGTCGGGCTGAGTGCCGGAGGCGGCCGTCGAGCTCTGGTAGGTCTCGGCCTGCTGGTAGGCGTCCAGGAGCTGCTGGGAGCGCGGGTCGACGGGCGGGTCCGGCTCCTGGTAGGCGGGGGTGGCGTACTCGTGGCCCGAGTAGCCGGTGAACGGCTGGCCGCCCTGCTGGTCGAAGGCGCTCTGGCGGTCGAGGTACGGCTGCTGCTGCTCCGCCTGCGGGTACGGGACGCTCGGGCTGGTCTCGCCGCTCGGGTACGCCTGGTCGCCGAAGGTGCTCTGGGAGCCGTCCCTCGGGGCGTACGGGTTGTCGGGGGTGGGGTAGCCGGCCTGGCCGTACGCGCTGGGCTGGCTGTCGGCCGGGACGTAGGGCGCGGGGGTGTACTCGCCGGCGGGCGGCTGATAGCCGGAGTCGGGGAGCGTCTCGGACGGGGTGTAGGCCGGTGGGGCGTACCCCTGGTCCTGGCCGAAGCTCTGCGGCGGGAAGCCCTGGTCCTGCTGCGCGCCCGGCTGCGTGCCCGGCTGTGCGAACGGCTGTCCGGCCGGGCCCTGGGGGTGCCCGAAGGGCTGGTCGGCCTGGCCGTACGGGCGCTCGGGCGCCGGGGGGAACGGGGAGTCGGGCTGGCGTCCGGGCTGGTCGGTGGACGCGGCGGGGAGCGCGGCCCTGGCCGGCTGGTAGGGCTGCTGCTGGTACGGCTCGGGCTGCCCGCCGTGGGAGGGCTGCTGACCGAAGGGGGGCTGGTCGGGCTGCTGGCCGTGGGAGGGCTGGCCGAAGGGGGGCTCGGGCTGCCTGCCCTGCGACGGCCCCTGCGACGGCTGGCCGAACGGCGTCTGGTCGGGCTGCCCGTAGGCGGGCTGCTGGCCTTGAGGCTGGGCCTGGCCGTAGGCGGGCTGGGCGCCGGGGGGGGGGGGGGCGTAGGGGGACTGGGCGTCGGCCGCCTGCGGGACAGGGGTTTCGGGCTGGTGGCCGTAGCCGGGGGCGGTGGCGTCGTGCTGGCCGAAGGCGGGCGCGGGCTGGCCGTAGCCCGAGGGGTCGGACTGGCCGAAGGCGGGGGCGGGCTGGCCGTAGCCGGGGATGGAGGGCTCGGGCTGGCCGTAGCCGGAGGGCTCCGACTGGCCGCCGTAGCTCGGGGGCTGGTGGCCGTAGCCTCCGCCGGGCTGCCCGCCGGGGTTCGTCGCCTGGGCGCCGTAGCCGGGCTGCTGACCGAAAGCCGACTGCTGGTCCTGCTGACCGAAGGGGGCCTGCTGGTCCTGCTGCCCGAAAGCCGACTGCTGGTCCTGCTGGGCGTAGGGCGCCTGCTGGTCCTGATGGTTGTTGGCCGACTGCTGGCCGAAGGCGACGGTCGACTGCTGGCCGGACGGCGGCTGGGGGGCGTACCCGTTGGAGGCGGGCTGGGGCTCGTAACCGGAGGAGGGGGGCTGGGGGGCGTAGCCCGGGGTCTGCTGGCCCGAGGGGGGTTGGGGGGCGTAGCCCGGAGCTGCGGGGATCTGGCCCGACGGCGGTTGGGGGGCGTAGCCGGAGGAGGCGGGCTGGGGGGCGGGAGCGGCGGGCTGGGCGTCCTGGCCCGGGGGGAGCTGCGCGAGCGCGGGCTGCTGGCCGTAGGGGGTCGGCGCGGCGTGCGGCTGCGCGTACGCGGGCTGGGACGGCTGGTCGGAGCCGTGGCCGGGCTGGTCGGACTGGCCGTAAGCGGGCTGGTCCGGCTGGCCGTAGGTGGGCTGGTCCGGCTGGCCGAACTGCTGGGGGCGGCCGTACTGGGGCTGGTCGGACTGGCCGAACTGCTGGGGCTGGCCGTAGTGGGTGGTCGGGCGGCCGTACCCGTCGAGGGTCGGGATGGCGGAACGGTCGGACATGACCTCGGGGAGCAGGTAGGCCAGGCCGACGACGGTCAGCGCGAGCGTGGGCACGCCCGTGAGGACGTACTCGACCACCCCGCGGAAGCCGCCCCCGGCGAACAGCCCGACGATCAGCGCCAGCGCGCCGAACACGGCGGCGAGCCCGAGGCCGGCGGCCGAGCCGTAGGCGATGGTCCTGGCCTTGGGCGAGCGCTCGCCCGCCCTGGTCACCAGCAGCACGGCACCCACGAACAGCCCGGTCACGACCGGGCTGGTCAGGCCCGGCAGGTTCGCGGCGGCACGGCCGGCGAACCCGCCGTCGAGCGAGCCGCCCGCGCCGATCAGGACGTGGCCGATCGTCAGGACGACGTCCAGCAGCCCGGTGACGAGCATGATCCAGGCTGCCGGCTCCCGTAGTCGGGCGGCATTGAGTTTGCTCATGAGTAACCCCCATCGGACCCTTTGGCCCGAAGGGAGTTTGCCACATTGCCGACTTTCGCGGCGGGCGTCCCAAGAACCTCTTCCATCCCATTTACCCCCATACCTGGAACTTCTCTGCCATGAAGTAGGACAGAACCACTCCCCCCACGGGGATGTCAGAGGCCGGTGGAAGACTGGGACACATGCACATCGTGTCCCTCGCCGGCGGTATCGGCGGCGCCCGTTTCCTGCGCGGCCTGCGCGCCACCGCACCCGACGCCTCGATCACCGTCATCGGCAACACGGGTGACGACATCACCCTGTTCGGCCTGCGCGTCTGCCCCGACCTCGACACCGTCATGTACACCCTGGGCGGCGGCATCGACGAGGAGCAGGGCTGGGGCAGGGCCAACGAGTCCCACGTCGTCAAGGAGGAGCTGGCCGCCTACGGGGTCGAGCCGCAGTGGTTCGGGCTGGGCGACCGCGACTTCGCCACCCACATCGTCCGCTCGCAGATGCTGGAGGCGGGCTACCCGCTCTCGCAGATCACCGAGGCCCTGTGCGCGCGCTGGCAGCCGGGCGTGCGGCTGCTGCCGATGACCGATGACCGCTGTGAGACACATGTGGTGATCTCCGACGAGCGCGGCAAACGGGCCGTGCACTTCCAGGAGTGGTGGGTGCGCCTGCGCGCCTCGGTCCCGGCCGAGTCGTTCGCGCTGGTGGGCGTCGAGACGGCCAAGCCCGCGCCGGGCGTGCTGAAGGCGATCGAGCAGGCCGACGTGGTCATCCTGCCGCCGTCCAACCCGGTGGTGAGCATCGGCACGATCCTCCAGGTCCCGGGCATCCGCGAGGCGGTCGCGGCCAAGACCGTGGTCGGCGTCTCCCCCATCATCGGCGGCGCGCCCGTGCGCGGCATGGCCGACGCGTGCCTGACGGCCATCGGCGTGGAGACCTCGGCCCAGGCCGTGCTCGACCTCTACGGCTCCGGCCTGGTCGACGGCTGGCTGGTGGCCGAGGAGGACTCCGGGGTGGCGCTCGACGGCGTGCGCGTAGTGTCCCGTCCGATCCTCATGCACGACGCCGAGGCAACCGCCGACATCGCCCGTACGGCGCTCGACCTGGCCCTGGAGCTGGCCCGATGAGCACGCGACGGATCGAGGTCATCGCCGTCACCGGCATCGGCGAGGTCCGGCCGGGCGACGAGGTGGCGGCCCTGCTCAAGGAGGCCGACCTGCGCGACGGCGACATCGTGGTGGTCACCTCGAAGATCGTGAGCAAGGCGGAGGGGCGCGTCCGCCGGGCGCCCGACCGGGCCGGCGCGATCGAGGAGGAGACCGAGCGGGTGGTCGCCAGGGTCGGCGACACGGTGATCGCCCAGACCCGCCACGGTTTCGTGATGGCCGCGGCCGGGGTCGACGCCTCCAACACCGAGCCCGGCACCGTCCTGCTGCTGCCCGAGGACCCCGACGCCTCCGCGGCGCGGATCAGGGCCGGGCTCGACGCGCGGGTGGGGGTGATCCTGTCCGACACGTTCGGGCGTCCGTGGCGCAACGGGCAGACCGACGTGGCGATCGGCGTCTCCGGGGTGCGTCCGCTCGACGACTTCCGGGGCACCTCCGACTCCTACGGCAACGCGCTCAGCGCCACCGTCACCGCGCTGGCCGACGAGATCGCGAGCGCGGCCGAGCTGGTCAAGGGCAAGCTCGACGGCGTTCCCGTGGCGATCGTGCGCGGCCTCGGCCATCTGGTGACCGACGACGACGGCCCGGGGGTCAGGCCGCTCGTCCGTCCGGCCGACGAGGACCTGTTCCGCTTCGGCTCCCGCGACGTCGTGTTCGCCCGCCGTACGATCAGGGGGTTCTCCGACCGGCCGGTCGACGGCGGGGCGGTGCGCAGGGCGGTGGCCGCGGGCATCGCGGCGCCGGCGCCGCACCACACGACCCCCTGGCGGTTCGTGCTGGTCGAGTCGGCGCGCACGCGCACCGAGCTGCTCGACGCCATGCGCGAGGCGTGGATCGAGGACCTGCGCGGCGACGGTTTCACCGAGGAGTCGATCGCCAAGCGGGTCAGGCGCGGCGACGTCCTGCGCGACGCCCCCTACCTGGTGGTGCCGTGCCTGGTGATGGAGGGCTCCCACACCTACCGCGACGACCGGCGCAACGCCGCCGAGCGGGAGATGTTCGTCGTGGCGACGGGCGCCGGCGTGGAGAACTTCCTCATCCAGCTCGCGGTCGAGGGGCTGGGCTCGGCGTGGGTGTCCTCCACGATGTTCTGCCGTCCGGTGGTGAGGCGGGTGCTCGACCTGCCGGAGTCGTGGGACCCGATGGGCTGCGTGGCGATCGGGCACGCCGCGGCGCCGCCGCGCGAGCGCGCCCCCCGTGACCCGCGCGATTACATCGTGACGCGCTGAGCCTCTGACGAGAGTCCGGAATTCTGGTAAGCCGACCGTTTACCGTTAGGAAACTTTCCTTTACATTTGGACTATCCCCCCATGTAAAGGAGCCGCTTCAATGCGAAGGACTCTCACGTTAGTCGCCGTGGCGGTGATCACCATCGCCACGGCGGTGTTCAACACCTCTCCCGCGTTCGCCCACGGCTATGTGAACTCACCCCCCAGCCGGCAGGCGAACTGCGCCCAGGGCAAGGTGGCCGACTGCGGCCAGATCGTCTATGAGCCGCAGAGCGTGGAAGGCCCCAAGGGCCTGCGCAGTTGCAACGCCAACCTCGGCCAGTTCGCCCAGCTCAGTGACGAGAGCAAGCCGTGGCCGGCCACCTCCGTGGGCAGCTCGGTGACCTTCACCTGGACGTTCACCGCCAGGCACGCCACGCTCAACTACGAGTACTACATCGGCGGCACCCGAGTCGCCGTCTTCAACGGCAACGGCCAGCAGCCGCCGTCGACCATCTCGCACACGGTGAACCTGTCCGGCTACTCCGGCCGCCAGAAGGTCCTGGCGATCTGGAACATCTCCGACACCTCCAACGCCTTCTACTCCTGCATCGACCTGCAGATCGGCGGCGGCGGTCAGCCCACCCCCACTCCCACCCCGACCGTGACCCCCACGCCCACCCCGACCCCGACGCCGACCACGACGGCCTCGGGCACCTGGAAGGCCGGCACGGCCTACACCACGGGCAGCACGGTCACCTACAACGGCGTCTCCTACCGGTGCCTGCAGCCCCACACGGCCATCGCGGGCTGGGAGCCGCCGAACGTCCCGGCGCTCTGGCAGCGGGTCTGAGGTCTGGACACGTCGATGACCAAGCTTCGTGACGCCGCGCTGTCGCTGTTCCGCATCGTGGTGGGCCTGCTGTTCGCCTGCCACGGGGCCGCCACTCTGTTCGGCGTACTCGGCGGTCCGTACGGCGGAACGACCCCCTCCGTAGGCCAGTGGCCCGACTGGTGGGCGGGGGTGATCGAGCTCGGCGCGGGCGGCCTCGTCCTCATCGGGCTCGCCACCCGTATCGCCGCCCTGCTCTGCTCGGGCACGATGGCCTACGCCTACTTCACCGTCCACCTGCCCAAGGGCTTGTTCCCGTTGCAGAACGGGGGCGAGACCGCGGCCATGTTCTCGTGGTCGTTCCTGATGCTGGCGCTGCTGGGCAGCGGCGCGTGGTCGTTGGACAAGCTCGTGTCCCACCTCCACCATCGCGGCGAGAACGCCACCGTGCAGCAGATCTAGGCCAGATCCAGGCCGGGGGGTGCCGGGCGACCGGCATCCCCTCAGGCGGCCGGCTTGCAGGTCGGGTGGCAGAGCCTGCGGGCCAGCGCGCCGAGGAAGACGTCGATGATCTCCCCGGGCTCCTGCGCCACGTGCAGCGAGCCGTTCGTGACCGCCGCGATCTGCGACAGGCTGCCGCGGTCCACGTCCTTGCCGAACGCGATGATGACGATCTGGATGGGCTTGTCCGGGTCCCACTCGTTCCGCAGCGTGCTGAGAAGCCGCGGGAGCTTGACGCCCTTGCCGTCGTCCTGGCCGGCCGTGATCACCAGCAGCGTGTTGTTCATGTCGTCGCGGTAGTCGCCGCCGACCCTGCGGAACCCGCTCAGTATCGCGTCGTAGAGCGAGCTGTCCAGGTCGGGGTGGGGGGCGATCGTGCTGGTCAGCTCGTCGAGGACGCTGCGCCGCAGCACCTGGCCCGACTCCGGCTCGCTGATCGGGCCCAGCCTGACGCGCTCCCGGTAGTTCCTGGTGCTCCCCACCTTGTCGGCGAACTCCCACATGCCCATGTGCGTGGAGTTCGGGAAGAGCTGGAGCCCGATCTTGGCCGCGGCCAGCGCGATGCGCACCTTGGTGCTGCCGTTCAGCGGCTCGGCCATGTGCCTGGAGGTGTCGGCCAGGACGAGGATGTTGGTCGGCGGCGCCAGCCTGCTCCAGGCCCGCAGCGCCTCGTCGATGTCCTGCTGCGACACCGACGGCCTGGTCCGCGGCGCCTGCGACGGGATCTGCGGGCCCGGCGAGAGCGGCCCCAGCCTGCCGTCGCCCGACCTGAACCCGGCCCGCCGGACGATCTCCTGCGCCTGGCCGCCCTTCAGCCAGTCGGCGAAGGCCGTGGACGCCTCCGCGACGGCCGGATCGGCGGCCGTGACGACGTAGGGGTAGTCGAGGTCGATCGTGCCCTCGCGCGGGTGCAACGCCACGACCGGGTCGGACGAGGGCACCCGGTTGTGGTTCCACACCGACTGCTCCGGGACGATGACCACCGGCCGCTGCCAGAACCCGCGGTCGTCCACGGCGTCGAGCATGCTGCGGTAGTCGGGGGCCGACCCGGCCTGCGCCCACCGGACGAACGCGGTCAGCGCCTTGTCGGCGGCCGGCCCGGTGCCCACGACGTCCCTGGCCGCGGCGACGGTCGCGATCCCCGCCCCCACCAGGGACGGGTCGGGCACGCGTACGACGTCGGGCTCGTCGGAGTTGGGCGTCAGCCGCCCGCGCAGGGTCGGCGGGAAGACCATCCGCCAGTTCATCTCGGTCCCGCCCACCGAGAAGCGCCGGGCCAGCGACGACCGCGTGGCGAACACCAGCGGCGAGGTGGCCACCACGGTCTCCCCCGCGGGCAGCGCGCTCGCGCCCTGGCTGCGGGCCAGCCTGATCCAGGCGGAGGAGTCGGCGATCCAGCCGTCGGGACGCTCGTGCAGCACGCCGGCCCGGTCGCCGATCAGCGTGCGCAGCACCGTGGCCGACGGCTGCTCGGTCACCTGGACCAGCACGCACCGCCCGCCGACCGACGTCTTGGTCTCGTTGAAGCGCCCGGCGGCCTCCATGACCGCCGGCGCGACGTCCACGGCGGCGGCCACGCTGACCAGAACAGGCTCTCGTGACACGCACAGGGCGGGACCGCCGCCGAGGACCACGTAGAGGCTGCCGGCGGCGACGGCCACGGCGGCGAGACCGGCCAGCAGGCCGCGTTGGAGCGCCTTCCTGCGTCGCTGCACGGGAGGCAGCGCGGCACGGTGTCGACCAAACCGCACGATGAACCTCTCTCCAGTGGAGTGATGATTCTTCCAGTGCCTCCCGTGCCGGGCGCAAGCCTTGTTAGAACTTGTTATAACTACGCCATCGGCAAGATTCTTCTCACGCTCTGGCACACCCCGTCGCTCGCCTGCGCGGCGGCCAGCCGCTCGGCCGTGGGGCTGCCGTACTCGGTGGTGCGCTGGCGTACCGGCCGGCCGGTGACCTCGACCATCTCGCGCAGCTCGCTGATCGTCTTGTACGAGCCGTTCTCCGACCCCGCCATCCGGCTGATCGTCTCCTCCATGAGGGTGCCGCCGAGGTCGTTCACGCCGCCCTGGAGCACCTGGCGGCACAGGTCGTCCTGGAGCTTGACCCACGAGCACTGGATGTTGGAGATCGCGCCGTGCAGCAGGATCCTGGCCAGGGCGTGCACCGCGCGGTTCTCCTGGGCGGTGGGGCCGGGACGGGCGATGCCGGCCAGGTAGATCGGTGCGCTGGTGTGCACGAACGGCAGCAGCACGAACTCCGAGAACCCGCCGGTCCGCTCCTGCAACTGCCTGATCAGCTTGATGTGCCTGACCCAGTGCAGGTGGTGGTCCACGTGGCCGTACATCATCGTGGACGTGGTCGGGATGCCGACCTCGTGGGCCGTGGTGATGACGTCGATCCACTCCTTGGCCGGCAGCTTCCCCTTGGTCAGCACCCAGCGCACGTCGTCGTCCAGGATCTCGGCCGCCGTGCCGGGCAGCGAGTCCACGCCGGCCTCCTTGGCGGCCTCCAGCCAGTCGCGTACGGACAGGTTCGTCCGGGAGGCTCCGTTGATGACCTCCATCGGGGAGAACGCGTGCACGTGCATGCCGGGCGTCCTGGCCTTGACCGCCTTGGCGATGTCGAAGTACGCGGTTCCCGGCAGGTCAGGATGGATGCCGCCCTGCATGCACACTTCGGTCGCGCCCGCCGCCCACGCCTCCTCGGCCCGGTCGGCCACCTGGTCCAGGCTGAGCGTGTACGCGTCGGCGTCGGTCCGGCGCTGGGCGAAGGCGCAGAAGCGGCAGCCGGTGTAGCAGACGTTGGTGAAGTTGATGTTCCGGTTGACGACGTAGGTGACCTCGTCGCCGGCGGCCTCCTTGCGCAGCGCGTCGGCGATGGCGGCCAGCTCGTCCAGCGCCTCGCCCTCCGCGCCCAGCAGCGCGACGGCCTCGGCGTCGGTCAGCCCGGCCGGGTCGGCCTCGGCCCGCCTGAGCGCCTGCCGGACGTCGCTCGGCGTCGAGGCCGCGACCGGGCCGAGCCGGTCGCGCAGGGCCGCCCAGTCGCCGTAGACGTGGTCGAAGTCGTCGCGCCGGTCGGTCGCGCGGCCGGTGGTGTCCACCTCGACGTGCAGGTCCACCCGTCCGGAGGCGGCGAACCCGCCGTCGGGCTCCTGCCAGGGTCGGCCCACCGGCACGGCGTCCTCGCGGGCGAGGCCGGTGGCGGGGTCGGCCAGGGCCTCGACGTGCGCGAACAGCCGGGGGTCCAGCCAGGGCTCGCCGGCCCGCACGTACTCGGGGTAGATCGTCAGGCGTTCCCGCAGGTCGAAGCCGGATTCGGCGGTACGGGCCGCCAGGTCGTCGATCTGCGGCCAGGGACGTTCGGGGTTCACGTGGTCGGGGGTCAGGGGCGAGACGCCGCCCCAGTCGTCGATGCCGGCGCGGATCATGAGCGCGTACTCGGAGTCGACCAGGTTGGGCGGGGCCTGGAGGCGTACGCGGGGGCCGAGGACCAGGCGCGCGACGGCGATGGTGGCGGCGAGCTCGTGCAGGTCGGCGTCCGGCAGGCCGCGCATGGCCGTGTCCGGCTTGGCGCGGAAGTTCTGGACGATGACCTCCTGGACGCCGCCGTACTCGCGGGCGACCCGGCGGATGGCGAAGATCGACTCGGCCCGGTCCTCGACGGTCTCGCCGATGCCGATGAGGATGCCGGTCGTGAACGGCACGTTGGTGCGTCCGGCGTCCTCCAGGACGCGCAGCCGTACCGCCGGGTCCTTGTCGGGGGAGCCGTAGTGCGGCTGCCCCTTCTCCTCGAACAGCCGCCGCGAGGTGGTCTCCAGCATCATGCCCATCGACGGCGCGACCGGCTTGAGCCGCTGGAGGTCACGCCAGCTCAGCACACCGGGATTGAGGTGCGGCAACAGCCCGGTCTCCTCCAGCACCCTGATCGCCATGGCCCGCACGTAGGACAGCGTGTCGTCGTAGCCGTGCGCGTCCAGCCACTCGCGGGCCTGGTGCCAGCGGTCCTCCGGCCGGTCCCCCAGCGTGAACAACGCCTCCTTGCAGCCCATCGCCGCGCCCTGCCGGGCGATCTCCAGCACTTCGTCCGGGCTCAGGAACACCGACTCCAGCTTGTGCGGCGCGGTGGCGAACGTGCAGTAGCCGCAACGGTCCCGGCACAACCTGGTCAGCGGGATGAACACCTTCCTGCTGTAGGTGATCACCCCTTCCCTGCCGGCGGCCTTCAGCCCGGCGTCGCGCACGCGGGAGGCGTGGTCGAGCAGCGCGTCGAGTTGTTCGCCGCGCGCGTGCAGCAGCACGACGGCCTCGGTGAGGTCGAGCGCCTTGCCGTCACGGGCACGGGCGAGGGCACGGCGGAGCGCGGAATCACTGACAACACTCATAGAGGCACAGTACGCACACCTGAGTTCGTGACACGCACTCAGGGCCGGGTGTCAGAAGGACCTGTAGTCGCGCGCCGGCATCCGCGGCCCCCGCGCGGGCGGACGCACGCCGCTGAGCCAGATGAGCACCGTCGCCCGGTGCCGATGCCCCCGGTACGGCTCCAGCAGCCGCATCATCCCCTCGTCGTCGGTCTTCTCCCCCGTCAGCGCGTAGCCGACCAGCTTGGCCAGGTGGAAGTCCCCCACGCTCACCGCGTCGGCGTCACCGAAGACGCGCTGGCGCACCTCGGCCGACGTCCACACGCCGATCCCGGGCAGGGCCCGCAGCAGCCGGTCGAGCTCCTCGGTGGTGGCGGCGGCCTCCAGCTTGGCGGCGTGCCAGGCGGCGTTGGCTATGGTCCTGGCCCGGACGGCCTCCGCGCCCGCCCGGTGCCAGTGCCAGCTCGGGATCTGCCGCCACACGACCGGCTCGGGCGCCACCCGCATGCCGTCGGGGGCCGGGCCGGGCGCGGGCTCGCCGTAGTGGCGCAGCAGGTGGCGCCAGGCCCGCCACGCCTCCCGGCCGACGACCTTCTGCTCCAGCACGGCGGGCACCAGCGCCTCCATGACCCGCCCGGTACGCCCGATGCGCAGCCCCGCGTGCTTGCGGGCCACGTCCGCCAGCACGTCGTGCCGGACGCGGAAGCCGGAGACGTCGTCGAGCGCGCCGAGCAGGGCGGGCAGGGTCTCCAGCGACCAGCCGGCGCCAGGCCCCCACGCCTGGGCGTGCACGGATCCGGCCGTCACAGTGACGCGCAGGGTGCTCGGGCCGTCGGGGGTGCGGCAGGTGCGCCAGACCGAGCCGTCGGGGGTGCGGCGCCAGGCGGGATCGCCGGTGCCGCGCCTGTGGGGGCCTAGGGCCAGCTCCACGTCGAGCGGCCCGTCGGGCTCCCACCTGCGTTCCATCACCCGTCCAGTCTGCCGCGCGGCGGCGGGTGGTCGCTCACCCGCACGGCCCGGCCGAGCGGGTCAGGGCCGGGTCAGACGTCGCTGGAGTAGCGCACCGCGCGCTCGGGCAGCTCGATGCCGGGCCAGACGCGCACCCCGCCCTGGAGCTCGTTGCCCGGCCCGACCACCGCGCCGTCGCCGATCACCGCGTCGCGCACGACCGTGCCGGCGCAGATCCGCGCGCCCTTGCCCACGACCGAATCGCTCACGGTGGCGCCGGACTCGACGACGCAGTCGTCGCACAGCACCGACCCCACCACGGACGCGCCCGCCTCGACGACGGCCCGCGCGCCGACGGCGGTGCCGCCCTGGACCTTGGCCTCGGCCGAGATCTCGGCCCCGTCGAGCGCCAGGTGCTCGCCCTGCGGGCCGGGCAGCGCGGGCGAGTCGAGCCGCCCGAGCACCAGGTCGCGCGAGCCCTTCACGAACGCGGCGGGAGTGCCCACGTCGAGCCAGTACGTCCGGTCGGCGTACCCGAGCACCAGCTCGCCGGAGTCGATCAGCCCGGGGAACGTCTCGCGCTCCACGGAGACGACCTCGCCGCGCGGGATCGAGTCGATCACCGAGCGGGTGAAGACGTAGCAACCGGCGTTGATGCGGTTGGTGACCGGGTTGGGGGTCTTCTCCAGGAACGCGGTGACCCGTCCGGACTCGTCGGTCGGGACGCAGCCGAACCGCGTCGGGTCGTCCACCTCCGTCAGGTGCAGCGTCACGGCGGCCTCGCGCTCGCAGTGGGTGCGCACCTGGTCGCCGATGTCGTGCCCGGACAGGATGTCGCCGTTGAGGATGAGCACCGGGTCGGAGGGCCCCGCGGTGAGTGCCTCGGCTGCGTTGCGGATGGCCCCGCCGGTGCCGAGCGGCGTCTCCTCGGTCATGTATTCGAGCGAGAGCCCGAGTGCCGATCCGTCACCGAAGGCGGGCTCGAACATCGCCGCCTTGTACGAGGTCGCGAACACGATCCGGCGTACGCCGAAGGACCGGGCGCGGGCGAGTTGGTGGGCCAGGAACGGCACTCCGGCGGTCGGCAGCAGCGGCTTGGGCGTGCCCAGTGTCAGCGGACGCAGGCGTGTGCCCTGCCCCCCGACCAGGAGGATCGCCTCGAGGTCTGGCAAAGAGCTCTCCATCACTCCGTGAGAGTAGCGAACTATTCGATTGCGCGTTGATAAGAGTTGAGATGCGCCTCCGCGGAGGCCTCCCAGGTGAATTCGCGTGCCCGTGCCCGCCCGGCCTCCTGCAACTGCCGCCTCCGCTCGGAGGAGGCCAGCAGCTCGCCCAGGGCGTCGGCGATGCTGTCCGCGTCCGGTTCAGTGTAGGCGACGGCGTCGCCGCCCACCTCGGGCAGCGAGGTGCGATGGCTGGTCAGGACGGCCGCGCCGCAGGCCATGGCCTCCAGCACCGGCATGCCGAAGCCCTCGCCCCGCGAGGGGAACGCCACGACGAGCGCCCCGCCCAGGAACCCCGGCAGGTCGGGCGCGCGCAGGTATCCCGGCCTGATCACCCGGACGGTGGCCTCCACCTCACGGCAGGCGGCGTCGACGTCGTCCTCGTGCACGCCGCCGCCGAGCACCAGCGCGGGCGGCGTCTCCAGCCGCTTCACGGCGGCGGCGAAGCCGCGGATCAGGTTGGGCACGTTCTTGCGGGGGTCGAGGTTGCCGAGGAAGGCCACGTACGGCCGGCCGTGCAGCCCGCACCTGATGGCCGCCCGGCGGATCTCGTCCTGGCTCGGCGGGTGGAAGTGGGCCACGTCGACGCCGTGGTAGGCGACGTCGATGCGGGTGGGGTCGGCCGACAGCACGCGGACCAGCTCGTCCCTGGTCGCCTTGGACGGCACGATGACCCGCTGGGCGTGCCGGACGGCGGTGCGCGTGGCCGAGCGGAAGAACGCGGCCCTGGCCGGACTGTGCTGCTCGGGCTCGGTGAACCAGGTCACGTCGTGCACCGTCACGACGGTCGGGACGCCGGAACGCAGCGGCATGGAGTAGTAGGGGGCGTGGATGACCTCGGCCCCCGTCTGGCGGGCGAGCAGCGGCACGCCGGTCTGCTCCCAGGCGAGCCTGGCGGCCCTGTTGGTGATGGCGACGGGGCCGGGGATGACCCGGGCCGAAGGCGCCAGGCGCCGGTACCTTTCCGCGTCCGCACGCTGGCAGACCACGGCCAGATCGTTCCCGGCCCGGTGGAGCGCGGCCACGAGCCCGTCCACGTACCGGATCAACGCGCCACGGTCGGCGGGGACCGCGGCGGCATCGACGAGCACTCGAGGCATTACGTGGATCTTCTCCCCTCAAGATCGACGTGGGACCTGGCGGGCCCCCTCTTCGATTCAGCTTATGACCACCCTCCCCCAAATCGTGGGGCAAATCACACCGAGTCGCGACGTGAGGCGATTCCCGCCAAGCCCGCGCAGATCAGGTCCCCGATGACGATGACGATGCGGGAGCAGAGGGCCACCGCGATGGCCGCGCCGCTGTCGAGCACGGGGGCGAGCACCGCCACCATCGCCGCCTCGCGCACCCCGGCCCCCGCCGGCACGACGAAGGTCACGATGCCCAGACACCACGACAGGGCGAAGGCCCCGACGGCGAACAGCAGGCCGCCCTGCGGGGCGATGAAGAAGAAGTGCACGCCGTAGGCCGTCCAGCCGGCCAGCGCCCAGCCGAGCGCGGTGAGCATGCCGCGACGGGTGAGCGGACGTTCCAGGGGCTCCCGCCCGAGCTTGCGCAGGCCGAAGCCGATCACGCCGTTGACGACCTTGGGCTCCAGCAGCACCAGCAGCAGCGGGATGAACAGCAGCACCCAGCCGAACCGGTGCCAGCCGAGCGTGACCAGCGTGACGAGCAGGCCGCTGGCGATCTGGACGGGCATCATCAGGAAGAACGCCGTGGCGCTGCGCGGGCGCGGCACGCCCAGGTCGCGGCCCATCTCCATCTGGGCGAGCACCGGCCAGACAGCGCCGGGGATGTACTTGCCGAGCTGGCCGACGAAGAACACCTTGGCGGCCGGCCGCAGCGGCAGCGGCGAGCCCAGGTCGGCCAGCAGGGTGCGCCAGGTGAGCATGGCCCCGAGCAGCGCGGCGACCACCGCGACGAGCGACCCGGCCAGCGCCGGCCACGACAGCCGGGCGAACCCGGCCACCACGGCGTCCCACTGCCTGGCCACCGCCCACGCGCCGAAGGCGAGCGCGACGGCCAGGAAGCCGAAGCGCAGCAGCCGGCGCGGCAGCGACCGCTTGGGGATCGCGCTCGCGCCGGTCTCCTCCACGAGGCTCACAGCGGCAGGACCCGCTCGGGCGGCTGCGGCAGCGCCGGCCCCGCGGGCCTGCGCGGCGTCTTGGTGGCCACCCACAGGTACGTCGGCACGACGGGCAGCAGCAGCCGCAGCACCTCGCGCGGGACGCGCGCCAGCACGGCCTTGACCAGCCGCCCGGGCAGGCCGGGGAACAGCTCGGAGCCGGCGAATCTGGTCGGCGTGGCCAGCACCGGGAACGTGTAGTCCCAGACGTGGAAGGCCCGCAACATCTTGCGCAGCCCCCGCCGCGTCCTGAACCGCTCGTAGTAGTGGTCGGCCCGCCCGGACGCGCGCACGTAGCGGTCGGCCAGCGCGGGCGGCAGGTACGACAGGAACGGCAGCTTGTAGTGGGGCTCGACGACCCCGAGCCGGTTGCCGAGCCCGAGGTAGAGCACCCCGTCGTCGGACAGCACGCGGTGCATCTCGGCCACCACGGCGTCGGGGTCGACCACGTGCTCATAGATGTGGTTGAACACCAGCACGTCGATCGACCCGTCGGGGAAGGGCAGCGCCGTGCCGTCGCCGCAGACGAACGCCACCCGCTCGCCGAACCGGTCGGCGGCCTTGCGCAACCCCGGCACGTCGATGTCGATGCCCAGCGTGTGCTTGGCCCCGGCCTGGGCCAGCTCGTCGGCGATGAACCCGGCCGAGCAGCCGACATCTCCCACGGTCAGCCCGCCGAGCGGCCCCTGGAAGTGCTCCAGCACGGCGATGATCTTCGCGGCCTTGCGGCGGCGTTTGTCCTCGTCGAGCATGGCCGACTGGAATTCGGAGTACTCGAGCTGCGCGACGCGTTGCTTGCCCACGCCGCCCAACAGTACCCGCGCCGCGGGCCCCGGTACGCTGACCTGCCCGACATGCCGGCTCTCCACGACCGCCCGGCAGGCCGGCTCTGCGCGACCTGCCCGGCCTGCTGGCTCTCCGCCCGGGCTCCCGCGTAGCCTGGCCTGATGCTGCGCCGCCTGCTGCGCGTCCTGCTCGCGCTGGTCGCCCTCGCCTTCCTCGGCTACGGCCTGGCGAGGAACTGGCACGACACGACGCAGGCCCTGACCAGGCTGTCGCCGTGGGCGGTGCTCGGGGCGTTCGGGGCGGTGCTGGCCGGACAGGTCTGCATGCTGGTGGCCTGGCGGCAGATCATGGCGGGGCTCGGCACGCGGCTGCCGCTGCGGGTGGCCGGGCGGATCATGTTCGTGGGACAGCTCGGCAAGTACATCCCGGGCGCGGTGTGGGCGTACGCGGCCATGATGGACCTCGGGCGCGACCACGGGAGCCCGCCGCGGCGCACGTTCGCCACGATCTCGCTCGGGCTGGTGGTCAACCTGGGCGTCGGCATCTCGATCGCCGCCGCCACGCTGAGCTCGCACGAGGCCGTCCGCCGGGCCTGGTACGTCGTGCTGCTGGTGCCGGTGATCATCGTGTGCCTGCATCCCAAGGTGCTCACCTGGGGGCTCAACCTGGCGTTGCGCATCGCCCGCAAGGAACCGCTGGAGAGCGTGCTGCCCGGCCGCACGGTCGTCGTCACGGTCGCCTGGACGGCGCTCGGCTGGTTCGTCTACGGCCTGCACACCTGGCTGCTGTCCGGCCGCCCCGACCTCTACCTCGTGTCGACCGGCGCGTACGCGTTCGCCTGGTGCACCGGCATCCTGGCCTTCGTGGTGCCCGCCGGGGTGGGCGTGCGGGAGGGCGCGCTCGTGCTGGTGCTCGGGCCGGTCATCGGCACCGCCCCGGCCATCGCGGTGGCGATCGTGTCGCGGCTGGCGTTCACGCTGGCCGACGCGGTCGCCGCGGGGGTCGCGTTCGTGCTCGGCCGTCAGAGCGCGAGCAGCGCGCCCGCGTACGCGGCCCAGAACGGCTCGGGATCGACCGCCTTGACCCCCGACCGCAACCTCTCCGGCTCGCCCGAGGCGTAGAAGCGCTCGATCGCCGCGCGCAGCGCCCCGGCGTCGCCCGGCTCGACCAGCAGGCCGTCGACGCCGTCGGTCACGTGGTCGGCCAGCGCGCCCACCCGGGTGGCGATCACCGGCACGCCGTGCTCGTGGCCGAGCCAGACGTTCTGGCTGGCGGTCGCGCTCCGGTACGGCAGCACCAGCGCGTCGGCCGCGGCGAACAGCTTGGGCACGTCGGCGGCGGGGACGTACCCGGGCCGCAGCTCGACCCGGTCGGCCAGGCCCAGCTCGTCGATCAGCGCCTTCGTGTCGTCGAGCCCGCCCCAGAACTCGCCCGCGACGGTCAGCGAGACGCCCTCGGGCAACGCCCGCAACAGCAGGTCGAGCCCCTTGTACGGGCGCACCATCCCGAAGAACAGCAACCGCCCGCGCACCCCACTGGACTGCTCGGCCGACGTGGACGGCAGATGCGGCGGCAGCCCCGCCACCCCGACCGGCCTGCCCGGCGCGAGCCCCCTGGCCAGCTCGGCCTGCTGCTCGGAGTGGGCCAGCACGCCGTCGACCCGCCGCAACAGCGCCTTCATCAGCGGCTGGTCGTACGGCTTCCGCTCGTGCGGCAGCACGTTGTGGCAGAGCGCGACCGTCCGGACCTTCCGCCCGATACCGGACAGGATCCCCAGATACGGAGGAACCTGCACAGGACTCAGCACCGCCAGCACCACCAGGTCGGCCGTGCGCAGCCGCCGCCCCGCCGCGAACCACCCGTCGGGCCGCCGCCAGTCGAGCCGCCGCGCGGTCCTCGGGTACGGCGTGCCCTCGGGCTCGGAGATCGTCTGCTGCCCCGGGTAGAGGAACGACGGGTACTGGGCCCGCCACGACTCGATCACCACGTCGTGGCCCTGGGCCGCCAGCCGGTGCGCCAGCTCGGTGGTGTGCTGCGCCCCGCCCCCCTTGTACGGGTAGGTCGGGCCGACGATCGCGATGCGCACGCGCTATTCCCCCCGCGACCGCACGATCAGGTCGGCCAGCAGCGCCACCGAGCCGATCAGCAGGCCCGACAGGAAGATCATGACCGTGTTGGCCGGGAAGTAGAACGGCTGCCGGATCATGTCCCAGACGCCCTTCACCATGCCGATCGCCACCAGCCAGAGCGCGGGCGGCATGAGCACCTTGAGCGGGTTGAAGTACATGATCATCCGCAGCACCTGCAGGATGTAGCGGTAGGCGTCGGAGACGAAGCTGAACTTCGACTTGCCGGCCCGCTTGGCGTACTCGATGGGCAGGTAGTAGACGTCGTGCTGGTTCGACAGGAACGACAGCGTGATCGTCGTGACGCACGAGAACCCGGGCGGCAGCAGCCGCAGGTACGGCCGGGCCACCGACTTGCGGAAGGCGCGCAGGCCCGAGTTGAGGTCGGGGATCTTCTGCCCGGCGAGCTTCTCGGCCACCTTGCGGATCACCCACTTGGCCGGCACCCGCAGGATCTTGTGCGACCCCTCCTCGCTGGTGCGCGCGCCGACGACCTGGTCGACCGTCTGGTCCTTCTCCAGGATCTGCACCAGCTCGGGGATGCGCTCGTTGGGGTAGGTCATGTCGGCGTCCGTCCAGACGACGATCTCGCCCTTGGCCTCCTGCGTGCCGATCCGGCGCACGGTGCCGGAGCCGCCGTTGCGGTGGAAGGCGCGGATGCGCAGGTGGGGATAGTCGGGCGCGGCCTCCTTGAGCCGGGCCAGGGTCTGGTCGGTCGAGCAGTCGTCGACGGCGACCAGTTCGTAGGTGTAGCCGCTGGAGTCCATCGCCCGCGTGATGCGCTCGACCTCGTCGATGACGTGGTCCTGCTCGTTGTAGCAGGGCAGGACGATCGTGACGTACGGCGCTTCTTCCACGGCAGGTCCACTCTTGGGGGTCTCAAGCGTGCTCACGGGGGTCGAGGGTACTCTGCCCCGCTGGAAGCCGAGTCCACATCGACGGGCTTCAGACTCACTTGATCAGCTGCGACCATCCTACGCCGGGCATCCTGAGCATCTCCTGACCGACGGCCTTGGCCCTCGCCGGGTCGTCGAACCGTACGCACAACACCTCGGAGACGGCGTCGAGCGTGAGAGCCGGCACGTCGCCCTGGTAGAGCCGGGAAAGGCGCAGGCCGAACGGCTTGTCCTGAAGGAACACCTCATCCACGCCGTCCAGCTCGCGCAGCCGCGCCACGACCGCGTCGCGCTGGGCCTCGGTCGCCGCGGCCCGGCAGGCGGGGTACTGCCGCCGGCGGCTGCACATCACGACGCTCAGGTCGGCCTTGCCCTCCCAGAAACCGGGCATCCGGGGCATGACCAGGATGCCGGGCTCTCCGGCCAGCCGCCGCCGGACGGCGCCGTAGTCGGCCGGGCCGCGCAGCCCGGCCTCGATCTGCGGGATCCAGCTCGCCTCGCGGGGCTTGGCCAGCCCCTCGTCGATGATCACCTTCTGGGCCCAGCGCCGCTCGATCTCGTCGGCGGGCACCAGCGTGGGCGCGACCGCCTCGGGAATCTGCCGGACCAGCGCCAGCACCCGCTCGGCGGTCCCCTCCGGGCAGCCCTGGGTCCCCTCGGTGCACAGCGTGACGGTGAAGCCGTCCACGACGGGCAGCGCGCCGACGGGAGGAGGTGAGGGCAGGAGCGAGCGCCGGTACAGGAACCAGCCGCCCCCGCCGAGCACCGCCACCACCAGGACGGCCGTCACGATCACCGCCGCCGTCCTCTGGTGGGCTCTGATCCAGGGCCGTAACCAGGGCTCCCGGTCGTCGCCGAACGACAGCTCGTCGGTGTCAGACATGTCCAGAACTATCGCGATCTTCCCGGACCGGGGTCAACCCACCGCCATCCACACGTTCACCCGCAGAGACCACGTGCCGTCGGGCGGATCCACGAGCGAGCGCTCGTCCTGGCGGGTCACCAGGCCCATGATCTGGCGCGGGGTTCCGTAGGGGGCGACCTGGGCGGGGTCCGCGGCGAGCACGACCGGCACCCGGCCGGCCGCCCTGACCCGTTCGACGGCCGCCCGGACCGCCGGCTCCTCCGCCAGGTCCTGCGTCGGGGGCCGCGTCACCTGCGCCGCCGGACGGCCGCACATCCCGCGGACGAGCTGGGTGAACCGGTCGCCGGTCACCCGCTCGACGAACAACACCGACGCCTTGGGCGGGATCGCCGCGCACATCGTCCGGACCGCCGCCGCCTCCCCCCGCTCGACCGGCGTGAACGCGGTGCCGATCGAGGTCACCACCGGCGGCGCGAGCACCAGCAGCACCCCCGCGACCGTCGCCCACCGCCGTACCGGCTCGCGCGGCCACGACCGCTCACGCAACCAGCCCAGCCCCCACACCGCCAGCACGATCAGCCCGGGGATCACGACCGGGACCAGCCGCCGCGAGGCCCACGGCTGGTCGGGGGTGATCTCGGGGCGCAGCAGCGTGGTGACCGTCGTCCAGCCGATCACCGCCAGCGGCAGCAGCCAGACGAACGGCCTGCCGTCGCGCAGCAGCCTGCGCAGCAGCACGGCCGCCGCCACCGTGGCCAGGACGACGGCCGGGATGCCGATGTACCAGGTGACCCAGTGGAGTGAGTACTCGAAGTACAGCCGCTCCGGCTGGATGGGCAGGCCGTTGGCCTGCTGGGTCTGGGCGATGAACTCGGCCGTGCGGGCGTCGTCGACGTTCGTGGCCTTCCTGGTCACGGTCTGGAACCAGGGACGGGCGTACAGGGCGGCCATGACCAGCACGACCAGCGCGGCCCCCGCCGCCGGCAGCCACCGCGGCGGCCGGATCCTGGCCAGGACGGGCGTGGCCGCCACACCGATCGGAGTGAGCACGAGCACGACCGCGCAGATGACCAGCAGCGGCCGGACGGAACCCGACAGATACTCCAGGTACGGCCGGGCCAGCGCGTACGCCGCCACCAGCCCCAGCCCGGCCCCCGCCACCAGCCCGGCCAGCAGCGGCACCCCCACCGCCCCCTGCGGCCTGCCCGACCGCCGCATCGCGATCAGCAGCCCCGCGTACGCCAGCACCGGCAGCACGTCGCGCAGCCCGTCGACCCTGACCAGCACGGCCAGCCCCAGCACCAGCCCGGCCGGCAGCCCCTGCCGCCAGCCGGGCCGCTCGGCCTCGATCGCGTCCTGCGCCAGCGCCAGGCCGCCGAACAGCAGGATCAGCGACGGGATCTCGCTGAACGTCGTGCGCGAGGTGTAGAGGATCGGCAGGCTCACCGCGAACGCCGCCGCCGCGAGCACCGCCCACCGCCCGCCGGCCAGCCGCGCCGCCACCCCGGCCACCGTCAGCACGGCCAGCGCCCCCAGCACGGCCGGCACCGCGAACGGCGCCCCCAGCCAGTCGCCGATCGCGAACAACATCGGCGGCCCCGGCATGAACTGCGGCACCACGCCGCCGTCCACCGGGTAGGTGCCGACGCTGTCGAAGTACAGGGAAGGGTCGTGGCCGCCGAACGCCGCGGCCTGGTCGGGGATCGGCAGCGAGCCGTGCCCGGCGATCCAGGCCGCGTACTGGGCGTAGGTCGCCGGGTCGCGCCGGACGAGGAGCTGCTCGGAGTGCATGACGACGTTGAACACGCCCGACCCGGCGGCCACCGCCAGGACCCCGGCCACCTGCCACGGCGTGGCCTGGACGCCCTGGCCCGCGCCACGCGCCCCGCGCCGGACGCCGCGCGTGCCCGCCCAGCACAACAGCGCCGCCGCGGTCACCCCGAGCAGCAGCGCGGGCAGCGGCGCGAACCGGCCGGCCAGCAGCAGCGGCAGGCCCACGAGCAGCCAGCCCGCCACGGCGAGGGCGGGCGACACCGACAGCGCGGCCAGTACACGGCCCGATCGATCACGTTCCATCGGTGAGCGAGCGTATCCAACGCCGGAGTCACGGCGTCCACGGAAACGCGGGTAGCGTACGCGAGGTGCAGGAGGAGCGGGATGACGCGCAGGTGAAGCCGGGGCCGGGTGCGGGAGCCCCAGCCCGGGACGGCGCACCCCACACCTGGCGGCGGATCGCCTCCTGGGCCAAGGAGCCCGGCTGGTGGCGGCGGCACGGCTGGTTCGCGGGTGTGCTGGCGGTCGGCGCGGCGCTGCGCGCGCTCGCCATGCTCGGCTACCGCCCGGCCCTGTGGTTCCCCGACTCCTACACCTACATCGTCACCGTCTTCCACCCACGCCCCGACCTGGTGCGCCCGGCGGGCTACTCGATGTTCCTGAAGCTCCTGCAACCGTTCCACGGCTTCTGGGCGGTCACCGCCGCGCAACACCTGCTCGGCCTGGCCACCGGCGTCATCGTCTACGTGGCCGCGCGCCGGGCCCCCCGCTGGGCGCGCACGCTCGCGGCCGTCCCCGTGCTGCTGGACGCGTACCAGGTCGAGCTGGAGCACCTGCTGGTCTCCGACACGCTGTTCCTGTTCCTGATCGTGGCCGCCGTGGCGCTGAGCCTGACCGAGAGGCCCTCCACCGTCGCCGCCATCGGCCTGCTGCTGGCCGCCGCCACCCTGACCAGGACCGTCGGCCAGCCGCTCATCGTCGTCCTGGCCGCGTGGTTCGTGCTGCGCAGGCGCGTGGGCCTGGCCGGGGTGCTGCTCGCCGCCGCGCTGGTCCCGGTGGTCGCCTACGGCGCCTGGTTCTACGCCGCCAACCACCGCGTCGGCCTGGTGGGCGCGAACGGCGTCTTCCTCTACGCCCGCACGATGTCCTTCGCCGACTGCGCCAAGATGGACCCGCCGGCCGACCTGCGGGTCCTGTGCGACCCCCGTCCGCCGGAGCTGCGCCCGCCGTCGCAGGAGTACATCTGGAGCAAGGACTCGCCGCTGGTGAAGCTGCCCGGGATCACGTTCTCGAAGGCGAACGACGACCTGGCCTCCAGGTTCGCGACCCTGGCCGTCACCAGCCAGCCGCTCGACTACGCCGGCTCGGTGCTGTCCGAGCTGGGCCGCACGTTCGCGTGGGGGCGTCCGGTCTATCCCGACGCGGAGATCTACGCCTACTACGAGTTCCCGGTGACCCCACCCGGACCACCTGGCCGCTATCCCGCGCAGGTCGGCGCCGACTATGCCAAGCTCTACGAGCAGGGTGCGATCGGTACGGAGATCGTCGAGCCCTACGCAGGATGGCTGCGGGGCTACCAGAGCGTGGTGCGCCTGCCCGGCCCGGTGCTGCTGGTGCTCCTGCTCGCGCCGCCCGTCGCGGCCGCCGTGCGCAGGGCGCGGGGCCTGCGTCACGCCGGTCCGCCGGCGTGGCTGGTGCCCTGGTCGGCAGCCGTTGTGCTACTCGTCACACCGCCCGCCGTGGCCGAGTTCGACTACCGGTACGTGCTTCCGGCCGCGCCTCTCGCCTGCCTGGCGGGGGCCCTGAGCGTCCGGCCTGACCTGCGGAGACGGTCAGAAAGCGGGAAAGACTTTGGCAATGATATTCCACGAAATGTCCGGCTCTGAGTATGCTGTGCCGCGGAAACATCACGCCCGGGTCACGGTCGTTTCCGGCGGTCATGGCACCGGGCACGCCGTACGTGACCTAATCTCGTGGCGCGGAGCGACCAAGCCGGCGCGTTGGCGCAAGGAACGAGGCTGGGGGGCGTATGAGTGACTACAGGAGCGCGTCCGTTCAGGACGCCAGAGTCGCCTCCAGCGCTCCGGGCAGCCGGATGGCGCGACGGGCGGCGGGCTCCCCGCCTTCCCCGCCCGACGACCGGCCCGCACGCGGCCACCGCGGCGACGGCGACGGCGGCGGGCAGGGCAAGATGCGGGTGCTGGCCTGGGTCAGCATCGCCGTCACCACGGTCATGGTCGCCGGCGCGCTGACCGGCTACACCGTCTACCGCGACGCCTTCGGCAACATCACCCAGAAGAGCGTCAAAGAGGACATCATCAACCCGCGTCCGCGTGACACGGGCGCGCTCAACGTGCTGCTCGTCGGCTCCGACACCCGCGCGGGCAAGGGCAACGCCCGATACGGCCAGCAGATCGCCAGGACGGCCGACGCCGGCGGCAAGCGCACCGACACGATCATCGTCATGCACATCTCCCCCAACCGGGACAAGGCGCGCCTGATCAGCTTCCCGCGCGACTCGATGGTGCAGATCCCGAAGTGCAAGAACGAGACCACCAAGGCCGAGATGCCGCCCCGCCGGGACATGATCAACTCGGCGTACAACTCCGGCGGCATCGCGTGCACGATCTCCACGATCGAGACGCTCACCCAGATCCGCATCAACCACTTCGTCGAGGTCGACTTCAGCGGCTTCAAGAACATCGTCGACGCCCTCGGCGGCATCGAGATCTGCCTCAAGTCCGGCGTCAACGACAAGGCGTCCCATCTCGTCCTGCCTCCGGGCAAGAGCCTGCTCAACGGCGAGAAGGCGCTCGGTTACGTACGCCTGCGCCACTACGGCGACGGCAGCGACATCCAGCGCATCAAGCGCCAGCAGATCTTCCTGAGCAAGGTCATCGCCAAGGCCACGAGCAGCGAGCTGCTCACCGACATCGGCAAGCTGACCGGCTTCATCAAGGCGGCGGCGGGCTCGGTCACCATGGACCCCGAGCTGGCCAACGACACCCAGCAGCTCATCGACATCGCCACCAGCGCCAAGGAGCTGACCGCGGGCGGCGTGCAGCTCACCACGATCCCGTGGCTGCCCGACCCGCAGGACCCCAACCGGGTGGTCTGGAAGGAGCCCGACGCCTCCGCGCTGTGGGCCTCGGTCATCAGCGACACCGATCTGCCCAGCCCGTCCCCGAGCGCCGGCGCGACCACCAAGCCCAAGGTCACCCCGAAGCCCGAGCAGGTCAAGGTCCAGGTGCTCAACGGCACCACCACGCCGGGCAAGGCCCGCCTGGTGGCCGACGAGCTGGCCAAGCAGGGCTTCAACGTCGTCGGCGTGGGCAACTACCAGGCCGCCGACGGCGCGAGCCTGCCGGCCAGCGAGATCCACTACGCCAAGGGCGCCGCCACCGGCGCCGACTACGCGGCCGTGCTGTCCGGCGCGGTGCTGCCCAAGCCGGCCCCCACCGCGGGCAAGGTCACCGCGACCAACCCGCAGCCCTACACCTCCGGCCTTTCCGCCGGAACCGGCGGAAAGGGCGCTCCGGTGCTCCAGCTCGTCGTGGGCTCGGACTTCAAGTCGGTCAAGGTGACCAAGCTTCCTGACAGCGTGAACAACAGCACGATCACCGCCTCCGACCAGAAGAACGTGTGCACCTGAGGCTCCAAGTTCCCTGTGGAACCGGACGTCTGGTGAGACAGGGACCACTAGATCGAGATAATGTTTGCGGGTCGGCGACGCAGCGCGACACAGCCGCAGTTAAGGCGGTTGTAAGTATGAAATGTCAGAATTGCGTCGTGCACCCCGGCCCCTAGCGAAGCTGAGCTCCCCAGTGTCTGACACAAAGTTCTCCCCACCGGTCACGACCCCGCGGAGCCCTGACGGCCCCGGCGAGGAAGGTGGGCCGGCGAACACTGGAGCTCGCTGGCCCCTGCCCCAGGAGCCCGTCTGGGGCAACCAGACCGACCCCCACGGCATCGCGACGGCCGAGCGTCCCGCCGAGCAGCAGGAGCCCGCCGAGGAGCCCGAGCCGCCCAAGCGCCGGCGCGACCCCTACCTCGACAACGTCAAGTTCATCCTGATCGCGCTCGTGCCGCTGGGCCACTCGCTGGTGCCCACGCTCGCGGCCCATTCCTCCAGAGCGCTCTACATCTACATCTACATGTTCCACATGCCGCTGTTCGTGTTGATCAGTGGCTACCTGTCCAGGAACTTCTGGAACTCGAACGCGAAGACGAACAAGCTCGTCGACACGTTCGTCGTGCCGTACGTGATCGTGGAGATCGGCTACGCCGCCGTCCGCGCCGGGCTCGGCCAGAAGTGGAGCCTCACGATCATCGATCCGGCGTGGCTCAACTGGTACCTGCTGGCGCTGCTGTTCTGGCGGTTGTCCACACCGGTGTGGAAGCGGATGAAGCACCCGGTCCCGGTCGCCATCGTGATCTACATGTTCGCCGGGTTCTCGCAGATCACCGGCGACTTCAGCATGGACCGCTTCTTCGGCCTGCTGCCGTTCTTCGTGATCGGCCTGGTGATGCAGCCCGAGCACTTCGAGATGCTCAACAAGTTCTGGATCAAGATCGCGTCGGGCGTCACGCTGCTGTGCGCGGCGGCCGTGGCCATCGTCATCGCGCCCAAGGCGCCGCTCGCCCCGTTCTACTTCAAGAACAGCTTCCAGGACATGGACCTGTCCTGGTGGATGGGCCTGCTGCTCAAGGCCGGGCTGCTGGTCTGCGCCCTGGCGATGAGCTTCGCCGTGCTGGCGCTGGTGCCGCGCGGCGAGACCTGGTACTCCGACCTCGGCACCCGCACGCTCTACTGCTACCTGCTCCACGGCATCCCGGTGCTGATCGCCAAGGACCAGGGCTGGCTGGCCCTGCCGTGGCTGCACGGGCCGCTCGGGGTGCTCGCCATCGCGTGCAGCTCGTTCGCGCTGGCGATCGTGTTGTGCCTGCCGGAGACGCGCACGGTCTTCAAATGGGTGCTCGAACCTCGCCTGACCTGGCTCTATCGCCGCCCCTCTGGAAGTTAAGCGGCACTTCTACCTGAGTTAACGCCTTTGACCTGGTAGACGCGGAGCATCGACACATGCGCGCATGTGTCGCCACCACCGTCCATCATCCCGAGGACGCCCGGATCATGCACCGGCAGATCAGGGCGCTGCTCGACGCGGGCCACGAGGTGACCTACGTCGCGCCGTTCACCTATTACAACGTGACCCCGGCCGTCGGGCTCACGGCCGTCGACGTCGCCCGGCAGGCGCCGTACGGGAAGGCCCGCGCGGCGCTGAGACGCGGCGTGCGGGACGCCGACCTGCTGATCGTGCATGATCAACGGCTGCTGCGCGTGCTGCCCCACCGGCGCCCTCCGGTCGTCTGGGACGTCCGCGAGGACGTCTCCCCCAGGCGGCGGGCACGCGCGGAGAGGCGGCACCACGTGATCACCTCCGCCGTGGTGCCCGAAGCGACCCTGGTGTCGCCCAGCCCGCCTCCTCCCGGCGACACCAGGGTCGTGCACATCGGCCGCCTGGCGGCCGACCGCGGCGTGGCCGAGCTGATCGCCCTGGCCGAGCGCCTGGCGCCGCACGGCGTCCGGATGGACCTCATCGGCGGCGCCGACCGCGACGTGCGCCCGCTGCTGCGCGACGCCCAGCGCGTCGGCCTGCTCGACTGGTTCGGGTACGTGCCCAACCGGCACGCCCTGCGCATGTCCGAGGGCGCTCTGGCCGGGCTGTCCCTGGCCGGCGACGCCGTGACCGAGCCGCCGACGAAGATCCTCGACTACATGGGCCGCGGCCTGCCGGTGATCGCCACCCCGCAGGCCGCCCCGCTGGTCAGGGGCACCGGCTGCGGCCTGGTCGTGCCCCTGGACGTGGACGCGCTGCTGGACGCCGTACTGGACCTCAAGGAGGACCCCGTGCGGCGGGCCGACCTGGGGGCGCTCGGGCACGCCGAGGCCCGGCTGCGCCACCACTGGCCCGACCGGGCCGCGGACTTCGTCAAGCTGGCCGAGTCGTGGGCGGCCCTGCCCGAACACGCGCTGGCGGTGTAGGAATGGCCAGCGGGCGCCGGGGTTGATGTACTGGACCCATGGCATCGCATCTGATCCAGGGCCGGACGGTGGGCATGCCTGTGCGAGTGGAGGACGCGGAGGTCTGCAGCGCCTTCTACGCGGTGCGGGCCGACGCGGCGCGGGCCGTGATCGCCTACTCCGGCCTCGACGTGGCCGAGGTGTTGCCCGGCAAGGCCGTGTGCGTGCTGCTGTTCGTCGACTACCGCAGGGGCGACCTCGACGCCTACCACGAGTTCGGGATGGCCTTCCTGATCCGGCGGCCGGGGACGGCGGGCAAGATCGGGCTCGGCGACCTGCGCGGCGCGGGCGTCTTCGTCCACTGGCTGCCCGTCGACCAGCGGTTCACGCTGGAGGCGGGGCGGACGATCTGGGGCTTCCCCAAGGAGCTGGCCGACATCGAGCTGCGGCTCGGGTCTCCGTACAAGCGGTGTGTGCTGCGCAAGGACGGCAGGCTCGTGCTCGACCTGCTGATCAGGCCCGGGGTGCCGGCGCCGGCCGCCATGGCGCCGCTCGACGCCTTCACCCATCTGGAGGGCGTCACCCGGCGCATCCCGTGGTCCGTACGCGCCGAGGGCGCCCGCGTGCGGCCGGGCGGCGCGCTGATCCGCCTGGGCAACCACCCGATCGCCAAGGAACTCAGCGAGCTGGGGCTGCCCAAGCGGGCGCTGTTCGCCTCGACCGTCTCCCGGGCCTCGATGACCTTCGGCGAGGCGGAGGCGGTCTAGACGATCGGCGGACGGCCGAGCTTGACCATGCGCCAGGCGGTGCGCCAGGCCATGGCACGCCGCTCGCCCGCGGGCGTGCGCAACCCCTCGAAGAAGCCGGAGAACCACGCCTTGATCGCGACCCCCGAACGGCGCTCGCGGATCAGGGTGAGCACCACCCAGTTGGTCAGGTAGAGGAACGCCAGCGGCCACGGCAGGTTACGACGGGCCAGCCAGACGCGGTTACGGGCGTTGAGCCGGTAGAACTGCGCATGGCGGGTCGGCGGGACCTGCGGGTGGTACATGACGGTCTCGGCGTCGTACTCGATCCGGTAGCCCTCGCCCAGCAGGCGCCAGGCCAGGTCGGTCTCCTCGTGCGCGTAGAAGAACTTCTCCGGCAGGCCGCCGACCTGGAGGAAGGCCGAACGCCGCACGGCCGAGGCGCCGCCCAGGAACGTGGTGACCGGCGAGGAGCGCTGCGGATCGCCCGCACGCAGCCGGGGCACGTGCCGCCGCTGGCCGACGCCGCCCTCGGGGTCCATCACCCGGAAGGAGATCACCGCGAGGTCGGGCTCGGTGGCGAACCGGTCGCGCACGTGGGCGACGACCTTCTGGTTGGCGTACCAGCCGTCGTCGTCGAGGAACAGCACGACGTCGCCGGAGCACTCCTCGACGCCGCGGTTACGGCCGGCGGGAATGCCGGTGTTGTGGTCGAGCCGGATCGTCTTCACGACCGCGGCCGAGCCCTCGGGTGGCGTCGCCGGCACCTGGGGCACGTCGGCGCCGTTGCCCACGATCACCACTTCGACGTCGCCGTCGATCTGGTTGAGCGCGGACTCGACGGCCCGGTTCAGCTCCGCGACCCGGTTGCCCATGGTGAGGATGACGCACGAAATCTTCAACGGGTCATCGTCCTGACGCGTTGAGGACACGAGCGGAGCATACTTTCATGATCACCGAGTCTGCTGGTCTGCATCTTGTTGACAATGGTGGAGCTAAGCGTATCGGAACCGATGGTGAACCCCCACCGAACAGCGAACGTCCGATCAATACGACGGACGGGAAGCTCCTCCGGTTCCGACATGAGATCACCCAAGCCGCCTCGACGCCATAATGCTGATCAGATGGAGCACGGTCTGCAGCGCAGCGGCGATCACGCAGGCCACGATGAGCACGCGGGAGGCCCCGAGCGTGCCGGTCGCCAGGTCGATCACCGCGGCCGCCACCGCGAGCAGGGACAGCTCGATCGGCTGCATGATCCGATGGAACTTCGTCGCCGCCAGGATTCTCCTGCCCAGACCGAGCAGCCCTGAACGGAACTGCACCGCCGACGCCTCGGAGGAGGCGCCCAGCCCGCCCTTGGCCCTCGCCACCTCCACCAGGTCGGTCTCGGCCTTGATGAGGATCGCGCCGAGCGCGGCGGCGAAGCCGAGCACGGTGTACCAGTCGGGCAGGACGGCCGAGGCCCGCCAGCCGAGCCCGGCCAGCACGGCGGCCTCGGTGAAGTAGGCCCCGACGCGGTCGAGGTAGACCCCGGCCAGCGACGTCTTGCCCGTCCAGCGGGCCAGCTCGCCGTCGGAGCAGTCGAGCAGCAGGTAGACCTGGACCAGCAGGGCGGCCAGCACGGCCGCCCACAGCCCCGGCAGGGCCAGCACGAAGCCCGCCGCGACCCCGGCGACCGTCATCACCCAGGTGAGCTGGTTGGGCGTGACCGACGTCTTGCTCGTCAGCCAGGTGACGTAGATGGACAGGCGGCGCATGTAGAGCACGCCCGCCCAGTGTTCGCCGTTCCTGCGGTCGAGATGGCCCTCTGGCTGGGCGACCCGCCGCAGCTCAGCTACCGAAGGCCCGGACATAGTCCCCCACCCGATCGCGGATCTCGGAGTCCTGCATGCGCAGGTGCTCCAGGATCGTGTAACGGCCGGGACGGGTCGACGGCGCCAGCGCGATGACCTCGGCGAACTGCTCGCCGGTCAGCCCGATGTCGGCGGGCACGACCGGGAGCTCGTGCCGGCGCAGGCAGTCGACCACCTGGGTCACCCTGGCGGCGTCCTCCCGCAGGAAGAAGCAGAAGGCGGCACCGATGCCGGCGAGCTCGCCGTGGTTGGAGGTGCCGGGGAAGAGCTGATCCACGGCATGAAGGATCTCATGATCTCCACCGCTCGCGGGCCGCGACGACCCCGCGACGACCATCGACATGCCGGAAAGGATGAGCGACTCGGCCAGGACGGTCAGGAACGCGTCGGACTCGATGCCGTCGCTCCGGCCGACCAGCGCCTCGGCGGCGGTGCGGGACATCGAGCAGGCCAGGCCGTCGATGGGCTCGCCGCGCTCGACGCTGCCGAGCTGCCAGTCCTCGATCGCCGACAGGTTGCTGACGACGTCGCCGATGCCGGCCCTGACCAGCGACTTGGGCGCGTTGTGCACGAAGTCGAGGTCGACCAGGATGGCCAGCGGCATCGGCACGCCGAACGTGCCCTTGCCCCCCTCGTACACCAGGGAGGCGGTGGGCGAGCAGATGCCGTCGTGGGAGAGGTTGGTGGCCACGGCCACCATCGGGATGCCCGCGAGCGAGGCGGCGTACTTGGTCGCGTCGATCGTCTTGCCGCCGCCGACCCCGACGACGACCTCGTAGGCGCCCTTGCGCAGGTCGGCGCCGAGCGAGACGGCCGCCTCGACCGACCCGTCGCTCACCCTGAACACCTCGGCCTCGCCGAGCGTGGGCGCGATCAGGCTCTCGATGTGATCGCCCTGGCCGGGCCCGACCGCCACGGCCACGCGGCCGGAGGTCGCCACACGGCTGTCGGCCAGCAGGGCGCCGAGCTCTGCGACGGCGCCGCGCCTGACCTCCATGGTCAGGGGCGCCGGCAGCATCCTCGCTAGAAGCGGCATGCGCGCTCCCTCTAGTAGCGAACGGCTATGGTGCGAGCCTTGGCCAGGTCGTCGTGGTTGTCCACCTCGACCCAGTCGACCTCGCCGATGGGCGCGACGTGGACGGCCTCGCCGCGCTCGACCATCTCCTGGTAACCGTCCTCGTAGTAGAGCTGGGGGTCGCGCTCGAACGTCGCCTTGAGCGCGTCGGCCAGCCGCTCGGCCGCGCCGGGCCTGATGAGCGTGGCGCCGATGTACTCGCCGTACGCCTCGGCCGGGTCCATCAGCTTGGTGATGCGGCGCAGCGAGCCCTCCGGGGAGAGGGTCACCTTCATCTCTTCGTCGGCCAGCTTCTTGACGTTGTCGACCGCGAGCAGCAGGTCGCTGGTCTCGGGGGCGGCCAGCAGCGTCTTCTCCACCGAGACGGGGTGGACGGTGTCGCCGTTGACCAGCAGCACGCCCTGGGCGAAGTAGTCGCGGGCGCACCAGAGGGAATAGGCGTTGTTCCACTCCTCGGCCTTGTCGTTGTGCACGAGGGTGAGCTTGACGCCGTGGCGCCGCTCCAGCTCCTCCTTGCGCTCGTGCACGGCCTGCGCCGCGTAACCGACGACGACCACGACCTCCCGCAGGTCCACCTCTGCCAGGTTGCGCAGCGAGATGTCCATGATCGTGGTTTCGCCGTCAACCGGCACGAGCGCCTTGGGCAGCGTGTCGGTGTACGGCCGCAGGCGTCGTCCGGCCCCGGCGGCCAGAACCATTCCCAGCAACGTGCACTCCTCGGTCGAGCATGACTACGTGTGCCCAAAGGTTAGTTGCCTTTGGCCCCTTCGCGGGTAATCCGGCGTTAGTCTTGCGTTCCCATCTCGCTCGCCTCGACGCCCGAGCGGGGCGCGGCCACCCAGCACGTGATGCTCTCCCAGCCGAACAACGCCCACAGGTAGAGGGTCAGCAGCACGTACCCGGCGGTCATCCAGCCGGCCAGGGCGGCCAGCGAGACCGCCATCATCCGGCCGTCCCAGCCGAGGCCGAGCGTCGAGAGCCAGGGCGGCGGGTAGACGCGCTGGCGCAGCCGGTAGACCAGGTCGTAGTGGTGGAAGGCGAGCGCGCCGAGCAGCAGGAACGTCAGCACGGGCGGCAGGCCGTGGGCGAAGCCGCAGGCGGCGATGAAGCTGTACTCGATGAGCCGCAGGATCGGCGGCACGAGCCAGTCGAAGCGGCCGTCGTGCGGGTGGGTGCTGCCCGGCCCGGCCAGCAGGAGCGTCACGGCGGGCGCGAACACCGCGAGCCCGTCGGAGCCGGCCACGCCGATCAGCAGCAGCACGCCCGTGACGAACGTGCCGGCGATCACCGGCGGCAGCGGCGGGAGCTGCCCGGCCACGAGCAGGCCCATCGCGCGCGAGAGCGGCCCGTCGTCGCGGTAGGCGACGACCTTGCTCTCTGGCACGGGGGTCATGTGCACGGAGATCACGCTGCCCACCTCGCAATCCGTCGGACGGCCGCCCCGCCGTGCCGGACGCCGCTCACCGGGCCGACCTCGCGACGCGCCCGGCGAGCTGGTAGAGGGCGGCGACCCCGCCCCAGCACAGCAGGGACACGAACGTCACCCTGGCGTTCCACACGGCGGCGGTGACGGCGATCAGCGCGGTCCGCTCGCCGATGGGCAGCACGACGATCTTCCTGAACCAGCGGGCGACCGAGTCGCCCTCGATCCGCCGGGCGAGCCCGAGCACCCCGTGGGCCTGCCGCGCGTCGCCCGGTTCCAGCAGCGACCGGGCCGGCCTGGCCCACAGCGCCCCGACGCGGCCCGCGTCGGCGACCGCCCCGGCGTAGGAGTAGTCGACGGAGTGCCGGACGACCTGCGCGATCATCGCGGCGGCCGCCAGGTACCAGATGGCGGTCCCGCCGTAGCCGAAGGCGAGCCCGACGTAGACCAGGTACTCCTTCAGCCGGTCGGCCATGCCGTCGGCCCAGGCGCCGAGCGGGGAGAACGCGCGGGTGTAGCGGGCGAGCTGCCCGTCGAGGCAGTCGAGCGCGAACGACATCAGGAACAGCACGCCCCCGGCCACCCGTCCGGGCTGGGTGCCGGCCGAGAACCAGACGGCGGCCAGCGCGGCCAGGCCGATCGAGACCCCGGTGACGGCGTTGGGGGTGAGCTTGAGGCGGACGGCCGGCTTGATCAGGTGGCGCGACCAGGTCGAGACGAAGAACGTGGCGAAGAAGCCGTCGTCCTCCTTGACCGAGGTGTCGAGCCTGACCCTGGCCTCGTCGACCTCGGCGAGCCTGGTCAGGGCGCTGTCGGCGGCGTTCTGGCCGGTCACGCGGTCGGCGTGCAGCGGGCCGATCGAGGCGGCGCGCACCCGTACGCCCGCTCTGACCAGGCCCACCAGCAGCAGGTCGACCGCCTCGACGGCGGTCACCGGGCCGAGCTTGCCGAGGTCGGCCAGCTCGGCCAGCTCCTCGGCGAGGTCGGCCAGGGACGCCAGGTCGGCCTCGCCGGTCTGGAGCACGCCCCTGAAGGTCGCGTTGGCCTCCGGGACGGTGTGGAACGAGCTGCCGGCCGCGACGATCCGGCCGGACTCGACGCGCACGGGCGGCCGCATCGGGGCGGCGGCGTCGTCGTGCGAGACGAGCGCCCCGGTGTCGTGCGCGGGATGTTCGAGCAGGAGCGCGAGCGCCTCGGTGTGGGCGACGAGGTCGGCGGGGAGCACCACGACCGTGCCCGAGGCGACCCGGGCGATCTTGGCCACACCCCGCAGGTCGGCGCCGAGCCCGCCACCGGGGGTCACCACCTGGACGTCACGGACGGGAAGCACGGCGAACTGGTCGCTCAGCCGGTCGAGCAGCGTGCCGTCGGCGCAGGAGAGCCGGCACGCCGGGGTCGTGGCGAGCAGCACCACCGAGGTGGTCGTGCCCTCGCGGATGAGTGAGTCGGGCAAAGCGCAGGTCTCCTCCCGGTAGGGAGTGCGTGGACTCAGCGTAGCGACAGGGGGGCGCGATATCACGGAACAGGACCGTTACGCTGCCGACATGGATGCAGCGCGGCGGTCGGTCGGAGTGCTCCTCGCGGGAGGCGTGGGGCAGCGGGTCGGACATGAGATACCCAAACAGCTCATCGAAGTAGCCGGGCGGACGATTCTGGAGCACTCGATCGCGGTGTTCGAGCAGGCGCCGGAGATCGACGAGATCGTGGTGCTGATGACGCCGGGCTTCACCGACCGGGTGAAGGAGATCGTGGCGAACGGCGGCCACCGCAAGGTCACCCAGATCGTGGAGGGCGGCCGGAGCCGTACGGAGAGCACGTGGCGGGCGTTGCGCGCGCTGGGCACGCAGGAGTGCGACGTGCTGCTGCACGACGCCGTACGGCCCCTTCTGGAGCCGCGGATCATCACCGAGTGCGTGGCGGCGCTGCGTACCCACCGGGCCGTCAACGTGGCGATCCCGAGCTCCGACACGGTCCTGGTGGCCGTGCCGGCCCCGGACGGCGAGGTCATCGGCGAGGTCCTCGACCGGTCGCGGCTGCGCCGCAGCCAGACGCCGCAGTGTTTCCGGCTCTCGGTGATCCGCGAGGCGTACGAGCGGGCCATGGCCGACCCGGGTTTCGCCGCCCGCCCGGCCACCGACGACTGCGGCGTGGTGCTGCGCTACCTGCCCGAGGTGCCGATCCACCTGGTCCAAGGCAGCGAGCGCAACATCAAGGTCACCCATCCGGACGACCTGCGGATCGCCGAGCAGCTCTTCGCGATCAAGGGGTCCATCTCCTGACGTGTCCGGGCATGTCGTAGACGTTCGCGTGGAAGGCCCTTGACCTGCGGGTTGTTACCGTGCGGTCGCATGAGAAGACTGCTGGCGATCGGCGCGCTGCTCGGCTGCTACCCCATCCTGCTGGCGTCGGCGCTGTGGCCGGCGCCGCTGCTGTTCGGGCTGGTCGCCGTGGTCTCCTACGCCATGGAGCTCGCCGCCGGACGTCTGGCCGACGGGCTGACCGACCTGCTCAGCCGGATGCACCTGGGGACCACCCTGCGGTTCGCGGCCAGGGAGACGGCCGCGCTGCTGCTGGTGGCGCGGGTGTCGGGGGCCGACTCGCCGTGGTTCGTGGCGCTGGCCGCCGGGCTGTTCGCGCTGCACGGCGCGCGGGCCGCGCACTCGGGCCTGGCCATCCGCCTGCGGCAGACCTTGAGCAGCATGCCGGTGACCACCCGCAACCTCGACGTGTCCGCGTTGCGCATCCCCAAGATGCCGCCCCCGTTCCTGGGCGCCCATCGCGGCCTGCGCTTCCTCGGTCTGGACGCCCTGCCGGTGCTCGGCGCGACGTTCGGCGCGGCGGCCGGCGCGCTCGGCGCGGGCGTGGCCTTGGTGCTCGGCGCGGCGGGCGTGCTGGCGCTCCTCCCGTACGTGCGCCGCGCCCGTCCGCTCGGTGACCGGGCGCGGGTGCTGGAGGTCGTGGGCGAGCAGGTCAGGGCCTACGACCCCGAGGTCATCCTGTACTTCTCCGGCGCGACGGCCGCCGCCTACCAGGCCAGGATGTGGCTGCCCACGCTCGAACGCATCGGCAGGCGCGCCATCGTCGTGCTGCGCGAGCGCGGCATGGCCAGGCACCTGGAGTCGACCACGCTGCCGATGGTGTGCATCCCGTCCTCGGCCGACCTGATGAGCTTCCGCGCCCTGTTCGGCGCCAAGCTCTGCCTGTACGTCTCCAACGTCGGCCGCAATGTCCACATGCTGCGCATCCCGACCCTGCGCAGCGTGTTCCTCAACCACGGCGACAGCGACAAGGAGGCGTCGTTCAACCCGTTCTCGCGGGTCTACGACGAGGTGTGGGTGGCCGGGCCGGCCGGGCGCGACCGTTACCGCCGGGCCCGGGTGGGCGTCCGCGACGAGAGCATCCACGAGGTCGGCCGTCCGCAGCTCGAAGGCATCTCGACCGAGGGCCCGCGGCTGCCGTACCGGACCGTCCTGTACGCCCCCACCTGGGAGGGCTGGAACGACGACCTGTTCCACACGTCGCTGATCACCATGGGCCCGCGCATCGTGCGCGCCCTGCTGGACCACGACCCGCCGCTGCGGATCATCTACAAGCCGCACCCGCTGACCGGCCACCGGGACAAGAGCGCCGCGCGGGCGCACCGCAGGATCGTGTCCATGATCGAGGCGGCCGAGCTGGCGAAGTCGAAGGCCAGGCATCCGTCGAGCCCCGGCGGGGCGCCGGAGGTCAGGCACCTGATCGTCACCGCCGAACGCCCGCACCTGTACGAGTGCTTCAACGAGTGCGACCTGCTGATCAGCGACATCTCCAGCGTCGTGGCCGACTTCCTGGCCAGCGAGAAGCCGTACGCGGTGACGAACGTCGCGGGATTGCCCGAACGCGCCTTCCACGAGCGCTACCCGAGCACCGAGGCGGGGGTGCTCCTCGGCGAGGACCTCGCGGCCCTCGCCGGTTTCCTGGACGGTGAGGACACCCTGGCCCGAGCCAGGATCAAGCTCAGGAGCTACCTGCTCGGGCCGGAGTACCCGGACGCGCTGACCCGCTTCGACGCGGCCGTCGAGCGGGTCTTCGCGGGTTCGTGATCAGTGTGGCGGCCTGGCCAGTTTCCGTGGGCTGGTGAGGAAGCCCCAGCCCCACGAGACGTGCATCGCCGCGTAGACGAGGGGCAGCCGCAGCTTGGCGGCGCCCGGGAGCCCGCTGCCGGTGACCGCCGAGCCGGCCACGAGGGCCAGCGCGTAGCCCCCGGGGACGACGAGCGTGAGCGGGAAGAACGGCGACAGGACCAGCCCCAGCGCCATGGCCAGCACCGCGGCGGGCGGCGCCAGGTAACGCAGGTTGATCGTGCCCTCGTGGGTGCGCGCGACCACGCGCCGCCAGCGGCCGTAGTGGAAGTACTGCTTGGCCAGGGCCTTCACGTTGGGCCGCGGACGGTAGGAGACCCGCATGCGCGGCTGGAACCACACCAGCCCGCCGGTCTGGCGGATGCGGTGGTTCATCTCCCAGTCCTGGGCCCGCTGGAAGTGCTCGTCGTAGCCGCCGACCCGGTCGAGCGCCGACCGGCGGAAGACGCCGAGGTAGACGGTGTCGGCCGGGCCCGCGGTGCCGCCCACGTGGAAGGCGGCGGCGCCGACGCCGATCTTGGAGGTCATGGCGCAGGCCACGGCCTGCTCGAACGGTGTGACGCCTTCGGCCGCCATGACGCCGCCCACGTTGTCGGCGCCGGTCTCGGCCAGCGTCTCGACGGCGACGCGCAGGTAGTCGGAGGGCAGCATGGCGTGCCCGTCGACCCTGGCGATGATGCCGTTGCGTGAGGCGGCGATGGCGGCGTTGAGCGCGTTGGGCGTGCGACCGGTCGGGTTGGGCACCACGGTCACCCGGCGGTCGGCCGCCGCGATGGCGTCGGCGACCTCCTGGGTGCGGTCTTGGGACGGACCCACGGCGAGGACGACCTCGATCTCACCGGGGTAGCTCTGGGCGAGGACCTGGTCGACGGCCTCGCGAAGGTGCCGCTCCTCGTTGAGGACCGGCATGACGACGGAGATGGGGGGCCAGCCGCGCGTCTCCGCGGGCGCGTGCGGCGAGTCGGGGAACTGCTTCATGGCGGGGCTCACGCTACTGTACGACCAGGGGAGAAGGGCAATCGAAAGCCCTACGTCCCCGGCGGATACGAGGAGGAGGGCATGCGCGAACCGGGCGAGGAGGACGGCGGCGTGCTGGTGGGCGGCGACGCCTACGGCGGCGTCAGGCTGACCCCTGCCACCCGTCCCCGCAGGCCCGTCAGGAGTGCCAAGGCGCGCCGCCGCAACGTGATCGTCGCGGGCGTGCTGTCCACGGGCATCCTGGTCACCACCGGCGTGGTCTGGGCGACCCCGCGCCAGATCGGCACGGTCGACGCGGGCGTCACCGCCCCCAAGTCGCAGGGGGCCGAGAACATCCTGCTGGTCGGCATCGACAAGCGCGACGACCTGACCCGGCAGCAGCAGAACCAGCTCAAGCTGGGCCGCGAGTCCGGCCAGCGCACCGACACGATGATGGTCATCCACCTGTCGGAGGACCACCAGCGCGTCACCGTGGTGAGCCTGCCGCGCGACACCTGGACGACGGTCCCCGGCAAGGGCGACCACAAGATCAACTCGGCCTACCAGTACGGCGGGCCGAAGCTCACCATGCAGACCGTCAAGGCCGCGACCGGGCTGGAGATCAACCGCTACATCGAGGTGAACATCCTCGGGTTCATCGACGTGGTCGACTCGCTCGGCGGGGTCACCGTCTGCACGCCCATCCCGATCAACGACCCGAAGACGGGCCTCAACCTGCCGGCCGGCACCCACCAGCTCCAGGGCGCCCAGGCGCTCGGGTACGCCCGCACCCGCGCCACCGCCCGCTCCGACCTCGACCGCATCGACCGGCAGCAGCAGGTCATCTCCGCGCTGCTCAACCGCGCGCTCAGCGCCGACACGCTGGCCAATCCGGCCAAGCTCGCCGCGTTCGTCAACTCCACGCTGAGCACGGTCAAGGTCGATCCCGACGACGGGCTGATCGGGCTGGCCTCCCAGCTCCGCGACGTCTCGCTGGAGGACGTCCGGTTCGCCGACGTGCCGCTCGCGAACGTCGACTTCAAGGCCCCGACCGGCGAGTCCGCGGTGTTGTGGGACCGTCCGGCGGCCCGCGACATGTTCCGCCGCATCGACGCCGACCAGGACCTCGCCAAGCCCGCGCCGACCAAGACGGCCACGCCCGCGCCGGTCAAGACGGTGGTCCCGCCGGAGAGCGTCACGGTCAAGGTCATGAACGGCACGCTCATCACGGGGCTGGGGGCGCGTACCAAGTCGGCGCTGGCGGCCTCCGGGTTCAAGGTGCCCGGCGAGCCCGGCAACACCGGCAAGAAGGACCACAAGCAGACTCTCGTGCGTTACGCCGCCGGCCAGGAGGCCGCCGCCCGCCTGGTGGCGTCCGTCATCCCGGGCGCGGAGTTGCGGCAGGCCGACGTCGAGGGCGTCGAGGTGATCGCCGGCAGCGACCAGCCGAAGATCAAGAAGCTCAAGCAGCCGGACGCACCGTCCAGCAAGCCGAGCGCCACCCCGACGACCAAGACCGCCATGGAGAACATCTGCAAGAAATAGGCATAACTAGGTAAAGCCAGGGCACGTGAATTGCCATGGTGGTCAAGTCTTGGCGGGAGGACCCCTGTACCGTCCTGCACGTCGTCGGCGATCTCGACGTGGCGGGCGCTCCTCGGCTTCGCGCCGAGCTCGATCAGGCGCTGGCGGCGGCTGATCCGCTCAATCTGGTGATGGACCTGACCGAGGTGCCCTTCTGCGACTCGGTCGGGCTCGGCGTCCTGGTGGCGACGCTCAACCACGTCCAGGACCTGCGCGGACGGATGATCCTCGTCCTCGGGCCGGGCATGATCCGGCACCTTCTGACGATCACCAATCTCGACCGGCACTTCGAGACCAGCGCCACGCTCGGCGAGGCCCGCGCCGCCCTCGACCCGGCCGCCTGACCCCGTCCGGCCCAGATCATGGACGTGATGTCATTGAGGGCACATCTCCCCGGAGCCAGCGGCTCGTAGGCTCCCGGGAAGATCCCTCTCACGTCCGGAGGCCCGCACGTTGTTCGACGAGTTCCCCGAGCCTGCCCGCTCCCAGCTCGCCGTCGCCTTCGCCGAGGGCAGGACCCGGCCGGAGTGGTGTTTCGCGGAAGGCCGGGCGCACCTGGCATTCTGGGCCCCCTTCGCGGGCGCGGACCCGGTGATCGTCCGGTAGTTCGAGCCCGGCCCCGCCCCCGCGGCGGCGGCCGCGCTGCGCCGCGACCTGCGCCCCGACGAGGTGCTCGCGCACGGCACGCGCACGCCGGCCGGGCCGGCTGCGGCGCGTCGTCGCCGGGGCCGACGTGGGCGACACGCCTACCGCGAACGCCTTCCTGCGTGCCGGATACTCGGAGGTCGGCCGGCTGTTCACCTACTACTGGAGGACTTCGTGAGACTTGGCGTGATGTTCGACCGGGATCTGCCGCCCGAGGAGCTGATCCCGTTCGCCCGGGCGCTCGACGAGACCGCCGTCGACGACCTGTGGGTGGTGGAGGACCTGGGCTGGACCGGCGGCGTCTCGGCGGCGGCCACCGCGCTGGCCGTCACGTCCCGGCTGCGCGTCGGCATCGGCATCACCCCCGCGCCGCTGCGCAATCCGATGCTGCTGGCGATGGAGATCGGCAACCTGGCCCGGATGCATCCCGGCCGGCTGGCCGCGGGCATCGGGCACGGCGTGCAGGAATGGATGCGCCAGGTCGGCGCGGCCGTGCCGTCGCCGCTCGCCCTGCTGGAGGAGACGATCACGGCCGTACGCGCCCTGCTGCTCGGCGAGACGGTCACCCTGCACGGCAAGGCGGTGCACCTCGACGGCGTGTCGCTGGTGCATCCGCCGGCCGTGCCGCCGCCCGTCCTGGCGGGCGTGAAGGGGCCGCGCTCGCTGGCGCTGTCGGGACGCGTCGCGCAGGGCACGATCGTGCCGGAGGGCGTCGGCCCGGCGCAGCTGCCCGGCATCGCCGAGCGGATCGCCGGGGGCGACGACCACGAGCTGGGCGTCTTCACCTTCCTGCACATCGGCGAGGAGGCGGACCGGCTCGCCCATCCGGTGGTCCGGGACCAGGCGGCCTACCTGGGCGTGTCGCCGCACGACGTCGTCATGGCGGCCGGGACCCCTGAGCAGGCGGCGGAGCAGGTCAGGAGCATGTGGGCGGCGGGTGCGGGGACAGTGGTCGTCCGGCCACTGGGGCGCGATCCCCTGCCGCACGTGCACGCCCTGCTGTCGGCGCTGTAGCGGGCTCGGGTTCCCCCGGCGCCTTGGCGTCGGGGCCGTGGTTCCTATGGCCGAATGGCGGAGGGGCATCGGTCGAACGGCCGATGGGGCTTCGCCGCCGCTTCGCCACGATCGTTTGCATGAGGCTTTTGCTGGTAATCGTGGCAATTCTGGCGGTCACCGGGTGCAGCGTGCGCTTCGACAGCGATGAGGTGCCCGCCGTCCGGACGTTCCCGTTCACGGGGGCCGAACTGAAGATCTCGTCGTCGCTGGGCGGGGTGCGGGTGCTGCCCGCCACCAGCCCGGCCGTCGAGGTGCGGCGCTGGACGCGCGGCAAGGCGTCCACCAGCCCCTCCTGGTCGCTGCGCGACGGCGTGCTGCGGCTCAGCGCCGACTGCACGCTCATCGTCGGCGACTGCGGCGCGCGCTACCACGTGAGGGTCCCGGCCGGGGTGCGGCTGACGATCGACTCCCCCGACGGCGTCATCCTGAACGGCCTCACCCAGGACGTCGACGTCTCCAGCGGCGACCGCATCGAGGTGAAGAACACCTCGGGCAAGCTGCGCCTGCTGAGCGACTCCGGCACGATCGAGGGCGACGGACTGCGGTCGTCCAGCGTGCACGGACGCACCCTGGACGGCTCGATCTCCCTGGCCTTCGCCGCGCCGCCCGCGGACCTGGATGTGAAGTCGCGCGAGGGCGGCGTGACCGTCCGGGTGCCGAAGGACTCCTACCAGGTGAAGGTCGAGAGCCAGGACGGCTCCGAGCACTCCGACATCAAGAGCACGAAGTCCAGCTCCAGGACCATCCTCGCCCGCAGCACGTACGGGAACGTACGCGTCCTGACCCGCTGACCCTCCTCCGGCCGCGCCGGCTCTCCTCCAACCTGTGGGGCGCGCCGGTGTTTGGGAGGCGTCAGCCGACCTCCGCCTCCTGCCGGGCCTCAACCGCCCGCACGGACGTCTCCGCCTGCCGCACGGCCTTCCAGAAGTACGTCGAGCTGGGCTTGCCCGCCTCGGCGTACTTCTCGGCCAGCGCCCTGGCCATCACCACCAGCCGGCGTCCGCGGAGCTGGAAGCCCGCCGCTTCTGGCACCGCGCCGAGCGCCCGGTGGTTCCAGTACGCGGCCAGCCGCCGCCAGTGCTCGGCCTCCTTCCCATCCGCGCCGCACGCCTCGCAGGCCAGCAGGACCGCCAGCTCGTGGGCGGCCCTGGCGTCACCCCTCTCCGCCGACCGCAGCCGGAACATGCCCAGACGTCCCCAATGCAGCGGCACCCGCAGCTCCGTGGGCGAGGGCTGCCAGGACGACTGCTCGCCGGGCGCGGGCTCCAGGACGTCCCCGCCGGTCCGGTCGGCGGCCGGCGACCCGCTCCGGCGGCGCGCGGCCTCCCCCGCCTCGGCCTTGGCGGCCTGCCACAGGGCGCTGAACTCGGCGGTCAGCTCCGTCACGGACTCGATGGGCATGCCGGACTTCACCGCGATCACCTGACACACCTCGACGATGGTCCGCATCAGCAGGAAATCCGGCACTTTCTGCGACCTGCCGTTCAGCAGGTCGGACACGGTCGACTTCGGCAACGGCCGGCGCCATCTGTTTCGTTCGGGCTCTTCGGCCAAAAGGGCGAGCGCGACTTTCTCAATCCGTTTCAGCGACGGGTTTCCGCATTCGATTTCACGCAACCTGTTCAGACGTGTCACGAGCACAGCAAGGTGATCTTCACCTTGACCGACATCCTTCATGAGCCGCCCCGGTTCGGACACCGTTGTCCGGTTTAAGAGTGGAAGTGGCATTTCGAGAAGACGGGCAGGCGCCACCCTCTCGTTGCGTTGAGATAAGCAGCCATAGTGCCATAAGTCGGTCTTGTCGGGGTGCCAGGCGCATCACACACATCCGCCCCATCAGCCCTTCTCGGCCGAATCCATCCGATGTCGTCCGAATACGTCCGAGGCAAGCGCGATCACGGCCGGAACGATCAATTGCGCGGACGCGCCCCCGAGTCCCGCTGGTACTCCTACGTCAACGAACAAGCCCGTACGGCAAGGGGACACGAATGAGCAAGACAACCCTCATCTGGTCGGCGGTCAGCGGCGCCCTGCTCGCGCTGCTCGTCGGTGTCGTCGCCGGCCTGCTCGCCATCGGGAACGGCAGCACGGTCGCGGGCGCCATCATGGCGGGCGCGACGGCCTCCGGCGGCTTCGCGGCGCTCTGGATCACCGGCACCTCGGCCGTGCACACCTGGCTGAACTCCCAGAAGCCCGAGAGTCCTTCACAGGACACCAGCGGCTGACCCCACCCCTCGGCACGTCCCGCAACCACCCCCTCGGCACGTCCGGCAATCGCACCCCCTCACGCCCCGGCACGTCCCACAACCGCACACCCCCGCGCTCCGGCACGTCCCCACAACCGCACACCCCTGCGCTCCGGCACGTCCCCACAACCGCACACCCCCGCGCTCCGGCACGTCCCGCAACGCACACCCCCGCACCCGCACCCGCACGGACGGCGAACGCACCGAGGACCGGTCGGAGACCCCGCACCGGTCCCACACCTCCCCCTTGACCGCACCTTTCCCGGACCGTGCCTCCCAGGCCCGCACCTCTCCCGCCCCCGTTCCGGTCCTGCCCGTTCCGGCCCTGGTCGCGGGCGGCGGCGGGTTACGCTGGCGACCGTCCTGAACCCATTTGTCGCGAAGGCAGCACCCGGAGGCGCCCATGGCGATGCCCAGGAAGGGCTCGCGGCTCATCACGGTCGACGGCACCGACTTCCGCTGGCGAGTCAGCCGCAGACCCGCCTTCGGCGACGGCAGTTCCGCGGCCCCGCTCACCTTCGTCGTCGAACGTGACGAGGATCCCGGCCGCGTCCTGCTCGTGTCACTCCCCTGCGCCCGGCCGGACAACTGGCGGGGAGCCCGGACGATCGCGATCCGCCCGCCGCTCGTCGCCGCATGCGTCCGCCGCGCCCTCAAACAGGGCTGGACCCCCGCCCGACCAGGCCCCCGTTTCACCCTCGCCATCACCGAGGACGAACTGACCGAACTCCTGGGCGGCCCACCCGCCTACCTGGTCCCCTTCCTCTGGGGCATGATCCCGGAAGGCGGCACCATCAGGGACCTCCCCCGTGCCAGGCAGATCTGGAGCCGCGAAAGCGCCGGCACCGACCGCACGCCGTAACCCGGCCCCCTCCGGCGGCAAATCCCGTTGCCCGTCCCCACCGTCGGCGGGCAAGGTCGGAACATGGTCGAACTACGCATCCTGGAGCCCGACGACTGGCCGCTCTGGCGCGAACTACGACTGGCCGCGCTCGCCGACGCCGCCCCCGCCTGCGGTTCCACGCTGGCCGACTGGCAGGGCGACGGCGACCGCGAGGAACGCTGGCGGGCCCGCCTGACGATGCGCGGCTCGCACAACGTCGTCGCCTTCCTCGACGGCCGCCCGGCCGGGATGGCCGGCGGAGTCCCGATCGAGACTGCGGACAGCGTCGAGCTGGTGTCCATGTGGGTGAGCCCGTCCACCCGCGGCCGGGGAGTCGGGGACCACCTGATCCACGAGATCGAAAGATGGGCCACGTGGCGAGGAGCCAAGACGCTGCGACTTTCCGTCAAACCCGGAAACGCCCCGGCCATCGCGCTTTACACGCGTCACGATTTCCGGGACTCCGAAGAACTCCCCGCCCTGGACCCGAACGGATCGCGGGTGATGACGAAACTCCTCCCCGCCCTTCACAATCCTCGATGACGAGCTATGCGCGGCAGCCTCCGCACAAATTCCCGTGGGTCCTCGAAATCCCACTGCTCGCCGTTCGGGACGCCGCCGAGAACGCCGCGCCCATGAACAGCCCTCGTCCAACGCTGCGGAATCTGAACCGGTGATTCTTCCGTAGACGTCGTGCGCGACAGAGGCCAGCAGCTCGAAATCCGGCCCCAGCTCATCAAGACGATGCTGCATGCCCCGCGAGCCTTCTTCGAGCCGAAGAAATCCCTCTTGAAATCCAGGTAACGCAACACCTGAGGCAGTTCGATCAGCACGTCGGGACAGTCAGCGACCCTCTCGAACGTTTTTCGTCTCCACCCTCTAGTGAGCCGCCCCGCCCTGCTCCCGGCGTACCATCTCGGCGATCCACACCGGCGCGAACGGCGACGTGCACCCCGGGGACGTCGGATAGTCCTTGAGCACCTCCAGCCGCTCACCGATGCCGATCGCACGGGCGCGGAGCTCGGCGTGCTCGATCCCGATGTGAGCCAGACAGTTGTTCATCTCCCACTGCAGACGGTCAGGGGCGTCCTTCATCTCCGCCTCGATGACGTCGAGCAGCCCCACCAGGTCGAGCCCCTCGGGCTTCTTCGCCACGCGCTCGACGGTCAACGCCCACCCGGCGCTCGCGACCAGCGGATCGGGATCGGCCGACCAGGCCACCCGCAGCTCTTCGGCGTACCGACTCTTCTTCACCACGTAGTTCACGAGCCAGTCATGCACCTTGGGCGTACGCGCCTCGCGGACCATCGCGTCCAGTTCGTCCCGCTCGTACGCCTTCGGACGGCAGACCAGCGTCGCCAGCAACCTCGCCGCGGTGTCGCCCGTCTCCCAGAGCTCGCGCGCGAGTTCCTGCTGCGTCTTCAGCCGCTTGGCGAGGGCGCGCAGCTTGCCGAGGTTCACGCCGTGATCGTCGCCGTGTCTCTCGTTCACCTCGCGCGCCTTGGGATCCTCCAGCGCGGCCAGCTCGGCCATCACCTCGGTCAACGTCACCCCGGCCACCTCCTCAGAAGCAGCTCCAGCCTAAACGCGTTGTGACGTACCTTGGTGTGTCTCCGTGACCGGACGGACAGAGGCTGCATGAAACAGCACCAGGCTTCGAGGTGGGACGACGTCACTCTGCGCTCGACCTACAAGGACCATCTGCTCGAAGAACGCGACGAACTGGCCGACGCCGCACGCGACGGCGCCTGGTCCACAGTCTTCGAGCTGCTCGAAGAGCATCCCGAGTGGATCAACGGCGGCAGAGTCGGCGGCACCAGCGGATACGCCCCACTCCACCAGGCCGCCTGGCACGGCGCCGACGTCGGCGTCGTGCACCGGCTGATCTCCCGCGGCGCCTGGCGCACGCTCCGTACGGCTCAAGGAGAACGGGCGATCGACATCGCCACCCGCCGGGGACACCACGCCCTCCTGGCGCCACTCACCCCGGTCATCCACCACCACCTGCCGGCCGGAACTTTGAGGTCGATCCAGCACCACTTCCACGCGCTGATCCACGAACGCGCCGACGACCTGGTCACCGAGCACCAGCTACGCCTTCCCGACCTGGAACCGCTGACCGAGCAACGTCACCCGGCCTGCTGGTTCGCCGTCCCCGGCATGTACGGCGGCTTCAGCTACCGGCTGGAGCGAACCCGGCTGACCGTGGAAAGCTGGTGCCGCGTCGTCGGCGGATCGGGCCAACGCCACATCATCGACGAACACGGCCCCCGCCTCGTCGCCGAAGGCTTCGTCTGACCAACAGCCCCCGCAATCACCAGCTCGCCGACCAAGCTCTCACTCCCTACAGCACACCGATCACTCACACCCATCGCCCGACGAGCCCCACTCCGCCATGTATGACGAGCGGGCGAGACTCCATCCGGCAGCCCCTTCTTGAGGATCTGGCAGCTCATCGCCATGCGTCGGGCCTGGCTGGCCCCTTGTGAATCCAGGTGACCTCCTGTCTCCAGCCGCTCACGTCATGACCTAAAGGCGAGCGACGACAGGTCGATATGGATATGTGCACGAGTTCACGCCGGCATCTTACGGACCATGCGGGCTCATTTTAGGATTCACCTTATCCAGGCACCATACAGTGTGCGCCGTGTACAGGAGATCATGTATCATCTCATACCGATCTCCCGAAACATCTCGATATATAATATGCATATCGAGGCTCTCCAGAATACGAAGCGCACGCTCGGCCCATGCCGCAATCTCCGAATGAGGGACCGAGTTTCCCGGGATGGTCATCCCTACCCCTAGAGACTGAAGATAGTAGTCTCGACTCCTGACCAGACCGTTCCGATTCAACTCCGAGCAAACCTGCTCCCAGGTGAGCCAGACTTCAGGGTGAGACCCTTCGACGTGAGCGGTTCGCAGTCTGTATCGAAACTCCACTAGATCAACCACACAACGACCCGGCCCACTGTTCTTTATATGCACGGTCCAGCGAGAGCGAATATGACTACTCGCCACCTTTTCGTCACCTCTGGTGCCCAGTGTGGCCGAGATGGACTTCGAGAACTGATCGCGCGCGATAAGCAGGCCGCCAAGTATCACGACGAGATTGGCCGCGGTTTGGACATCGAATACAGTAAATCGCCAGGGCCACGCCGCAAGCATGTGTGGAGCGACGTTACGGCGAACAATTTCCCACACCAGGTCGATCAGCAGAAAAATTACGACAACGCCCGGAAGGACCGTCTGCAAGCGTCGCCGCCGTATGCAGACAGGCGGACCATTGACTTTAACCCTTTTATGGACACCGTGAGCCCTCACAGCATGCCAACGAACTGACGCGCCGCTCAGTTCCACGGAAATTCGGATGAACCATAAATAGCGTTCTATGATGCCTACATCAGGAATACACGTCGGCTTGATCGTCCTCTCGCGGGGAACCGGCCCGCACTCGCCTGAACGAGTTGCCGTTCTCCTTCACACGCTTGTCGATGATCTTCCTCTCTCGCCGGCATTCCGGCCGGCACGCAGGCTTGTCCTGGTGCAGCCGGTATGGCGCCCCTTGCGGTAACCAAGGAGACGAAAACCGCGCCAGTGCGCCTCGCACAACATCTACTGAGCTCTCTTCGCTCAACGACGCTGGTAGGGATTAGATGCGCGGAGCAGTGGCGGATGACCTGAGGCTCCAGACAAGACAGCAGTTGACCAAGATCCGATGCACCAGCCAGGAACCTCATTGCCCTTACCGTGCCTCGATCCCGCTGTCCAACCACATCCTCGCCCACCTGACCGGCCCCATCCGTACCCAGCGAGCCGAACGCCGCTCTCGGGGACAGGGGTCAGATGCGCCCGCGAAGCGCTGCTCGTCGTCCACCTGCGCAATGGCGACATCTACACGTACCCGGCCCTCGGCTTCTCCGTCGACATCACACGACCAGCACGTGCGGCCCGGTCGGCCTACACCCACCTTGGACGGCACCCGAATCCGGATCGACCCCTGACTGAGGAGTAGCCGCACTACAGCGGCCAAGCAACATGGAGTCAACGTGCAGCTGCTTGCTGATCCGGTGAGCCGGCTGGTGCAGGCCCACCCGCGCTATTGGGCGTGGTGCACGACGTGAATGCTGCTCGGACAGTCGGGCTGGCCAACGCCTTGACCGACGTCGGCGTGAAGCCCTTCGCCAACAAGGGCTACCAAGGCGTGCGCGGCGCGGTTCGGACGCCGTCCAAGCGGCATCGCCAGCGACCCTGGCCATCCCAGGCGCAGCGAGACATTGACCGCGTCCAGGCCCGCATCCGCGCCATGGGGGCACGCGCCGCCGGGACCATGAGGAAGGTGCCGACGAAGCCGCGCTGCTGCCCGCATCGAGCGGCCGGACGCCTGGAGGCCCTCTTCCTCCTGCAGCTCAACACAGAAAGCCCAGCGCGGGCAAGCTCGCAGGGACCGAGGTTTGCGTGCTGGTGCCCTCGGTGCTGCGGTGTTCGCAACGAGAACCGGAGAGCTGTGGCCTCGGTCAGCCCCAAGCGCTCATCCACAAGGAGTTGCCCTTTGTGCGAACTGCGCGCCCACTGGATGCCTGGTTCCTACGAGCGGGGCCACTCGGTGATCAGAGGCCGTCTGTTCCGTCCGCGCGGCGTTTCTCACGGAACACGCACGGAAGAGTGATCGTCAGGCTCACGACCACAGGACGACGAACCCCGCCTCAGCCGACCGGCAGGCGGGGTTTTCGCACGTCAGGGGCTACTTGAGGAGCTGGCGGGCCATGACCATGCGCTGGATCTGGTTGGTGCCCTCGTAGATCTGGGTGATCTTGGCGTCGCGCATCATGCGTTCCACCGGGAAGTCCTTTGTGTACCCGTATCCGCCCAGGAGTTGCACCGCGTCCGTGGTGATCTCCATGGCGGCGTCCGAGGCGGCGCACTTGGCGGCGCTCGACAGGAAGGTCAGGTCCTTCTGCGGCCGGCCGTGCATGGCCAGTTCGCTCTTGGCGGCGGCGCGGTAGGTCAGCTGCCTGGCGGCCTCCAGCTTCATCGCCATGTCGGCGATCATGAACTGCAAACCCTGGAAGTCGCCGATCGGGCGGCCGAACTGCTTGCGTTCCTTCACGTAGCCGATCGCGTAGTCCAGGGCGCCCTGGGCGATGCCCAGTGCCTGGGCGGCGATGGTGACGCGGGTGTGGTCGAGGGTGGCGAGGGCCGTCTTGAAGCCGGTGCCGGGCTCGCCGATCATGCGGGACGCCGGGATGCGGACGTTCTCCAGGATCACCTGGCGGGTCGGCGAGGCCTTGATGCCGAGCTTCTTCTCCTTCGGCCCGAAGGAGACCCCTTCGTCGGACTTCTCCACCACGAAGGCGGAGATGCCCCGGGCGCCCGCGGACGGGTCCGTCACGGCCATCAGCGTGTAGTACTCGGAGACGCCGGCGTTGGTGATCCACATCTTGGTGCCGTTGAGCACGTAGTGGTCGCCGTCGAGAACGGCGCGGGTCTTCATGGCGGCGGCGTCGGAGCCCGCCTCCGGCTCGGACAGCGCGTACGAGAACATGGCCTCGCCCCTCGCCACCGGCTTCAGGTAACGCTGCTTGAGCTCCTCGGACGCCGAGAGCAGGAGCGGCACGGTGCCCAGCTTGTTGACCGCCGGGATGAGCGAGGACGACGCGCAGGCCCGCGCGACCTCCTCGATGACGATCACCGCGGCCAGCGCGTCAGCCCCTGCGCCCCCGTACTCCTCGGGAACGTGTACGGCGTGCAGGTCGGCGGCGACGAGGGCCTTGTAGACGTCCCAGGGGAACTCTTCGGACTCGTCGGCCGCCGCGGCCTGCGGCGCGATCTTCTCGTCGGCCAGGGCGCGGACCGTCTCCCTGAGCATGTCGTGCTCTTCGGCGGGCGCATAGAGAGGGAAGCTCATGCATAGATACTAGGACGTCCGAGCACTTTGTTACCAGCTAGTACGGTTTGCGAACAGGTGCAGGTGGCACGAAGGAGGTAGCGAAGGCCGGTAGCATGCCTGGCGATCGAAAGGAGCTCGCTCGTGCCATATCGCCTCACGGTGATCGGGACCGGATACCTGGGCATCACGCATGCGTCCTGCATGGCTGATCTCGGATTCGAAGTCCTTGGCCTCGACATTGACGCGGACAAGATCCGCCGGCTGAACAACGGTGAGCTCCCCATTCACGAGCCCGGGCTGGAACCCGTGCTCCGCCGTGGGCTCGACTCCGGACGTCTTCGCTTCACCAGCTCCTACGAAGAGGTCGCCGCCTTCGGTGACGTGCACTTCGTCTGCGTCGGCACGCCCCAGAAGAAGGGCGAGTACGCCGCGGACGTGTCGTACATGGAAAACGCCATCGAATCGCTCGCGCCGCTCCTCGACCGCGAGTGCCTGGTCGTGGGCAAGTCCACCGTGCCGGTCGGCACCGCCGAGCGCATGGCCGACAAGCTCGCCCGCCTGGCCCCCGCGGGTGTCGGCGTCGAGCTGGCGTGGAACCCGGAGTTCCTGCGCGAGGGCTTCGCGGTCGAGGACACCCTCCACCCCGACCGCATCGTGCTCGGCGTGCGCTCGGAGCGGGCCGAGAAGGTGCTGCGCGACGTGTACGCGCCGCTCGGGGAGGTCCCGTTCGTGGTGACCGACTTCGCGACGTCCGAGCTGGTCAAGACGGCGGCCAACGCCTTCCTCGCCACCAAGATCTCCTTCATCAACGCCATGGCCGAGGTCTGCGAGGCCGCGCACGCCGACGTCAAGCAGCTCTCCGAGGCGCTCTCGTACGACGACCGCATCGGCGGGCGCTTCCTCAACGCCGGGCTCGGCTTCGGCGGCGGCTGCCTGCCCAAGGACATCAGGGCCTTCATGGCCCGGGCCGGCGAGCTGGGGGCCGACCAGGCGCTGACGTTCCTGCGCGAGGTCGACGCGATCAACATGCGCCGGCGTGCCCGCATGGTCGACCTGGCCAGGGAGCTGGCGGGCGGCTCGTTCCACGGGTGCACGGTCGGCGTGCTGGGCGCGGCCTTCAAGCCGAACTCGGACGACATTCGCGACTCCCCCGCCCTTGACGTCGCCGTGACGATCGGCCACCAGGGCGGACAGGTCACCGTCTACGACCCGATCGCGCTCGACAACGCTCGTAAGGCTCATCCGGAGCTGAACTACGGCGAGTCGGCCGTCGACGCGGTCCGTGGAGCGCACGTGGTGCTGCTGCTGACGGAGTGGAAAGAGTTCCTGGAGCTCGATCCGGAGGAGCTGGGCGCGGTGGTCGCGACCCGGCGCATCGTCGACGGCCGCAACGCGCTCAACGCCGAGGTGTGGCGCTCGGCCGGCTGGCACTACCGGGCACTCGGCCGCCCGTAGCCCCTGCACCCGCCCGCCGCAGCTCACCGGGTGCCCGGAGAAGGACCTCCCGGCACCCGCAAAAGACACCCGGATGCCCGGAGACAAGACCTCCCGACACCCGCAGAAACGCCCCCGGGCGCCCGAAGACAAGACCTCCTGGGCGCCCGTCCTGAAAGGGCCTGTACGGCTCTGAGCTGCATGCTCAGAGCTCAGCGGCCTCGGCGCGCAGCTTCTCGCCCTTGGCGTACGCCTGCTCCTTGAGACGCCCCTGGAACTCCTCCATGCGCTCACGCAGCCCGGCGTCGGAGGCCCCGAGGATGCGTACGGCCAGCAGCCCCGCGTTACGCGCGCCCCCGACCGCGACCGTGGCAACCGGCACCCCGGCCGGCATCTGGACGATCGACAGCAGCGAGTCCATCCCGTCGAGGTACTTCAGCGGCACCGGCACCCCGATCACCGGCAGCGGCGTCACCGAGGCCAGCATGCCCGGCAGGTGTGCCGCGCCGCCGGCGCCCGCGATGATCACCCGGATGCCGCGGGAGGCCGCCTGCCGCCCGTACTCGATCATCTCGACCGGCATGCGGTGGGCCGAGACGACGTCCGCCTCGAACGGCACCCCGAACTCCGCCACGGCCTCGGCCGCGGCCTTCATCACGGGCCAGTCGGAATCCGACCCCATGACGATCCCGATGCGCTCTGTCACGTGTACTCCCCGGTCATGAGGTAGACGGCGGCGTGGCGGGCGCGGGCGCGGACCTTGTCGAGGTCGGAGCCCAGAGCCGTGACGTGGCCGATCTTGCGGCCCGGACGCACTTCCTTGCCGTAGAAGTGCAGCTTGATGCCGGGGTCGTGGGCCAGCACGTGCTCGTAGCGCTTGAACAGGTCGGGGTCGTCGCCGCCCAGCAGGTTGGCCATGACCACGACGGGGGCGGTCATCGACGGCGAGCCGAGCGGCAGGTCGAGCACGGCCCGCAGGTGCTGCTCGAACTGGGACGTGGTCGAGCCCTCGATCGTCCAGTGGCCGCTGTTGTGGGGGCGCATGGCCAGCTCGTTCACCACGAGGCCGTCGGCCGTCTGGAACAGCTCCACCGCCAGCAGCCCGGTCACGCCCAGCTCATGGGCGATCTTCAGGCCGATGCGCTGGGCGACGGCGGCGTCCTCGGGGTCCATGCCGGGGGCGGGGGCGAGCACCTCGACGCAGATGCCGTCCTGCTGCACGGTCTCCACGACCGGATAGCTGACGCCCTGCCCGTGGGGCGAGCGGGCCACCAGCACCGCGAGCTCCCGTTCGAACGGCACGAACGCCTCGGCCATCAGCTCGACGCCGGTCGCGAACGCCTCGGCCACCTCTTCGGGCGTACGGCAGACCCACACGCCGCGCCCGTCGTAGCCGCCGCGCACCGACTTCAGCACCACCGGCCAGCCGTGCTCGCCGGCGAACGCCGAGACGTCCTCGGCGGAGGCGACCCGGGCCCAGGCGGGGCAGGGCACGCCGATCGCGGTCAGCCGCTCGCGCATGACCGCCTTGTCCTGGGCGTGCACGAGCGCGTCGGCGCCCGGGTGCACGGCGTGGCCGTCGGCGATCAGGGCCCTGATGTGCTCGGTCGGCACGTGCTCGTGGTCGAACGTGATCGCGTCGCAACCCTGGGCGAACGCGCGCAGATCGGCCAGGTCGCGGTAGTCGCCGACCCGGGTGTCGACGATCACCCGTGCGGCGCTCTCGCCGGCGGCGGCGGCCAGCACCCTCAGCTCGACCCCGAGCGCGATGGCGGGCTGCTGCGTCATCCGGGCGAGCTGGCCGGCGCCGACCACGCCGACGACCGGCCCGATGGGACTGTAGGAACTCACGTGAGGTGAGCTTACCGGGACGGAACGACTACCTCGCCGTTGTCAACTCGCGCGGGCCCGGCGCAGCCCGAGCGTCCTGATCCGGTTGCCCGCGCCGACGAGGCTGGCCATCACCACCAGGTCCGTACGCCCGCCCTCGTACGTCAGGCGCAGGGCGTCGAAGACCAGGACGGAACCGGCGGCCACCGGGATCGCGAGGGTACGGGTGCCGTACAGCTCCACGTCGGCGCGCCGCGCGGTGACGTCCTTGAGCAGGCCGCGCAGCGGATCGCCGGACGGGAAGCGCACCCCCGCCACCCCGGCCGGGTCGGTGAGGTACGTGAGGTGCCGCTGCGGCACCAGGCGGGCCTGCCTGACCAGCGACGACGGCGCCTCGGCGGCCTCCCGCGCCGGCTCGCCGGGCACGGGGACCGGTCCGGCGCCCAGCCGCCAGCGTCCGTCCTCCAGGAAGAACAGGTAGTACGCGGGCGTGGGCTCGCGGGCCAGCGCGGCGAACCAGTCGCCTTCGTCGGGCAGCAGGTGGACGGGGTCGGCGGGGAGGGCTGGACGGCCGTTCCGGGTCGCCTCGCAGGCACGGCCGTCCAGCGTCCGCTCCGCCCACGTGGTCAGCTCCCGTACGGCGGCGCAGTCCCGCCGCCGCCAGGCTTCGTCGACCTGCCGGAGCAGCGAGAACGCCTGCTCGGCGGTCGCCGGGTCGACCCGTGGTGCGGCTGCCGGGGCAGTCGTGCGGTCCTCCTGGAGCACCGGGGCGCCGCCGGTCGTGCCACAGCCCGCTGTGAGCAGGGCCAGCACCAACGCGAGCAGTCGAAGCGGCACAGGTGGCTCCCGGGAGGGCGGCCGTCTGGAGCGGCAGGTCCGACATCGCGGGCGGGCCCGCGATCTGAACGGCAGCGTAATGCCGATCTTTCAGAAATGCCGCTAATAAGACGATATTTCTAGAAGTCGTCTTTGCGGGGTATGTTCCGCCCCCTGACACCGGCCGTACGACATCGCCGGTACGCTGAGTTGGTCAGTCTCGACTAGGGAAAGGACCGAGCGCGGACGTGCAGATTGCCAAGCGCCTCTACCAGCGGTTCGAGTCCCTGGTCCACGAGCTGGCCAAGTTCGGGAGCATCGGGGCCGTCGCCTTCCTGCTCGACACCGGTGTTTACAACCTCTTCCTGCTCGGCTTCGAGTGGGGTCCGCTCACCTCCAAGGTCGTGGCCACCACGCTCTCGGCCACCTTCGCCTACCTGGGCAACCGCTTCTGGACCTTCCGCCACCGCGAGCAGAGCGGCCTCGGCCGCGAATACTTCCTGTTCTTCCTGCTCAACGGCGTCGCCCTGCTGTTCGGCCTGCTGGTGATCGGCTTCACCAAGTACACCCTCCAGCTGCACGACGGCCTCAGCCTGAACATCGCCAACTTCGCCGGCGTCGGGCTCGGCACGCTGTTCCGCTACTGGTCGTACAAGAAGTGGGTGTTCCTGGAGGCCACCGAGCCGATCCCGGTCGAGCTGCCCGAGGTCAGGCAGGACCGCTGACCACGCGGTTCCTGCTGTCCTCCTCCGCCGGGCGCAGGAAGATGGCGAACGTCGCCGGGCGGCGCCGTACCAGTTCCAGCCGTCCGCCGTCGGCCGCGGCCAGCGCCCGGGCGAGGGTGAGCCCGAGGCCGGTGCCTCCGCCGCCGCTGACGTTCCGTTCGAAGATCTTGGGTGCGATCTCGTCGGCGATGCCGGGGCCCTCGTCGGAGACCTCGATCACGATGTAGTTGTCGCCGCTGGTGGTGGTGACGGTGACCGTGCCGCCGCCGTGGCGCAGGGAGTTCTCCAGCAGCGAGGCGATGACCTGGCCGAAGCCGCCGGTGGTGGCCATCGCCTTCAGGCCGCGGGTGCCGTCGAGGTGCAGCGTGCGGCCCGCCTCGCGGAAGACCGGCTCCCACTCGGTGACCTGCTGCACGAGCACCTCGTCGATGGCGACCGGCTCGGCCTGGGCGTGGCGCTGGCGACGGGCCGCCGCCAGCAGCTCGTCGATCACCGCGGTCAGCCGCTCGGCCTGCACGATGGCCGCCTCGCCCTCCTCGCGGACGACCTCCGGCTCGTTCGAGGCTGCGACGATCTCCTCCAGACGCATGGTCAGGCCGGTCAGGGGCGTGCGGAGCTGATGGGAGGCGTCGGTGGCGAACTCACGTTCGCGGGTGAGCAGGTCGGAGATGCGGGTGGCGCTGCGGTCGAGCACCTGGGCCACGCGGTCGAGCTCGGGGATGCCGTAGCGGTGCTTGCTCGGCCGCGCGTCGCCCGACCCCAGCCGTTCGGCGATCTTCGCCAGGTCCTGCAGGGGCAACGTCAGCCTGCGTGACTGTACGACGGCCAGGCTCACGGCCACCGCGAGTGCCGCGACGGCCAGGGCCACGATCAGCAGCAGCCTGGCCCGCACGTCCCGCTCGACCTGGTCTCTGTCACGACTTATGCGGACATAGACGCCGGTGTTGGTCTGTGCGTCCTCGGTCATCAGGTGGCCCGACGCCGGCGCGGTGCCGACGACGGTCACCCTCAGAGGGGTTCCGCGTTCCCAGATCTGGATGTACCTGCCCGGGTACTTCTGCTCCAGTTGCTGCGGATCGAGCGGGGTCTCCTGGACGCGGGCGTACTCGACCTCGCCCACGAGACGTTTGGCTTCCGCCCCGAGCTCCTGAGCCGCCTCGTCGACGATCAGGCGGCTGACCACGACGCCCAGGGGGACCCCCAGCAACAGGACCGCGATGACCGCGACGACCAGTGTGGAGGAGAGCAGTCGACGGCGCATGCGCCTACTCGCGTTCGAACCGGAAGCCGACTCCCCGGACTGTCGTGATGTAGCGGGGCTTGGCGGCATCGTCGCCGAGTTTGCGGCGCAGCCAGGAGATGTGCATGTCGAGGGTCTTGGTCGAACCCCACCAGTTGGTGTCCCACACCTCGCGCATGATCTGCTCGCGGGTGACGACCTTGCCCGCGTCGCGGACCAGGACCCGCAGCAGGTCGAACTCCTTGGTCGTCAGGTGCAGCTCCTTCTCCCCCATCCAGGCGCGGCGGGAGTCGGCGTCGATGCGCACCCCCTGCACGACCGGGGTCTCCGACGTGCCGCGCCGCAACAGCGCGCGCACCCGGGCCAGCAGCTCGGCCAGCCGGAACGGCTTGGTCACGTAGTCGTCGGCGCCGGCGTCGAGGCCGACGACGGTGTCGACCTCGTCCACGCGGGCCGTGAGTATGAGCACCGGGGTGCCGTGCCCTTCGGCACGGATCCGGCGGGCGACCTCCAGGCCGTCCATCTCTGGCAGCCCGAGGTCGAGAACGATGAGGTCGATGCCGCCCGACAGGGCCCTCTCCAGGGCCTGCGGGCCGTCGGGGCTCACCTCTACCTGATAGCCCTCGCGGCGTAGCGCACGCGCGAGTGGCTCGGAGATCGAGGTGTCATCCTCGGCGAGAAGTACGCAGGTCATGGAGCGATCGTAGGTCCTTAGGCGATCGTTTCCCGGGCACAGCGCGCGGTTTGACTTGTCGTTGACCTATCCATTGACCTGGGCAAACGAAGCTAAATAAGGGTTAGTCGTGATTAAATTACCGCGATTGTCGAGGGGAAATCACAAAGCGCTCCAGGCTTTCCGATCACATCACGTAAGCCCGTTTCTGCGGGCAAGACCCGCCGTCCGGCGCGCCGCGCGCCACGCGTACCGGGCTACCGCCGGACGAACCCCGGCACCCCGGACACCGGTCGCACGTGACCGGCATCCGGGGCGTGACACCCCGGTCAGGGGCTGCTCAGAGCCAGCTCGCCCGGACGGACGTGGCCGGGCCACCGGCCGGCGCGGTGCCCAGCTCGCCGGCGTGTACCCGGTCGAGCAGGCGGCGGACCGTGTCGACGATCTCGGGGGCGGTCTCGCGCAGGCTCGCCGCGTCGTCCGGGCCGACCTCGGCGGGATCGACGCCCGACTGGCGCAGCACGCCGTCGAGGTCGGCCAGCCGCTCCCCCAGCCACTTCAGCGGCTCGGCCGACAGCTCCTCGTCGAACACCCGCCGGTCGGGCTCCCAGCCGCTGGAGCCGGGGTGGTGGTGCGTACGGTCGAAGCTGCCCGGCGTGCCGTCGACGGACTCCAGCAGGTCGACCCGCCAGACGAGCTGGTCGACGACGATGGGACGGGCCGAGTAGATCGACCCCTTGAGCTCGCCCGGCGCGAGCCTGCGGATCTCCAGGCGCACACCGTGCTCGGCGCCCTCCTGGTGCTCCCCGGGGTCGGGGTCGACGAAGTACAGGTCGCTGACGGCCACGCCGATGCGCTCGAAGCCGAAGAGATAGAGCATGGAGACCACTCCCTCACAGGTGTCCGGGGCTCGCCTTCCCCAGTATCCGTCAGGCCGCCGCGGCCGGCCGGTGGGCGGCGGAAAAGACGACGGCCCCGCTGCCCGTAGGGGCGGCGGGGCCGGAGAGAGCGTGGCGCTAGTCGTCGACCGAGGGGGGTTCGGCGTAGCGGGCGAGGTAGAGCTGCTCGCCCAGGCTGCGCATCAGGCCCAGCTCGGTCTCCAGGTAGTCGATGTGCTCCTCTTCGTCCTCAAGGATGTCCTCGAAGATGCGGGCGGAGGTGATGTCGCCCTTCTCCCTCATCAGCTGGATCGCCGGCCGGAGCCGCTCGACCACCGCCAACTCCACCTCAAGGTCGGCCTTGAGCTGCTCCTCGACGGTCTGGCCGATGTGCAGCGTGCCGAGGCGCTGGTAGTTGGGCAGCCCCTCGAGGAACAGGATGCGGTCGGTCAGCCGTTCGGCGTGGCGCATCTCCTCGAAGGACTCGTCGCGCGTGTGCTTGGCCAGCCTGGTGTATCCCCAGTTCTCCTGCATCTTCGCGTGCAGGAAGTACTGGTTGATCGCCGTGAGCTCGGCGGTCAGCTGTTCGTTGAGGAGTTCGATGATCTGCTTGTCGCCCTGCATGAACGGGCCCCTCGTCGCGGTACGGCTATGCGGTCGTCAGTTCTTCAGACTGCTTCAGGATCGCACAGATCTTCCGTACACAACGGGCACAGTCCCCACCAGCACCAGTGGTGTCGCGAATCTGCTTCGCACTCTTCGCCCCGGAGGCGATGCAGTCGTGGACCTCGTTCTCGGTCACAGCACGACATATGCACACGTACATCCGGCGACAAGCCTCTCAAAGCGAGCAGAAGGGGATGCCTTTAGGTTAGGCACACCTAAGATAGCTCACTTCGGTAAGGCTTGCCTATGTTAGAGGCGTCACAGTGGGCTCACCCCCAGGTCAGTGGCCTCTCGCCCGCCACTCCTCCAGGTGCGGGGCCTCGGCCCCGATGGACGTGGAGTCGCCGTGACCGGTGTGCACGACCGTCTCGGGCGGCAGGGACAGCAGCCGCCCGGCGATCGACTCGATGATCGTGTCGAACGACGAGTACGACCGCCCGGTCGCCCCCGGGCCGCCCTTGAACAGCGTGTCACCGCTGAACAGCACGCCCGCGTCGGAGGCGTGCAGGCAGACCGCGCCCGGCGAGTGGCCCGGCGTGTGCAGCACCTCCAGCGCCACCCCGCCCACCGAGATCTTCTCGCCGTCGGCCAACGGCGTGTACGTCACCTCCGGCCCGTACACCTGCTCCCAGAGCACCTGGTCGGCGGGGTGCAGCCGGATCGGCGCCCCGGTCAGCTCGGCCAGCCGGGCGGCGGCGTTGACGTGGTCGTTGTGGGCGTGGGTGCACACGATGGCCTTGACCCGGCGCCCGCCCGCCCGCGCGGCGATGGCCTCGGCGTCGTGCGCGGCGTCGATGATCACGACCTCGCGCGCGTCGCCGACCAGCCAGATGTTGTTGTCGACCTCCCAGGTGCCGCCGTCGAGCGAGAACGTGCCGGAGGTGATGACGCGGTCGATCATCTAGAGGATCACCACCGAGCGCAGCACCTCGCCGCGGTGCATCTTGGCGAACGCCTCCTCGACCTGGTCGAGCCCGATCGTCTCGGTGACGAACCGGTCGAGCGGCAGCCGGTTCTGCAGGAACAGGTCGATCAGCATCGGGAAGTCCCGCGAGGGCAGGCAGTCGCCGTACCAGGACGACTTCAGCGCGCCGCCGCGGCCGAACACGTCGAGCAGCGGCAGTTCCAGCCGCATCTCCGGCGTCGGCACGCCGACCAGGACCACCGTGCCGGCCAGGTCGCGGGCGTAGAACGCCTGCTCGTACGTCTCGGGCCGGCCGACCGCCTCGATCACCACGTCCGCGCCGAACCCGCCGGTCAGGTCGCGGATCGCCTCGACCGGGTCGTTCTCCCGCGAGTTGACCGTGTGCGTCGCGCCGAACCCGCGGGCCCACTCCAGCTTGCGGTCGTCGACGTCGACGGCGATGATCCGGGACGCCCCGGCCAGCGACGCCCCCAGGACCGCCGCGTCGCCGACCCCGCCGCAGCCGATCACGGCCACGGTGTCGCCGCGTGTCACGCCGCCGGTGTTGATCGCCGCGCCGATGCCGGCCATCACGCCGCAGCCCAGCAGGCCCGCGACCTGGGCCGGCGCCTCGGCCGACACCTTCGTGCACTGCCCGGCCGCCACCAGGGTCTTCTCCAGGAACGCGCCGATGCCGAGCGCGGGCGACAGCTCGGTGCCGTCCTTGAGGGTCATCTTCTGGGTGGCGTTGTGGGTGGCGAAGCAGTACCAGGGCCGGCCGCGCAGGCAGGCGCGGCACTGGCCGCACACCGCGCGCCAGTTGAGGATCACGAAGTCGCCGGGCTCCAGCCCGGTCACGCCCTCGCCGACGGCCTCGACCGTGCCCGCCGCCTCGTGGCCCAGCAGGAACGGGAAGTCGTCGTTGATCCCGCCTTCGCGATAGTGCAGGTCGGTGTGGCAGACCCCGCAGGCCTGCACGTTCACCACCGCCTCGCCCGGCCCGGGGTCGGGGACGACCACCGTCTCCAGCGAAACTTCCTGGCCCTTACCGCGGGCGATCACGCCCTGCACTTCGTACGGCATGGCAGCCATCTTGTGTCAGGAGGATGATCTCCGCAAGACATAGGGCTGGACCACGCCGAGACCTCTTGCCGGACGCCTTCTGATCTTGTGGACCTCGATCCCGTCCGGCGCTCCGGCCAGGCCGTCGGCCAGCTCGGAGTCGACCAGGATCGTGCCCGGCCTGGCGATGGCCGTGAGCCGGGCGGCCAGGTTGACGGTGGTGCCGAACACGTCGCCCATCATGGGCACGACGGGCCCGTACGCCATGCCGATGCGCAGCTCCAGGCTGTCGGCGAGGTCGAGCGCGATCGCCGCGGCCTGGGCCGGGGCGGGCGCGGCGAACAGCACCTCGTCGCCGAGCGTCTTGACCAGCCGCGCGCCGTGCGCGGCCACCACGTCGGCGGCGCGCGACTCGAAGCCCTCGACCAGCGAGGCCAGCGCCCGTTCGTCCAGCTCGCGCGACCGCCGGGTGAAGGAGACCAGGTCGGCGAAGCCGACGGCGATCGACACGCGGCCCTGCGCCCGCTCGGCCTGGTCGTCGGCGACGGCCAGCAGCCGGGTGCCCGCGGCGGCGAGCTGGGCGCGCCAGACGTGCACCAGCAGGTGCTCGAAGTCGGGCAGCAGGGCCTTGGCGGTGTCGAGGACGCCGCTCAGGTCGGCGTCGGCGGGCGTGTCCGGGAGCATCGTGCCGATCACGATCTCGGCCTGCCACTGCGCCAGCCTGGCGGTGGTCTGGCCGAGCGCGCGGGCCATGCGGATGACGGCCTGCTCGTCGAGCAGGCCGCCGTCGAGCAGGCTGCGCACCCGGCGCAGCGCGGCCACGTCGGCGTCGCTGAACGCCACGGCGTCGTCGGGGAACTGGGCGAAGCCGAGCGCCCGCCAGATGCGCTGGGCGAGCTCCTGCGACACCCCGGCCCCGGCCGCGACCTGCGCGCGCGTGTGGCGGGCCGGCATGCCGACGAGCGTGCGCTCGATCTGTTCGGCGGTCGGCCTGCCGGGCGGTTGGGTGGCGTTCACGATCAGCAGGCTACGCCAACTCAGCGGCCGTCGATCTCTCCGTCGGACGCGTCCTCCACCAGCTTGAACAGGTCCATGCGGACGTCCTGGATGTGCGGGATGTCGCGCAGCACGATCTGGCCCCTCTCGCCCGCGGACTCGACGGTCAGCGTGCCGCAGCCGAGCATGCGCTCCAGGAACGTCTGGTCGGAGCTGACGGTGTTGACCTTGGCCATGGGGATCTCGTCGGTCGACTTGTTGAGCACGCCCATGCTGATCGTGAAGCGGTGGGTCGTCAGGTTGTAACCGGTGTTCTTCCACTGCAGGTAGGGCACGAACGAGAAGATCGTCAGCAGGATCAGGGCGATGGCGACGACGGCGATCCTGCCGTAGGAGGTGACGCTCTCCCCCCACGTGGTGGGGAAGAAGTACAGGGCCGCACCCGCTGCCGCGGCGATGAGGATCAGCGCGAAGAACGGGCCGACGAGGCGCTTCCAGTGGGGATGGAAGGATCGGACGCGCCGCTCACCCTGCGTCAGATGGTGGTCGGGAAGGGTCATGCCGCACATGCTGCCACCAACCCGGCCGAGCGGCTACGCCGCTGGCCTATCGGGCGGCCCGCACGTGCACGACGTCGCCCGCGCCCAGCGTGTAGCGCTCGCCGCCGGACGTCACCTGCAGATGGCCGGACCCGTCGATGCCGGTCGCCTGCCCGGTCAGCACCTGGTCGCCCGGCAGCTCCACGCGCACCTCACGGCCGACCGTGGCGCTGACGGCCAGGTAGGCGGCGCGCAGCCCGGCGGCCTCGGCGTCGCCGCCCGCCGCCTCCCACTCGCGGTAGTGGCTCTCGACCTCGCGCAGCACGGCCCGCAGCAGCGGGTCGCGGTCGACGCAGGCCGCCTCCTCGATGGCCAGGGACGTGGCCGTCTCGACCGGCGCCTCCTCGGCGCGGAGGGAGACGTTGAGCCCCATGCCGATGACGACGGCGTCGTCGACCCGCTCGGCCAGCACCCCGGCCAGCTTGCGCTCGCCCACCAGCAGGTCGTTGGGCCACTTGAGGCGCACGTCGACCTCGGCCAGCCGGCGTACGGCCGAGGCGGCGGCCACGCCGTACAGCAGCGGCAGCCACCCCTGGGCGGCGACCGGCGCCGTGGGCCTGAGCAGGACGGAGAACGTCAGCCCCGAGCGCGGCGGCGCCGACCAGGCGCGGTCGAGCCGGCCCCGGCCGGCGACCTGCGACTCGGCCACCAGCACCCGGCCCTGCTCGGCCCCGGCCTGGGCGGCCATGGCGAGGTCGGCGTTGGTCGAGCCGGTGGTCTCGACGACGGTGACGCCGGTCCACAGGGTTCCCGGGCGCACGAGGGCGCGGTTGAGCGCGGCCTCCGAGAGCGGCGGGCGGTCGAGGTCGGAGTAGCGCGAGGTGGCCATCCCCCTATCTTGGCCGACCCCGTGCCGAGGTCGTGGCACCGCACCGGCTGTCTCGAAGTGCGCCTGAGGGGTAAAGATGGGGGGATGAGCAGACGTCCTGACCCTCGCAACTGGGCATCGTGGCGGCCCTTCGGCCTCGGGTTGCGCAAGCCGAACAACTACCTGGAGCTGTGGAAGGCGTTCAGGTCGGTCAAGGGGAACAGGCGTTACGCCTGGCGCATTCTCAACCAGGGCACCTGCGACGGCTGCGCGCTCGGCACGCACGGCATGCGCGACTGGACGATGGACGAGATCCACCTGTGCAACATCAGGTTGCGCCTGCTGCCGCTCAACACCATGCCCGCGCTCGACGTGTCGCTGCTGCGCGACGTCTCGGGGCTGGCCGGGCGCAAGAGCGTGGAGCTGCGGGAGCTGGGGCGGCTGCCGTACCCGATGCTGCGGCGGGCCGGTGAGCCCGGTTTCACCCGGATCGGCTGGGACGAGGCGCTGCGGGTGGCGGCCGACGGGCTGCGCGGCGCGCGGTTCGGCACGTACCTGACCAGCCGCGGGGTGCCCAACGAGAACTACTACGCGGCGCAGAAGGCGGTGCGGGCGCTCGGCACGAACAACGTCGACAACGCCGCCCGCATCTGCCACTCGCCCTCGACGGTCGCGCTCAAGCAGACCATCGGCGCGGCTGCCACGACCTGCTCCTACACCGACTGGATCGGCTCCGACCTGATCGTCTTCATCGGCTCGAACCCGTCGAACAACCAGCCGGTCGCGATGAAGTACCTCTACCACGCCAAGAAGGCCGGCACCCGCATCGCCATGGTCAACGCCTACCGCGAGCCGGGCATGGACAAGTACTGGGTGCCCTCCAACGCCGAGTCCGCGCTGTTCGGCACGAAGATCACCGACGAGTTCTTCGGCGTGAACGTCGGCGGCGACATCGGCTTCCTCAACGGCGTGCTCAAGCACCTGATCGAGAACGACTGGGTGGACAAGGCGTTCGTGACCGGGCGGACGTCCGGGTTCGAGGAGGCGCGCAAGGCCGTCGAGTCCCAGTCGTGGGCCGAGCTCGAAGCGCTCTCGGGGGCCACCAAGGAGCAGATGTTCCGGCTGGCCGAGCTGCTCGGCAAGGCGCGCTCGGCCGTCCTGGTCTGGTCGATGGGCATCACGCAGCACGCCTACGGCGAGGACAACGTCCGGGCGATCGTCAACCTGGCGCTGGCCCGGGGTTTCGTCGGGCGCGACAAGTGCGGGCTGATGCCGATCCGGGGGCACAGCGGGGTGCAGGGCGGGGCCGAGATGGGGGCGTACGCGACCGGCTACCCCGGCGGCCTGCCGATCACGTCCGCCAACGCCGCCAAGTTCACCGACCTGTGGGGCTTCCAGGTGCCCGACACGCCCGGCCTGACCGCGACCGACATGATCGACGCGGCCCACCGGGGCGAGCTCGACGCGCTCGTCTCCTCCGGCGGCAACTTCCTGGAGGTCCTGCCCGACCCGGCCTACTGCCGCGAGGCGCTGTCCAGGCTGGGGCTGCGGGTGCACATCGACATCGTGCTGTCCTCGCAGATGCTCGTGCCGGGCGAGGGCGACGTGCTGCTGCTGCCCGCCCAGACGCGCTACGAGATGGTCGGCGGCGTGACCGAGACCTCCACCGAGCGGCGGATCATCTTCTCGCCCGAGGTCGAGGGGCCGCGCGTCGGCGAGGCGTGGCCGGAGTGGAAGATCTTCTCCGAGCTGGCCGCGCGCACCCGTCCGGAGATAGCCGACCATGTACGGTTCACCGGCACTCCGCAGATCCGTGCGGAGATCGAGCAGGTCGTGCCGTTCTACCAGGGCATCTCCGGGTTGCGGAAGTTCGGGGACAACGTCCAGTACGGCGGCCGCCACCTCTTCGCCGACGGCCGCTTCCAGACGCCCGACGGGCTGGCCGTCTTCTCCGTGGTCGAGCCGCCCGCCCTGGAGCGCCCCGACGGCACGTTCAAGGTCGCGACCAGACGTGGCAAGCAGTTCAACAGCATGGTCCACGAACGGCTCGACGGCTTCAACGGCGCGGCCCGCGAGGCCGTGCTGATGAGCGCGTACGACGCCGACCGGCTCGGGCTGGCCGACGGCGCCCCGGTCGAGCTGCGCGCCGGCGAGCGCTCCTACCAGGGCAAGGTGCTGCGTGCCCCGGTGATGCCGGGCAACCTGCAGATCCACTGGCCGGAGGGGAACGTCCTGCTCGACGAGGCCCGCCGCTCGCCACAGGCGCGCATCCCCGACTACAACGCCCTCGTCACCGTGCGGCCGCTGTGACGGCGCGTCCCGGGCCGACCACCCGCGTCCGCATCACCGAGCTGGCCGGCTCCGGCGCCCGCGACCGGCGCGACGACCTGGCCACGGAGGAGCCGCTGGAGATCCGCCTCACCGGCGACGACGGCACGCGCAAGACGATCGCCATCACCATGCGCACGCCGGGGCACGACTTCGAGCTGGCCGCCGGGTTCCTGAGCGGCGAGGGGCTGGCCGGGCCGGGCGAGATCGCGGCCATCGCGTACTGCACGGACGAGGACCTGCCGCCCGAGGCCCGCTACAACACCGTCACCGTCCGCCTGCACGGCCCGGTGCCCGACCTGCCCGCGCTCGACCGGCACTTCCTCACCTCCAGCGCGTGCGGCGTCTGCGGCTCGGCCGGTCTCGACGCGCTGCACGGCCGGTGCAAGCCGATCCCCCGTGGCTCGCTCGAACTCACCCCCGAGGTCCTCTACGGCCTGCCGGGCGCGCTGCGCGAGGCCCAGGGCGTGTTCGGCAAGACCGGCGGGCTGCACGCGGCGGGCCTGTTCACGGCGACCGGCACGCTGCTGGCGTTGCGCGAGGACGTCGGCCGGCACAACGCGGTGGACAAGCTGGTCGGCTGGGCAGCGCTGGCCGACCGGCTGCCGCTGGCCGGGCACGTGCTCATGGTCAGCGGCCGGGCCAGCTACGAGATCATGCAGAAGGCGCTGGCGGCCGGCATCCCGGCGGTGTGCGCGGTGTCGGCGCCCTCGTCCCTGGCCGTCGATCTGGCCAGGGAGTTCGGGATGACGCTGGTGGGGTTCCTGCGTGGCGAGCGCTGCAACGTCTACGCCGGTCAGGAGCGGATCGTCACGGCCTAGCCGTCACCGCCCTCGGCCACGAGGAACCCCGGGGCCCGGCCGGGGTCGCGCCCCGGCCGGTCTGCCTATCGGCAGGTCACGGGGTAGACGCCCTCGGCGGACGGCTTGTTGTGGTTCAGCACCTCCAGCTTCACGACTCCGTCGGTCTTGGAGTCGCGGTGCCAGTTGGAGGACTGCACCTGGAGGTTTCCACCGCTGTTGGCCTGGTGCGTGTACGTCTCCCCGGGCTTCCCGTCGACCACCCATCGGTAGGAGATCTCGGTGCCCGGCGCGGCCTTGAAGCTTGCGAACGCGGTCACGTACGGGGCCTGCACGCAGTCGCCGTAGTAGGCGACCGGGCGGAACTCGCTGATGCGTACGGTGCCCGGGTTCGGGTCGACCGGCTTGCAGGTCACGGTGTACGGCGCTTCCAGGGTCGGCTTGTTCTGGTTCAGCACCTCGATGCGGACCTTGCCGGTGGTGCTGGACTTGAACGAGCTGTACCAGAAGTCGTTCAGGCCGTTGGCGTAACCGGGGTAGATGTGCACGGTCCTGACGACGCCCGGCTTGCCGTCCACGACGACGCGGAAGCGGATGTCGACGTCCTTGTCCGTCGAGATGTGGCCGCCCACGGTGAGCCCGATGGAGCCGGCGGGGCAGTCGCCCGTGTAGAGGGGCGTCTGGATGTCGTGGAAGGTCAGTTTCGCCGTCTGCGGCTCGTTCGCGCAGGTGAAGGTGAACGAGTGCTCCACCGGCTGCGCCGGGCCGCGGTCGGTGACGAGGCCGAGCTTGTGCGTGCCGGTCTTGGACGAGTCGAGCGACCAGGCGGCGGAGACGTTCTGCGACCTCGGCTGGCCACTGGCCGGGAAGTCGAGCACCTGGTGCTGCCACTCGACGCCGTCGAGCAGCCACCAGTAGGACAGCTTGGTCGCCCCGCCCGCCGGGAGCGTGACGCGCCCGGCGGCGGTGTAGGCGATCGGCTCGTCGCAGTAGCCCTCGTAGCCGTCCGGGGTCAGGTCGGTGATCGCCACCTCGGGCTTGGCCGGGGGCTCGGTGGTCGGCGTGGTCGTGGGGGTCGACGTCGGGGTGCCGGTCGGGGTGCTGGTCGGGGTGCCCGTGGGCGTCGAGGTCGGGGTGGGCCCCGGGGTGGTCTTGCAGGTCACCTTGTACGTGGCCCGTCCCGAGTCGTGGCCGCCCGCGTTCAGGATCCGTACGGACTTCCAGCCCTCGGTGGACCCGCCCACGGACAGCGGCAGCGTGACCTGCCTGCTGCGCGGGCCGCCGGCCGCGAAGTACATCACCTCGGGGCCGCTCTCACCGGTGGCGCTGTCGATCCACTGGTAGCCGACCTTGGCGGGGGTGCGCGAGACCTGGATGGTCGCGGTGAACGTCACGGTGGCCGGGCAGGCGCCGTCGTGGCGGGACGGGCTCGCCTGCACGCTCGCGGCCGCCACCAGCGGCCGGTCCGGCTGGGCGGGCAGCGGGTTGACCACGTCGTACCGCTGCGGGGATCCGGTGCAGGAGACGCGGAAGCGCGCCTTGGCCGACAGGCCGCGCCGGCCGAGCACCTCCACGGCCTGCCAGCCGGTCGTGTCGCGGTCGAACGTCTGGCGGTCCCTCACGACGACCTTGCGCGCGCCGTTGACGCGGAAGCTCCTGATGGCGCTCTTGCTGCCGTCACCGCGCACCCAGCGGTAGCGCACGGTGCCCTTGCCCTTGGCGGCCACCGTGGCGGCGAAGGCCACCGTCGTGGGGCACTCGCCCGTCCGGTCGGCGAGGGCCGCCTTGACCTGGGTCACCGAGGTCGCCGGTGCGGCGGCGGCCTGGGCTGGAGGAGCGGCCAGCAGGCTGCCGAGCAGCACGGCGCCCAGCAGCAAGACTGTCTTCATTGGGGTCCCTTTCTGCACTTGTCAAGGGGCCCATGATCGTCGGTGAGCCTTGGAGGTCACTTGGATCCGCCTTGTGAAGTCCTGTGGAATGAAACGTTCCGTTCTGCTACAGTTGGAACAGAATAAGCCGTTCCGCTTCTTCGGTCGAGAGGACCCCTCATGAGCATCCGCCCGTTCCGCATCGAGATCTCCCAGGCCGACCTCGACGACCTGCTGTCCCGGCTCGCGCGGACCCGCTTCACCGACGAGATCCCCGGCGCCGACCAGGGCGTGGGCGTCGAGCGGGTCAAGCGCCTGGTGGCCCACTGGCAGTCCGGCTTCGACTGGCGGGCCCAGGAGGCCAGGCTCAACGCGTACCCGCAGTTCACGACGGAGATCGACGGGCAGAACATCCACTTCATCCACGTACGCTCCGACAACCCCGACGCCCTGCCCCTGATCCTCACCCACGGCTGGCCGGGCACCGTCGCCGAATACCTCGAAGCGATCGAGCCGCTGTCGCGCCACTTCCACGTGGTCGTCCCGTCGCTGCCCGGCTTCGGCTTCTCCGGCCCGACCAAGGAGCTCGGCTGGAACAACCGGCGCATCGCCGGGGCCTGGGCCGAGCTGATGGCCCGTCTCGGCTACGAGCGCTACGGCGCCGTCGGCAACGACGGCGGCTCGATGATCTCCCCCGAGCTGGGCAGGATCGACGCCGAGCACGTCGTGGGCGTGCACGTCACCCAGGTCTTCTCCTTCCCCTCCGGCGACCCGGCCGAGTTCGCGGACCTGAGCGAGGAGGACCAGGCCGGGCTGGCCGTGCTCGACTGGTTCTGGAAGGAGAAGGGCGCGTTCAACGTCCTGCAGTCGCAGCAGCCGCAGACGCTCGCGCACGCCGTCGCCGACTCCCCCGCCGGGCTCGTGGGCTGGCTGGCCCAGCTCTTCGACGAGGACCTGGACGACGACTTCGTGCTGACCAACGCCTCGATCCACTGGTTCACCGGCACCGCCGGCTCGGCCCTGCGGCTCTACTGGGAGAACGCCCGCATGGAGCAGCCGCAGGAGCCGACGACCACCCCGACCGCGCTGGCCATGGCCGAGGGCGATTTCAAGTCGATCCGCCGCTTCGCCGAGCGCGACCACAGCGCGATCGTCTCGTGGAAGACGCTGCCCGCCCCCGCCCATGGCCACTACACGGCCCACACCGCCACGGAGGCGCTCACCTCCGACATCACGGCCTTCTTCGACAGCCTGCGCTGAACTCCCGCGCTTCGGACGGCCCGGCCCCCCGCCGGGCCGTCCGCGCGTGCTCAGCCCGTGTTCTGCAGGCCGGCGGCCACGCCGTTGACCGACAGCAGCAGCAGCGTGGACAGCCGCTCGCGCTCCTGCTCCGACAGATCCTCGGTACGCATCGCGCGCAACGCCCGGAGCTGAAGGTGCGACAGCGCGTCCACGTACGGGTCACGCAGCTGCACGGCCCGCGAGAGCACCTTGCGGTTCTCCAGCAGCCGCGTGTGCCCGGTCACCCGCAGCACCAGCTCGCGGGTGCGGTCGTACTCCTCCAGCACCTGGCGGGCGAAGTCGTCCCGGCCGCCGAGCGCGAGGTAGCGCTTGGCGATCGAGCGGTCGGTCTTGGCCAGCGACATCTCGGCGTTGTCCAGCATCGCGTTGAACAGCGGCCACTCGGCGTAGGCCGCGCGCAGCTCGTCGAGGGAGCCGACGGCGGCCAGGCCGGTGCCGAGGCCGTACCAGCCGGGCAGGTTGACGCGGGTCTGCGCCCAGGCGAACACCCATGGGATGGCCCGCAGGTCGTCCAGCGAACGCGGCGCGCCCAGGCCGCGGCGGGCCGGGCGGGATCCGAGCCGCAGCGAGCCGATCTCCTCCAGCGGGCTGACCAGCGCGAACCACTCGGGGAACCCGGGAGCCTCGGTGAGTGCCCGGTAGGCCTCCTCCGAAGCCGTCGCGACCTGCTCGGCCAGGCCGCGGAACCGCTCGGCGGCGGCCGCCGTACGCGCGCCGACCGTGGGCGAGGAGGCCAGCAGCACGGCGTTGGTGACCTGCTCAAGATGGCGGCGGGCGATGGCGATGTGCCCGTAACGAGCGAAGATGACCTCGCCCTGCTCGGTGACCTTGAAGCGGCCCGCGACCGAGCCCGGCGCCTGCGCCAGCACCGCCCGGTTGGCCGGGCCGCCGCCGCGGCCGAGCGCGCCGCCGCGGCCGTGGAACATGCGCAGCTGCACGTCGTGCTCGTGCGCCCACACGGTCAGCTCCTCCTGCGCCTCGTACAGGCGCAGGGTGGCGGCCGCCGGGCCCAGCTCCTTGGCCGAGTCGGAGTAGCCGAGCATGATCTCCATACGGCGGCCGGTCGTGGCCAGGCGGTCCTGGATCTGCGGGATCTCCAGCATGCCGCTCAGCACGCCCGGCGAGTTCGCCAGGTCCTGGCCGGACTCGAACAGCGGCACCACGTCGAGCACCGGCGCCCGGTCGCCCAGGGCGTGCCCGGCCAGCTCGTAGACGGCCGCGATGTCGTCGGCCGAGCGGGTGAAGGAGACCACGTAGCGGGAGCAGGCCGTGACGCCGAACCGCTCCTGGATCCAGGCGATCACCCGGATCGTGGCCAGCACCTCCTCGGTGCGCTCCGACAGCTCGCCGCCCGCCCTGATCTCCTCCAGGGCCGCCGCGTGCACCTGCGAGTGCTGGCGCACCTCCAGCTCGGCCAGGTGGAAGCCGAACGTCTCGACCTGCCAGACCAGGTGCTGCAACTCCCCGTACGCCTGCCTCGGCGTGCTGAGCGCCAGCGACTCCTGCGCCAGCCGCAGGTCGGTCAGCAGCTCGGCGGGCGAGCGGTAGGCGAGGTCGAGGTCACGGTGGCGGGTGGCGGCGATGCGGGCGGCCACGAACAGCAGCCACTGGCGGTGCGGCTCGCGCGGCGACCGGGTGGCCAGCTCGGAGACCAGCTCGGGATGCGCGTCGACGGCCGCGGCCAGCGCGCCCTTCAGCTCGGCCGAGCAGGGCGAGAACTGGACGGAGGCGGTCAGCGTACGGGCGATGCGGGTGCAGGCCGTCTCCAGGGCGGTCAGCACGTGCTCGGACTGGATCTGGATGGTGTCGCGGGTGACCTTGGCGGTGACGTTGGGATTGCCGTCGCGGTCGCCGCCGATCCAGCTTCCGTACCGGATGAAGGGCCTGGCCAGCGGCGGACGGGTGCCGGTGCCCGCGTCGAGCGCCGCGTCGAGCGAGCGGTAGACCTGGGGCACCATCCGGAACAGCGTCTCGTCGAAGGCGGCCATGGCCGTGCGGACCTCGTCGCGCGGGTCGAGCTTGGTGGAGCGGAGCTGGGCCGTACGCCACAGCAGGTCGATCTCCTCCAGCAGGCGGCGCCTGCTCTCGGCGCGCTCCGAAGCGCCGCGTCCGGGTGTGTTGTACTCGGTGAGCTGGCCGCTGACCCGCTGGATGGCGGTGACGACCGCGCGCCTGCGCGCCTCGGTGGGGTGGGCGGTCAGCACCGGGTGCAGCTCCAGGCCATGAAGCAGCTCGCGCACGCGCTCGTTGCCGAGCTCGTGGACGGCCTGCGCCAGCGACTCCCGCTGCACCCTCCCCTCGGCGTCGCGTTCGCGCAGCGTACGGATGCGGTAGTGCTCCTCGGCCAGGTTCGCCAGGTGGAAGTAGCAGGTGAACGCGCGGGCGACGGCCACCGCCCGCTCGATCTCCCATCCGGCGACCATGTCGGTGATCTCGTCAGCGGATATCTCGCCTCTGCGCGCCGCGATGACGGCTTTGCGCAACCGTTCGACGTCTGCCAGCAGGTCTTCGCCACCCTGTTCGGCGATCACCTCACCGAGCAGCTTGCCGAGCATGCGCACGTCATGGCGCAGCTCGTCAGGCATCTCGGTCACGGCGGCACTACGACGCTCGAGCCCCTGGTCAATCATGCTTCGAAGGGTAGCGAGTCGCTTTCGGCGACCGCATGGCGGTCTCGCCCATTGGACTAGACCACTCACTAGCTGGGCTTGGACACCGCCGCCAGCAACTCGGGGAGCCGGGGGAATCCGATCTTGCCGGCGAGCCGCCGGCCCAGCACCTCGATCAGCAGGCCGTAGAAGGGCGCGAGCGCCGACACCCACAACAACCCGAACAGCAGCGGCACCACGATCGGCAGCGACATCAGCACGATCCCGAGCATCGCCCCGATCGACGACGCGAACGCCTGACCGCCCTGGCCGGGCGCGGCGCCGCTGAAGGCGTTCATCCGCTCGGGCAGCGTGTACGGGATCGTCACGCTGGTCACCGAGCCGACCCCGAGCCCGACGCCGAGCGCGCCCAGCCCCGTCAGGAACGCCGGCACGACGGCCTGCGGACTGCCGGTGAACAGCGCCGCGGCGACCGCCACGAGCAGCAGCAGCGGCGCGGCGACCAGGCAGTTGGCCAGATGGCGGCCCGCCAGGTCGCGGCGCAGGTCCTCCTCGGAGCCGAAGGCCACGGCGTTCATCCACAGGGAACGCCCGTCGATGCCGAACGCGTTGCCCGACTGCAGCGAGATCATCAGCGCGCCCATGCCGGTGATCAGCACCGGCAGCACCGGCCCCGCCTGCCCTTGCGTGCCGTTGTTCAGCGAGAACGCCAGGATGACGGTCACCACGACCGAGGAGAACCAGCCCACGCGGAACCTGGGCTCCCGCCTGATGTACTTCAGCTCCTTGGTCACCACGGCCGCCAGCGGCCCGTCGGGCAGGAACCGGTCGGCGAGCCCCCGCCGCCGGCGTACGGAGGCCGCCTGCGTGGAGGCGTCCGGCGACACCAGTGCCCGGCCCAGCGCCTTGATCCACAACCAGGCCAGCACGACCACGAGCACCGCGACGGCGGCCAGCTCCGCCACGCCGACCAGGCCGCCGTCGGCCATGGCGTGCGCGGCCATGCCCGGCGGCGTCCACCGCAGGACGCCGGCCAGCCGGTGGAGCATCGCGGCGGGGTCGCCGATGCCGCGGTTCATCAACAGGTTGGGCAGCTGCGCCAGCAGCACCACGAACAGGGCGGCCACGGCCAGCACGTCACGACCGCGCCGGCTGCGCAGGGCGCCGGACAGCGAGGTGGTGATCAGCCGCGACGTCACCACGCAGAGCGCGAACTGCAGCAGCACCGCGGGCACGCCCAGCAGCACACCCCCGACGCCCGTGGGCAGCGCGACCAGCGCGCCGGCTGTGATGACCAGCATGGCCAGCGGCCACGCGCCCGTCGCGGACGCGGTGAACAGCCCGACGGCCAGCTCGCGCGTACGCAGCGGGAACAGCGACAACCGCGCCGGGTCGAGCGTGTCGTCCAGCCCGAACGCCAGCAGCGGCACGATCATCCAGCTCACCAGGAAGACCGCGAACGCGACGATCACCAGCTCGGCGGCGACGTCGGAGGGCGCCAGCCTGAGCAGGCTCATCAGCAGGAACCCGACCACGGCCAGGCCGGCCGCGGCGAGCAGGGTGAAGACGAAGCCGAGCTTGCGCTGGACGTCGCCGCGCAGGTTGCCGGCGAGCAGGCGCAGCTTGAGCCGGGCGAAGAGCGCGGCCGTGGCCATCGGCGAGCCGGTGACGGCGGCGGGCTGCCCGCCGGAGGTCGCCGCGGACGGCCCGGGGGCGCTCACGGGGTGTCCTGTGGGGCGGGCGCGGCCGGGCGCTGCTCGCCGGGCTTGGCGCCGAGCCAGCTCAGGCCCGCCTCGCCGTGGGCGCGGGAGCCGCCGACCAGCCGCATGAACGCCTCGTTGAGGCTGGAGCCGCCGCGCACCTGGTCGAGCGGCCCCTGCGCGACGATGTGGCCGCCGCTCATCACCGACACCCAGTCGCACAGCCGCTCGACCAGGTCCATGACGTGGCTGGAGAAGATGACGGTCGAGCCGGAGGCCGTGAAGCGCCGCAGCACCTCGGTGAGGGTGTTGGAGCTGACCGGGTCGACCCCCTCGAACGGCTCGTCGAGGAACAGCACGGACGGGTTGTGCAGCAGCGCTGCGGCCAGCCCGATCTTCTTGCGCATGCCGGTGGAGTAGTCGACGACGAGCTTGTCGGCGGCCCCGGTCAGGTCCATCACGTCGAGCAGCTCGCCCGCGCGCTGCTCGACGTCGGCCTTGGGGATGCCGCGCAGCCGGCCGTTGTAGAGCAGCAGCTCGCGGCCCGACAGCCGCTCGAACAGCCGCAGCCCCTCGGGCAGCACGCCGATGCGCGCCTTGACGGCGACGGGGTCGCGCCAGACGTCGAGCCCGTCGATCGCCGCCTGGCCGCCGTCGGGCCGTAGCAGCCCGGTGATCATGCTCAGCGTGGTCGTCTTGCCTGCCCCGTTGGGACCGACCAGGCCCGCGAAGCTGCCCGCCGGCACCACGAGGTCGACCCCGGCCACCGCGACCTGGGCGCCGTAGCGCTTGTAGAGGCCGTGGGAGCGAACCGCATCCGTCATGGATCCACTCTAGGAGGACGGGCTAGCCTAACGCGCATGAGCGCTGCCGCCGATCCCATGCCGGAGATGCCGGACATCCACACCACCGCAGGCAAGATCGCCGACCTGGAGCGAAGGCTCGACGAGGCCGTGCACGCCGGCTCGTCGTCGGCGGTGGACAAACAGCACGCCAAGGGCAAGATGACCGCGCGCGAGCGGGTGCTCGCGCTGCTCGACGAGGGCTCGTTCGTGGAGTTCGACGAGTTCGCCCGCCACCGGTCCACGATGTTCGGGCTGGAGAAGCGGCGGCCGTACGGCGACGGCGTCATCACCGGCCACGGCACGATCGACGGCCGGCAGGTCTGCGTGTTCTCCCAGGACGTCACGGTCTTCGGCGGCTCGCTCGGCGAGGTGTACGGCGAGAAGATCGTCAAGGTCCTCGACCTGGCGCTGAAGACCGGCTGCCCGATCATCGGCATCAACGAGGGCGGCGGCGCGCGCATCCAGGAGGGCGTGGTCGCGCTCGGCCTCTACGCGGAGATCTTCAAGCGGAACGTGCACGCCTCCGGCGTGATCCCGCAGATCTCGCTCATCATGGGCGCCGCCGCGGGCGGCCACGTCTACTCGCCCGCCCTGACCGACTTCGTCGTGATGGTGGACCAGACGTCCCACATGTTCATCACGGGTCCCGACGTGATCAAGACGGTGACCGGCGAGGAGGTCACGTTCGAGGAGCTGGGCGGGGCCCGCGCGCACAACACCAAGTCGGGCGTGGCCCACTACCAGGCCGCCGACGAGGACGACGCCCTCGACTACGTCAAGGCGCTGCTGTCCTACCTGCCCTCCAACAACCTGGACGAGGCCCCCGCCTTCGCCGCCGCCGACGACCTGGAGCCCGAGCCCGAGCTCGACCTGATCATCCCCGACTCCCCCAACCAGCCGTACGACATGCACCAGGTGATCGAACACGTGCTCGACGACGGGGAGTTCCTGGAGGTCCACGCGCTGTTCGCGCCGAACATCGTGGTCGGTTACGGCCGCGTGGACGGCCAGCCGGTGGGCGTCGTCGCCAACCAACCCATGCATTTCGCCGGATGTTTGGATATCGACGCCTCCGAGAAGGCCGCCAGATTTATTCGAACTTGTGATGCCTTTAATATTCCGATCCTGACTTTTGTTGATGTACCGGGATTCCTTCCCGGGACCGATCAGGAATGGAACGGAATCATCCGCCGCGGCGCCAAGCTCCTGTACGCCTACGCCGAGGCCACGGTCCCGCTGGTCACGGTCATCACCCGCAAGGCGTACGGCGGCGCCTACGACGTCATGGGCTCCAAGCACCTCGGCGCGGACGTCAACCTCGCCTGGCCCACGGCGCAGATCGCGGTCATGGGCGCGCAGGGCGCGGTCAACATCCTCTACCGGCGCGAACTGGCCGCCTCCGACGCCCCCGACGCCGAGCGCGCCCGGCTCGTCACCGAGTACGAGGACACATTGGCCAATCCGTACATCGCGGCCGAACGCGGCTATGTGGACTCGGTGATTCGGCCGTCCGAAACTCGACCCCAAGTTGTCCGGGCACTTCGCGCCCTGCGTAACAAGAGGGCCTCGCTGCCGCCGAAGAAGCATGGGAACATTCCTCTATGAGCGACCACCTGCGTATAGTCCGAGGCGAGGCCACGCCTGAGGAGATCGCGGCCGTGGTGGCCGTGCTCGCCACGCGCAGGAGCGCGTACGCGGAACCTGAGAGACCTCGTAGACAAACATGGCGAAACCCCGCCAGAGGTATGCGTAACCCTGGCCTGCCGGGGAAGGCGGCTTGGCGGATGAGCGCACTACCCTAGATAGATCCCGGGAATCGGGTGTCAAGTTCCCCGGGAGTTGGGACTATCTAGAGAAAGTAGGCGTATATAGTCAGCCGATCAACTAACACCGCGGCCTGGAGGACGACATGGCCATCCCAGACCTCATGCCGCATCCTGTGGCAGCCAAGTACGCCGTCCTAGTGGATGTCGGTTATCTGTACGCTGCGGCAGGTGAGGTGCTGCTCGGCGCGAAGGAACGCAAGGAATATCGGGTGGCCGCCGATGAGCTCATCCAGAGTCTACAGAAACATGCAGAGGAACGTATTTCCGGCGAACTTCTGCGGATCTATTGGTATGACGCAGCCCGCGACCGTGTGCCGACCGTCGATCAGCGGGTCATCGCCCAGCTCCCGTGGGTCAAGGTCCGCCTTGGCAACCTCAACGCCCGCGGCCAGCAGAAGGGCGTCGACGCGCAGATCAGGAGCGACCTGGAGGCACTCGCCCGGCATCACGCGGTGACCGACACGATCCTGCTGGCCGGCGATGAGGACATGGTCCCGGCGGTCGAGGCGGCGCAGGCGTACGGCGTGCGCATCCACCTGTGGGGCGTCGAGCCCCCTTACGGCACCAACCAGGCCGAGCGTCTGGTGTGGGAGTCCGACACGGTGGAAGTGATCTCCGCCGATTTCCTGAGACCCTTTTTCAGTCGCGCTCCGCAGCCGGTTGCGGTCACCCCGCCCGCCGCGGCTCCCTCGCCCGCCCAGGTGTTCGCCGGGCGCGCGCCGGTCAAGCCGCACGCCAAGCCCGGCCAGGTCGCCAAGCTGGGGCCCAGCCGTCCGCGCGTGGAGGACGTCGGCGAGCACGTCGCCCAGAAGTGGATACTCACCCGCGGCCGCGACAACATCCGCGACCTGCTGCCCGGCCCGATCCTGCCGACCGTGATCGACACCGAGCTGCTGATCGAGGCGGAGAAGGAGCTCGGCCACTCGCTGCGGCCCTACCCGGAGGCCCGGGTCTGGCTGCGCGACGGGTTCTGGGCGCGCGTCTACCGGGAGTTCGACCTGGGGGTGGGGGTCTCCTCCAAGTAGAGCAGCGTCTCGGCGACGGCCGTGCGGGCGTAGAGCACGTACCGGCCGGTGCGGTGCGCGGTGCACAGGCCGGCCTTGCGCAGCGCCGTCAGGTGCTGGTTGACGCCGGGCTCGGAGAGCCCGGCGCGCTGGGCCAGGTCGCGCGTGGAGGCCGGCTGGTCGAGCTCGGCCAGCAGCCGGGCGCGCGTCCTGCCGAGCACGGCGGCGAGCGCCTCGGGCGGGTCCACCTCGCGGCGCTCCCAGAGCGTCGCGATGCCGCGCGGCGCGTAGCGCACGGTCGGCTGGTACGGCGGCGTCGTGACCGACAGGACCCGCGGCCAGGCGAACACGCACGGCACCAGCAGCAGCCCGAGCCCCCTCAGTGACCGCCGGCCGGTGACGTACAGGTGTTCCAGCCGCAGGGTGCCGCCGTCCCAGGTGACGGCGTCGTCGAGGTCGGCCAGCATGCGCTGGGCGCCGCCCTCGGCCAGCAGCCGGGCGCGGTACAGGATCTCGCCCTCCAGCAGCGATCGGATCCGCGGCCAGTACGGCGCCATCGCCGCCTCCCAGTAGTCGGCCACCTCCACGGCCAGGCGTTCGAGGCCCTGTTCCGGGTCGTCGTAGAGGGCCTGCACCCGTTTCGTCCAGGGGCCGCCGATCTTGTCCAGGTCCGTGCGGACCCGTGCGACCGCGCCCCGCATCGTGGCGAGTTCCAGCTCCAGGTCCGGCATGGACGTCGAGGGCGGCGTGCAGGTGAAGCCCGCGATCGAGACCGTGGGAATCGGGACCAGGTCGGACAGCAGCCCCCAGTCCACATCCTGGAGGCGGCGGCGCACTTGGTCGGCCCAAGGGCGCAGGAGCGGGTGCGCCGCGGGGTTCTTCACCACGCGCACGCTGGTCACGACCTCGCCGAGCGGCGAGACGGCGAAGCGCGTGTTGGCGATGTCGTGGGCGGTGAACGTCAGGTCCAGGGTCATTGGATTTGCTTGTCACTTAATCGATAGCGGCCTTGAGCGACATTTCAGCATTCTGCCGACATGTCAGCAACCTTGGTGGAAGCTCCACTTCTGCGGCTTCACGCGTTCCGCAACCTGTACGTCGCCGGCACGGTCAGCCAGCTCGGCACCCAGATCGGCTACGTCGCACTCCCGCTGCTCGCCGTGACCGCCCTCGGGGCGGGCGCGGGCGAGGTCGGGCTGCTCTCGGCCCTCGCCACGCTCACGGCCCTCGTGCTCGGGCTGCCCGCCGGGGCATGGGTGGACCGCGTCCGGCGGCGCCGCCTGATGATCGCGATGGACGCCGCGCGGGCCGCGGCGCTGCTGTCGGTGCCGGTGGCGTGGGGGGCCGGCGTGCTGTCCATGGCGCAGCTCTACGTGGTGACGACGCTCGTCGGGGCGGGGACGCTGCTGTTCGACGTGGCGTCCATGAGCATCGTGCCGGGGCTGATCGGACGCGAGCGGCTGACGTCGGCCAACTCGCTGCTCGTGGGCACGGCGGCGGGCATGGACGTCGCCGGGCGCAGCGTCGCCGGGGTGCTCGTCCAGGTCGCCGGCGCGCCGGTGGCCGTGCTGCTGGACGCGCTGAGCTACCTGTGGTCGGCGGCCTGGCTGCGCGGCGTCCCCGAACCGGCCCTCGCCCAGGACGGCCCGGCGGGCGACGCGGAGTCCCTGCGGGCCCGGATCGCGGAGGGCGTACGGTTCATCCTCGGCAACCGGGTGCTGGTCGCGGCGCTGGTCCAGGGCGCGATGGCGAACCTGGCGTTCCCGCTCTGCTCGGTCCTGCTGCCGGTGCTCATCGTGGGGCAGCTCGGCTATCCGGAGTGGGTGCTTGGAGCGTATCTGGCGGTGAGCGGGCTCGGCGTGCTCGCCGGGTCGTCGTCGGCCCATCTGCTCGGCCGGCGCTTCGGCACCGGCCGCGCGGTGTGGCTGGTCAGCCTGGTCACCGCCCCGCCCGCGCTGGTGATCCCGTTCCTGGGGCCCGGGGCGTGGCTGTGGGCCGCGGCTGCGGCGTGGTTCGTGGTGACGTTCCGTACCGGGGTGAACAACGTGCTGCTGGTGAGCCTGCGGCAGCGGGTCACGCCGGACCACCTGCTCGGGCGGATGACGGCCACGATGCGGCTGCTGCTGACGGGGGCGGTCGGCCTCGGCGGGCTGCTGGCCGGGTTGATCGGCGAGCTGTGGGGGGTGCGCGCGTCGCTCTGGACGGGCGCGGTGATCATGGCCGTGAGCTGGCTGCCGATCCACTTCTCAGCCCTTCGCCGGTCGGGTCCGAATACCGCTGGTCAGGCGCTCTGAGCTGGTGACCTGCGTTTTCATGGTCAGGTCCGATTTCCGCCGGTCGGCACCCGCGGCGCGCGCATAGTCTCGGAGGCATGTCACCCCTAGAGCTCGACTTCGACTCCTGTTACCGGGCGGTCTCCGCCAGGGACTCCCGGTTCGACGGGCGCTTCTACACCGCGGTGACGACGACACGCATCTACTGCCGGCCGATCTGCCCGGCGCGTACCCCCTCCTCCAGGAACGTGCGCTTCTACCGGCACGCGGCCTCGGCGGAGGCGGCCGGGTTCCGGCCGTGCAAGCGCTGCCGGCCCGAGCTGTCGCCCGGCGACCCCGGCTGGGACCTGCGCGGCGACCTCGTCGGCCGGGCCCTGCGGCTGATCGACGACGGCGCCGCCGACGAGCGGGGCGTGGCGGGGCTGGCCCGGCGGCTGCACATCACCGAACGCCACCTGCACCGGCTGTTCGTGGCCGAGCTGGGCGTCGGGCCGCTGGCCGTGGCCCGGACGAAGCGGCTCCTGCTGGCCAAGCAGCTTCTGACGGAGACCGGGCTGCCGGTCACCGAGGTGGCGTTCGCGGCCGGGTTCGGAAGCGTGCGGCAGTTCAACGCCACGATGCGGGAGACGTACGGCTTCACGCCCAGCGAGCTGCGCACCACCGCCGGACGTCCGGCCGCGCCGCCCCAGCCCGAGGTCGCCGGGCCGGTGACGCTGAGGTTGCGGCTGCACCGGCGCGAGCCGTACGACGTGGCGGGCGTGTTCGGGTTCCTGACCTCGCGGGCCATCCCCGGCCTTGAGGTCGCGGGCCCGGCGTCGTACTCCAGGGTCGTGCCGGGCGGGACGATCAGCCTCACCCCCCGTCCCGACCACATCGCCCTCGACGTGGCCGTGGCCGACACCCGGCAGCTCGCCCGCGTCGTCGCCCGCTGCCGCCGCCTCCTCGACCTGGACGCCGACCCCGACGCCATCGCCGAGGCGCTCGGCCAGACCTCGCTGGCCCCGCTCGTCCGGGCGCGGCCGGGGCTGCGGGTGCCGGGCACGTTCGACGGGTTCGAGCTGGCCGTACGCGCGGTGGTCGGCCAGCAGATCTCGGTGGCCGGAGCGCGTACGCTGCTCGGCCGCATCGTCGCCAGGACCGGCGGCCCCCTCTTCCCCACCGCGGCCGAACTGCGCGAAGCCGACCTGACGGGCCTCGGCCTGACCAACCGCAGGATCGCGACCCTTTCCGACCTGGCGGGCCGGGTAGCCGACGGCGACATCGACCTCGACGGCGGCCAGGACCCGGCCGAGGCCGTGGCCGAGTTGCTGAAGGTTCCCGGCATCGGCCCGTGGACCGCCAGCTACATCGCCCTGCGCGCCCTGCGCGACCCCGACGCCTGGCCCACGGGCGACCTCGTGCTGAACAAGCGCATGGCCGCCCTGGGCATCCCGCACGACCACATCGAACGGTGGCGGCCCTGGCGGGCCTACGCCGCCCTGCACCTCTGGAGCTCCTCATGATCACCGCTCAGGTCCTGCCGACGCCGATCGGCTCGCTGTCGCTGCTCACCCGCGAGGGCGTCCTCGTCGCGGGCGGCTTCACGGCCGACCCGGCGGAGATGTTCGTCCGCCTCACCCCCGCCCTGCAGGCGGAGGGCCTGGACGTGGTGGACGACCTCGGCGCCCCCGCCGAAGCCGTCCGGGCCTACTTCGACGGCGACCTCGACGCCCTGGACGCCGTCCCGGTCTCCCAGCCCGGCTCCCCCACCCGCAAGCGCCTGCACGAGGCGTTGCGCGAGGTCCGCGCGGGGACGACGGTCTCGTACGCCGAACTGGCCCAGGCCGCCGGCCTTCCGCGCACCGCCGCCCGCGCCGCCGGCTCCGCCTGCGCCCAGAACCTGATCGCCCCGTTCGTCCCCTGCCACCGCGTCCTGCCCAGCACGGGCGGCTACGGCGGGTACTACTACGGCGTCCCGGTGAAGGAGTGGCTCCTCGCCCACGAAAGCGGACAAAAGCCTAACTGAACGTAATCGCTCGACAGCGTTCGGTAATGTGTTCGCATGTCGCCGACCCTGGAACATGAGTTCCTCCTCGAACTCGTCCGGCAACGCCCCGAGTTCCGAGCCGACGCGGGAGTTCACTATGGCTATGGGAACACGCGAGCCTAAGAGCAAGTGGGTCCGCCAGTGGGTCGCCGAGAGCCGGGCCGAGGGCATGGCTGAGGGCATAGCCGAAGGCGAGGCCCGAGGTGAGGCCATGGGCCAGGCAAGAGGAGAAGCCAAGGGGGAGGCCAAGGCGATCCTGCGCATTCTGGCGGCTCGCGGCATCGCGGTGCGGGAGGAGGAGGCCGAGCGGGTCTTCAGGTGCACCGACCTCGACGTTCTCGAATCCTGGATCGACAGGGCTCTCACCGTCGAGGCCGCCGAGGAACTGTTCGACCCGAGCTGATCGCGTCGCTCGGTGGCCCCGACGCCGTAGGGCTGGAGGCATAGAATACTTCTCATACGACGTTAGTAGGCGTAGGCATTATTTGTGCACGCCGACTATCTGTCGGACGCTCGTATGAGGAGGAGGGTGTCACATGCCTCTAGCCGACGACGCCGTGGAGGCGCGCGCCCAGGGGTGGCGTACCCTCGCCGCGCTGCACGCGAAGATCGAGGACAGGCTGGAGAAGGCGCTGGAGAAGGAGCACGGCCTGAGCGTGAGCGAGTACACCGTGCTCGACGTGCTCGCCCGCCAGGACGGCTGGCACATGCGCATGCAGCAGCTCGCCCGTGCCGTCGTCCTCAGCCAGAGCGCCACGACGCGGCTGGTCACCCGCCTGGAGAAGCGCGGCCTGCTCAAGCGCTACCTGTGCGAGGACGACCGGCGCGGCATCTACTCCGAGGTCACCCCCGACGGCCGCGACCTGCTGACCCGGGCCGGCCCGACGCACGACACGGTGCTGAAGGAGGTGCTGGCCGAGGCGGCCGAGCAGCCCGAGCTGGCCCCGTTGGCCGCGGTGATCGCCTAGGGCTTCACGTTGCTCTGGATCTCGCCGACCGGCACGTCCCGGGTCGCGCCCACCTCGACGGGCGCGAACTGGAACGGCACGGCGTCACCGGTCGTCTCCACCGGCCACGACGTGGTCACGGTGAGCCGGTACGCCTCGCGCGGCTGGTCGATCGAGGCCCGCAGGTAACGTACGCCGCAGGTGAAGGAGGCCCCCTTGGCGTACGCGCGTCCGGCGGCCCCGCAGCCCTCCTCGTGCACCTCGGCCCGGTCCTTCGTGGTGCCCGGGTCGATCTTGATGCTCTTCAGCGTGGCCACGACGGTGACGCTCATGACGCCCGGGATCTCCGCGGTCACCGACCTGCGCCGCTCGCCGAGGCCCTCCACCCAGACCCAGGTGGGCAGGTTGACGAAGCTCTTGGCGTCGGGGCTCAGCTTGATCGTGGGCTCGGGCACGGTCAGGGACGCCCTGGCGATCTCGGCCAGCTCCCGGATCGTGATCCCGGCGGGCGGCGTCGTGCCCGGCGGCACGAACACGAACGGGTCGAGCGCCGCGAAGCAGACCTGGCCCTTCGGGTCGGAGGCGTCGTAGGCCGGGCCCCACCAGCGACCGTCCTTGCCGACCTTGTCCTTGAACTGTTTGAGGAACTCCTGGAACTTCTCCTCGGACGCGTCCTTGGTGTACCGGAACCAGTAGTCGCGCACGGACTCCTGCGACTTCAGCATCTCGGCCCCGGTCATGCCGGGCTCGTACCAGCAGGGGCGTTTGAGGACGTATCCGTCGGTGTTGCCGCCCTTGGCGCCGTTGCCGGAGACGACGATCCGGGAGTTGCGCAGCTCGATCCCTCTGGTCCTGCCGTGCTCGATGGGGCTGCCGGCCGTGTCACCCGGGTCGCCCGGGGCGTCGAGGTGCCCCAGCAGCATCAGGGCCGCGGTGGCCAGCGAGATCACGCGGTTCATCGCGCGCATCCTTCCTGGTCGTAGAAGAGTTCCCGGATCCGCCACACGCCGTCGTCGCCGCGGTGCGCGAGGGCCCTCTGCAGGTAGGGGGCGCGCATGATGGAGGGCTGGGGTGAGACGGCCTCGCCGCTGCTCGCGCTGACCACGCGTACCTTCGACTCATCCACGCAGGTGTCGACCTGCGCGCCCTTGTCCAGGACCTTCGTGACGCGCAGGTCGTACAGCCGGGCGACGCCCTTCACTCTTCTGTCCTCCTCGGTGTACCGGCGTACTCCGTCATACGCCTGGCGCACCGCCTGGAGTTCGAGATCCAGATCCTTCAGGTATCGATCGCTTCCCGAGACCATCACCTTGCGGGAGGCGAGGTACCAGTCGGTGATGACGGTCATGAGCGGATCGCGCCGGTCCGGCCAGTCGATGTCCACCCGCAACTTCCCGCCGCCGACCTCGATCGTCTCGACCCCGGGCGCGCCCGCGGAGGGTCGCGCCGAGCCCTCCGTCGCGGTCGCGGGCGCCGGGGCGCTCCCCGACGGGCCCGGCTGCGGCGTGTACGGCCGCGCCGCCTGCCCGCAGCCCGCCACGACCAGGACGAGCGCGATCACCGACATACGTCTCATGCGGACGACTCCCTCACCACGTGGATGCGCCACGAGGGCAGCAGTTCCTCGATCAACGCCTCGGTCTCCGGGGCCATCCCGCCGCCGTACGGGTGGGAGGCGGCCCGGCGGGTCAGGACCTCGACCACGGCCCGCATGCGGACGGCGTCGCCGGTGGCGTGCGTGGCCCGCAGCAGGTCGCGCCAGAGCCCCTCGTCGTCGGTCGCCAGCAGCAACGCCGCGCGTACGGCCGCCACCGCCGCGTCCGGCTCGTCCTGGGCCAGCCGCAGCTCGCACAGCCGGTGGGCCGCGTCGGCCACGCCGGCCGCCACGTCGTACTCCAGGTCGTCGGCCGCCAGCCAGGCGTACCGGCCGGACGGGCGATTGGCCAGGAGCGGGCCGCGTACCAGGCCGAGCGCCTTCTCCAGCAGGACGGTCCGGGCCGTCGCGTCGTGCTGGGAACGGCGGACCAGCTCGCGGAACAGGGCCCAGTCCGTACGGACTTCCGGGCCGAGCCTGAGCCGTCCGGCCTCGTCGACGTGCAGGTGCTCGGGGCCGAGCCAGTCGGCGACGCGGGCGATCGTGGCGTCCCTGACCATGGTCTGCACGCCGCGCGGCCACAGCACGCCGCCGAGGACGACGGGATGCACGCCGCCGGGATGCGTGGCCAGGTAGACCAGCAGCTCGGTGGCCAGCGCCATGCGGCCCTCTTCGAGCGGCGCGAGCCCCACGATCTGGACGGGCCCGAGCATCTTGATCTCGACGGCGGGCGGGTGCAGGCCCTCCAGCGGCTCCGCCTCGGGATACGCCTCGCCGTCGAGCCGTCCGGCGGTGTGGAAGAGGTCGACCAGCGCCTTGTAGTGGCGGCGCGGCAGGAGCTGGGCCTCGACCTCGAAGCCCAGCTCGGCGATGCGCGCCTTGCCGTCGTCGCCGATCTCCAGCGTCCAGGTGGCGTGCGGGACGTCGCCGGCCAGGACGTACCCGGCGGTGTCCCGGCGGGCCAGCAGCGCCAGGCGGCGGGCCTCCTCGTGGGTGGGGGCCACGGCCGACAGCAGGTAGTGGGCGTCGCGCGGGCTGCCGGAGACGCGTCCGGTGAGCACCTCCCTGCGCGGCGCGGCGGTCGCCTCCAGCTCGGGCAGCACCTCGGCCAGGCTGCCGACGGCCCTGATCCGGTCGGGGGCGATCGCGGTCAGCTCCTCGCCGAACCCGACGAGCGTGATGCGCATACGGTCGGACCAGCGGTTGGTGGCCAGCTCGACGGCGAGCGCGGCCAGCGCCGCGGTGGTCTGCGGGCCGCGTACGTTGATCAGGCCCTGCGCGGCCTCCAGGTCGATCAGCACCCGGCCGCCCGTGTCCGTGCCGATCGAGACCAGTCCCGGGTACGGCGCGCCGCCCGCCTGCTCCTCCAGCAGGCGGCCTTCGTGGGCGGGCAGGCGCCACACCTGGCCGCCGTCCTGGGCCGTCCACGGCTCGGGCGGGTCGTCGTCCGGCGGGTGGATCCACAGGTCGAGCGTGCGCGGGGACAGGTGGGCGCCGTAGACGGTGGGCGGGGTGCGGTGCTGGGCGGCCAGCTCGGCACCGAGCAGCCGCAGCCCGATGTCGAGGATGCGCGCGCCGGGCGCGTCGCCGCCCAGCCTGAGCGCGACCTCGGCCTGGGCGGCGTCGTCGCGCGGCCGGACGATCCTGCGCCCGAACACCCTGCGCCACAACTGCTCCCGCCGCCTCCTGGCCAGCAGGGCCAGCAGCCCGGCGGCGGCCAGCGACGCCCCGGCCAGGTAGTCGATCAGGTCGAGGCTCTGGGCCTCCCTGATGGTGATCTCGGGCTGGTCCTGCCGGACGTCGGGCTTGCGGTGCCTGGCCTGGTCCTTCTCGGTCTTGTCGGCCTTGTCGGCGGTCTTCTTCCCGACGTCGTGCCGGGCGTCGGGCTGGGCGCGCGTGTGGGCCACGCCGGGGTGCTCGCGCAGCGTCTGCTCGCGGGACTGGCCGGCGGGGACGATGTGGGCGTTCCTGGCGTCGTCCGGCATGTCGAGCACCCAGCCGGGCCGGATCAGGTCGGCCATGCGCAGGCGGGTGCCGTCCGGTTGCTCCTTGGCCTGGTTGAGTCGGTAAATTTCGGGATATCGGCGGCCGTCTCCCAGGCACTTCTCCGCGATCTCCCACAGGCTCTCGTGGTGACGCCCGTGCGGGGGCTGCACCACGTACACCTTCTTGGTCTTGTGGGTGTCCAGCGTCCGCTCGACGATCGGCGCGGAGTAGGCGACCGCGGTCACCGGCGGCGCGGCGGGCGGGGCGGCCATCCGCGCGATGGGCGCGATCATCGCCCCGGCGGTGAACAGCAGCAGCACCGCGCCGACGAGCTTGTTGGCCAGCGCCTGCGTGCCGCCCGACAGCGGTACGCGGGCGGGCATCCCGACTCTCCGGACACCGGCGTACACCTCGACCAGCACGCACACGAAAAGCTGGAACCAGGCCAGCCAGACCAGCAGCACCAGCACGGCCTGGATCGTGCTCGGCCCGACCTCGGCGGTGAAGAAGCGCAGGTCGAGCATCTCGGCCGTGACCGGCGGCCCGGCGAACATGAGCAGCGCGTACGGCACCCCGCCCACCAGCGCCACCAGCGCCACCAGCGCCGCGAGCCCGGCGACCACGTCGCCGAACGTCCGCCTGGCCGGGACGCGCGCAGGCGGCCGCCTGGGCTGGTGCCGCCCCGGGGGACGCGTCGGCTCTCGCGTCGGCATCGCCGCTCCCTTCTTCCGTCCAGCGTCCTGCCTCGTGCGTTGCCCCGGCCACCGAGTGGCGGGAATCGGTCTACCTGGCTTCAGGGGCGGCCGTGGCCTCGCCGTTCATCTCCGACCCCGGGAACCCGAGGGCTCCGAGGAAGAACGCCTCCCACCGCACCGAGACGCTGACCGTCACCCGCTCCTGCTCGACCGAGCAGGAGCCGCGCGCCACGCCGTCGCCGCCCTGGGCCGCGACGATCTCGTCGGCCCGGGCGCAGACCTGGCCCTCGCCCAGCAGGGTGACCTGCCCATCGGTGCGCAGCCGGTCGACGTCGATCTGGTCCGCGCCCGCCCGCGCGGCCTGCTCGGCGACGTCGGCGGCGCGCAGCCGGGCGTTGATCGCCGCGCCGCCGTCGACCAGCAGCCCGGCCAGGAGGAACACCACGACGGAGAAGAGCACGGTGAACACCGACATGGACCCCCGCTCCCCCTCCTTCACGGCTCCCGCCTGACGAGCTGCTCAAGGGGCACCACGGCGGTGCCCGTCAACCGCTTGGTGCCGCCGAACCCCAGGAACCCGAGGTCGAGTTCGCAGGCCACTTGCGCCTGCACCTGACCGCCCGCCTCCCAGGTGGACCCGTCCAGGTTCACGGTGGTGCCGCCGCACCTGCCCTCCAGGGCGCTCTTCGCGGTGCTCTCCGCCGCGGCGCCCGCGTCGTCGAAGCCGCGCTGCACGGACGCGGCGCGCGCGGCGTCCCTGGCCGCCCCGTTGACCCGCCCCTGCGTCTCCACCAGCACCCCCGCCTCGACCAGGAACATGAGGAACAGCAGGAAGACGGGGGCGAGCATCACCGTCTCCACGGCCATCGAACCGCGCTCGCCCGGCTTCATCGGCAGTCATCACCGCCGTTGTCGGGGCGGAAGCACTCGATCGGCCCGCCCGCGGTCGCCGTGATCGTGAACTTGAGCGGCGGCAGCAGCGGCACGACCTGCACGGCGCTGCCCGTCACCGTGACGAAGCGCTGGTCGGGGTCCTGCTCGGAGGTGGTGGCCGCGGCGTTCTCCAGCAGACGCGGGCCGACGGCCTTGACGATGTCGGTGGCCTTCGCCGTGGCCGCGCCCTGCCAGTCGCCCGAGTCGAACGGCGCCGACCGGGCCACCCGCGCGCCTTCCCTGGCCGCCGCCTCGGCGATCTCACGACCGTGGAACCAGAGCGCGACCTGCACGACGAGGAGCGCGACCGCGAGGACGACCGGCATCAGCAGCGCCAGCTCGATCACGGTCGCGCCCCGCTCACGAGTTTCCGCCACCACCGCCGCCGCCGCCGAACGTGCCCTCGATCTCGCTGGACTTCTGCTCGACCAGGGTCTTGATCAGCGTGGCCAGCCCGAGCGCGACGCCCGCGATGATGGCCGTGATGATCACCCACTCGACGGCGGAGGCGCCCCTGCTGGGCGCGGTGCGGGCACGCTGGATCCGCACCCCGAGGTAGGCGGTGAGATAGACGATCCAGGGATGGTTCATCAGGCCCCCAACATCTTCATTGCGGCGGGAAAACTGAGGAAGATCACGAAACCGGCGCACAGGAGGAGCTGGGCCACGAGCATCGACTGCGAACGTTCGCCCGCCCGTCCCTCGATCTCGGCCAGTTCGCGCCGGCGCAGGGTGGCGGCCCTGGCGGTGAGCGAGGCGCGTACCTTGGCGCCGTCGTCGGCCACCAGGCCGAGCGCGGCCGACAGGTCGCGCAGCTCGTCGACGTTGATCTCCTCGCCGAGCTGGCCGAGCGCCTGCCACGGGGTGATGCCGACGATCCGGGCGCCGCCCAGCGCGTCGCGGATGCGGCCCATCGCCCAGTTGGGCTGCTCGCCGCTGACCGAGACGGCCATCATCAGCGCCTCGGGCACGCCGCGCCCGCCCGCCAGGTTCATCGAGACCAGATCGAGGAAGGCGCCCACGACGTGCCGGAAGTCGCGTCGCATGGCCGCGGCCTCCTTGCGGATCTGCAGGTCGGGCAGGAAGAAGAAGAGCAGCGCCACGAGCACGGCCGACCAGAACGGGACCGTGAACGACACGCCCCACCCCATGAGCGCCAGCCAGCCGAGCAGGATCGGGAAGGCCAGCAGGCCGCTCGCGGCGAGCAGCACCTTGGTGGCCAGGAACGCCTCGAACGAGCGTCCGAGCAGGGCCAGGTCGGACTTGACCGAGCGGGCCTCCCAGCCGCGGGCGCCGTAGAGGCGGGCCAGGCGGGCGCCGAGACCGCGGCGGAAGGCGCTGACCTCCTCCTCGGGCAGCAGGAGCTGGATGCGCGGGGCGTCGGCGTCCTCGCGCACGGCGTCGAGCGCCAGCAGCCGCGCCACCAGCCCTGGACGGGCCGGGAACAGCGCGCGCAGCAGTACGAACAGGCCGAGGCCGAGCACCGCTCCGGCCAGCACGCCCTCAACCATGGCCGCCTCCTCCCATGAGCAGCCGGGTCGGCTTGTCGAACCTGGCCAGCCGCCGCATCCACGCGAAGCCGGCGCCGAACAGGCCGCCGACGACCACGAGCACGGCCTGGCCGAGGGTGGAGCCGTACTCGCTGACGTAGGCGGGGTTGAACAGGATGAGCAGCCCGGCGAAGACCAGCGCGGTGATCACCACAATCTGCACGCTGCGCCTGGTCGAGCGGCGTTCGGCCTCGACGCGGCGGCGCATGTCGAGCTCTTCGCGGGCCGAGACGGCGAGCGCGCCGAGCACGTCGCGCAGACCGGGGCCGCGCAGCCGGGAGTTGAGGATGAGCGCGGCGATCACCAGGTCGGCCGAGGGGTCGTCGAGCTCGTCGGCGAAGCGGGACAGCGCCTCCGGCAGCGCCATCCTGGTGTGCAGGCGGTCGACCATGGCCCGCAGGTGGGGCCGGAGCGAGGGCGCGGCGGCCCTGATGGAGGACGGGATCGCCTGCTCCAGCCCGGCCGCCCCGGCGATGGTGTCACGCAGCGACTCGGTCCAGGCGGCCAGCCCCTCCAGGCGGCGCATGGCGGCGCGTTCCTCGGCCGCGCCGCCGGACAGCCCGCGCCAGGCGAACACGAGCAGCACCGCGCCCACCGCCAGGACCGGCCAGCCTGTGATCACCAGGACCAGGCCGGCGGCCACCACGGCGACGGCGGTGCGGGTGGTGAGCATCTTGACGAGCGGACGTTTCGGCTGGGACGGGCGGCGGCGCAGGCCGTACAGGGCCAGGAAGAACAGGAAGAGGCCGCCGCCGGCGGCCGCTCCGGCCAGCATCGCGAACGGGTCGAGGTCGAAGGCCATCCTCACCAGCCTCCCGGGTTGTAGCCGTGGGCGATGAGCTCCTCCAGGCACGAGACCGGCGCGTGCGGCACGGCCGTGCCGTCGGGGCCCGGCGCGAACACCTCGCTCGACAGCACGCGGCCGTCGCAGCCGTTGACCTCGCGGATGCTGGAGACGTAGCGGCGCAGGGTGCCGCCGACGTGGTAGTCGTTGCGCTTCTCGATGAAGACGACGAAGTCGATCGCGCCCGCGATGAGCATGTGGGTGGCGTCGATGGGGAGGCGCTCGCCGGCCTGGAGGGCGTAGGTGGCGATGCGGTTGAAGACCTCCATGCTGGAGTTGGCGTGGATCGTCGACAGTGAGCCGTCGTTGCCCTGGGTCATCGCGTTGAGCATGGTGACGATCTCGTCGCCCAGCACCTCGCCGACGATGACGCGGCTGGGGTTCATCCGCAGCGAGCGCCTGACCAGCTCGGCCATGGAGATCTCGCCCTGGCCCTCGGAGTTGGGCAGGCGCTGCTCGAAGGCGACCACGTTGGGGTGGAGCTCGGAGAACTGGTCGAGGCCAAGCTCCAGGGCGCGTTCGACGGTGATCAGGCGCTCGGTGGCCGGGATCTCGTTGGCCAGCGCCCGCAGCAGGGTGGTCTTGCCGGCGTTGGTGGACCCGGCGATCATGAGGTTCTTGCGGGCGGCGACGGCCGCCGTCAGGAACCTCCCGACCTCCGGGCTGATCGTGCCGTTGCCGGTCAGGTCGGACAGGAAGACCTTGCCGAGGCGGGACCGGCGGATCGACACGGCCGGGCGCACGGTGACGTCCATCACCGCGCTCAGCCGGGAGCCGTCGGGCAGCCGCAGGTCGAGCTGGGGATTGGCGGTGTCGAACGGTCTGCTGGACAGCCCCGAGTACGCCGCCAGGATCTGGATCAGCTCGACCAGCTCGTCGTCGGACTCGGCGACCGGGTCGTGCATGATCTCCTGGCCGTCGGCGTAGCTGACGAACACGCGGTCGCAGCCGTTGATGTCGATGTTCTCGACCTCGGGGTCGTCGAGCAGCGGCTGGAGGCGGCCGACGCCGAACAGCGCGGCGTGGATGCCGGCCGCCAGGCCCTCCTCCTCCTCGATGGTGGGCGGCGTGCGGCCGAGGCCGATCTCGTTGCGCGCGTGCTCCTCCAGCACCTGCGAGATCAGCGCCCTGGCGAACTGCCGCTCGTCCTCGCCGGACATCGGCGGGACGCCGCTCGCCTGGTCGATCCGGCGCTGGTGGGCCAGCCGGTCGCCGACCTCCTGGCGGAAGCGTTTGACGAGCGTGTGGTCGATCATCGGTGGCTCACCAGCCTCGCGGCCAGGTCGCGGGCCGTACGGATCAGCAGGGACCGGTCGAGCCGGCCGCCCCACTGGCCGCGCAGCAGCTCCGCGCCCTTGGAATCGTGGGCCAGCCCGTGGACGAACTGGACGATGGGGCCGACGATCCGGCGCACGTCCTCGATGGAGGCCCGGTAGTTGCGCGGGTCGGCGATCACGACGACGCCGTGCGCCTTGGTGATCTGGAGGCGTTCGCGCAGGTGGGCGACGTGGTCGAGGGTGGCTCTGGTGAGCAGGAGCACCTGCTCGGCCTCGGCCAGGAGGTCGGCGATCTGGGGGTGGGAGCCCAGCCGGCCGCAGTCGGCGATCACGTCGGCGTCGGGGATGGCGGCCAGCGACCTGCCCAGCGGGCCCCAGAGCCAGGTGAGCCCGGCCGCCTGCTCGCCGTGCGTCAGCCCGGCCAGCACGTCGAGCCCGCCGATGATCTTCTGCGTGTGCTGGTGGATCTGGGCGGGTTCGAGGCCCCTGCGGGCGGTCGCGCCGAGTGTGAGCAGGCCCTTGCCCGGGTTGAGCACGCCGCCGTCGGCGGCCGGCAGCCGGTAGGCGAGGTCGCCTCCGGCCGGGTCGCACTCGGCCAGCAGCACGGGCCGCGGCCACACCGCCGCGAGGGCCGTGGCCGCGGTGGTCACGCCGGGCGCGCCCTTGTCGGCGGCCAGAACGATCAGCGCCACGTCAGCGCGCTCCCGGAAGCTCGGCCACCGCGATCTCTCCGCTGGAGGCGTAGGCGAGTATTTGTGGCGAGTCGGACGAATCAACGATCACGGTGATCTGCCCGGAATTACCGCCGGTTCTGCTCTTGTCGCCCGTGCTGAACACGAGCGCGCTCTCGGCGAGCACGCGGCTTTGCCCCTGAGCCGTACGGTTCGGCACGTACACCACCTGGACGCGGTCGCCCTGTTCAATTCCGGCGGGCATTTGGCCGGGTTTGAGGGACAGGCCGACGGTGGCCTTCCCCGGGCCGAGCTCGTCGCTGGCCTTGCTGCCCATCCGGTTGGTCAGCAGGGTGCCCGGCAGGATCGTGACCGCCGCGAAGCTCTTGGTCACCTCGCCCCGACGGGACCAGGGGACGTAGTCGACGCCCGTGTCCGAGGCGATCTTCACCTCTTCGAGCATGCCGTCCACGAACTTCTGGCCTGCGCCGACCTGCTGGGTGATCCTGATGGCGGAGACGCGGTCGCCACTGCGCAGGACGAGCAGCGTGGTGGCCAGCGCGCCGCCGAGAATGAGCAGGACGGCCAGCGCGGCGAGGGCCGGCTTGCGTTCGCGTGGGGGCACGGGGAGCTTGCGCGAGGCCGGGCCGGACAACCCCGCCGCGTTGTCGGCGACAGGTTTTTCACTGGTCCTCATGGGTGGGGGGCTCCCATTGTGAAATGCGGAATTCACGCCCATTATGTGGGGCGCCCGGGTGAGGCGTGGGCGGAATGCGAGGACCCATGCTTGTTTCGCAGGTGGCGTGATGTCAACCCGGAACAATCGATGCCTATTATCTCTACCAAGTTGACGAATACCGATTTATCGGCATGGTAGTCACAATTTTGTCTTCGGTCACGCTGGTCCCAGGTTTATCAGAATTGCTCCTGTGTGGGCGGGCGAGTTATCCACAGGAACGCGTTCTCATGCCGTTGGCGTCAACCAGGACGCCTACTCTCGCTTCTGGCGCTACCTTGGCGCCCGAGGTCGAGCGAGGAGACGGCACATGCGGATCATGCTCACCGTGCTCGGCGAGCAGGGCGACCGTGACGTGGTGATCGACGGCGACGACGGCGCCACGGTGGCCGGGGTGACCGAGGCGCTGAGCGGGCGCACGTCCATGGCGAAGGTCGTCCACCTGCCGAGGACACGCGCGCCCTACGGCCTGTCGCCCGAGGCCGAGGCCGAGGCCGAGGTGCGGGGCCGGGTCGAGACGCGCATCCCCCGTCCGCGCGTCCCCGACCGGCTCGACGCCCCCGCCGGCGTGCCCGGTGACTCCGGCGCCCTGCTCTGGCGCGACGGGCGTCCCCTTGATCCGCGTGCCGTGGCGGCGGCCGTCCTGCGCGACGGTGACAAGGTCACGCTCGACCCGCGCCTGGCCCGCGCCACCGTCGTCGAGGAGCCCGGCGGAGTGGCCGAGGTCCGCGTGATCGGCGGCCCGGCGGCGGGCACTGTCCACCGCCTGGGGCTGGGCGTGCACGTCATCGGGTCCGACCCGACGTGCGCGATGGCGGTCGCCGACCCCCTCCTGGCCGCCGAGGCCGTCGCCGTGCGCGTGACGCCCGACGCGATCACCGTCGAGCGGGCGTCCAGACAGGGCCCCGGGCAGACCTCCAGGCTCAAGCTCAAGGGGCGGTGGGCCGAGGAGGTCGCCGAGCTGACCGCGCGGGTCGCCGAGCGGGAGGCGGCCGAGCTCGCCGCCGAACAGGGCGAGACTCCCGAGCTCGACGGCAGGGCGCTCGCCGAGCCCGCCGAGTGGCCCGACCAGGCGGTCCTGACCTGCGGATCGTCGGTGTTCGTGCTGACCTCGATCGAGCCGAAGGACGCCCACCTCGCCCCCAGGAGCGAGGGCGGCCTCGCCTACAACCGGCCGCCCAGGCTGCGCCGTCCGGAGCCCGCGCGCAAGTTCGTCAAGCCCAAGGAGCCGACCAGGGCCGAGGGCATGCGGCTGCAGTTGCTGGCCGCCCTCCTGCCCGCCGTGCTCGGCGTGACGCTGGCCTTCGCCCTGCGCGCCCCCTACTACCTGCTCGTCGCCCTGATGACGCCGATCATCATGATCGGCCAGTGGGTCAGCGACCGCCGCCACGGCAGGAAGAAGCACAAGCAGGCGCTCAAGGAGTTCGGCGAACGGGTCCGGGCCTACGACGAGGAGGTCGAGCAGGCCAGGGTCGCCGACGAGGCCGCGCGCCGGTCCGACGCGCCCGACCCGGCCCAGGTCCTGCTCACCGCCACCGGGCCGCGCAGGCGGCTGTGGGAGCGCAGGATCCACGACGCCGACTCGTTGCGGCTGCGCGTCGGCCTCGCCGACCTGCCCGCCAACCTCGACCTGTCGGAGGAGCAGGGCGGCCCCATCGACCCGCCGCTCTGCCGGGCCGTGCCGGTCGCGCTGGCCATGCGCCGGCTCGGCGTCGCGGGCGTCACCGGCCCCCGTGAGGCCGCGACCAGCCTGGCCGGCTGGCTGATCGCCCAGGCCGCCACCCTGCACAGCCCGCGCGACCTGGCCATCGTGGTCGTGTCCGCGCGCGCCGACGGCGAACGCCGCTGGGGCTGGACACGCTGGCTGCCGCACTGCGCCCCGCGTTCCGGCGACGACTGCGTGGCCCTGGTCGGCACCGACCCGGAGTCGGCCGCCCGCCGCGTCGCCGAGCTGGCCGCGCTCATCGACGAACGCCAGAACACCGCCATCCCCGAGTTCGGCAAGATCCCCACAGGCTGGGACGATCTGGGCGGTCCCGAGAAGCCCAGCTTCTCCTCCTACGACGTGCGTCCCCATGACGTGCTGGTGATCCTCGACGGCGCCCAGATCCTGCGCGGCCTGCCCAACATGCCCCAGGTCCTGCGGCAGGGCCCCCGTACCGGGGTGTTCACCCTGGCCATCGACGACGACCAGCGGCTGCTGCCCGAGGAGTGCCAGACGGTGGCGGCGTGCGGCTCCGACGGCCTCGTCCGCCTGCTCGGCGGGGGTCTCGACGTGATCGGGCCGGTGCTGGGCGACCTGGTCTCGTCCGCCTGGTGCGACCGGCTGGCCAGGGCCCTGTCCCCGATCCGTGACGTGAGCAGGGACGATCCGGCGGGCAACCTGCCCGGAGCCGTGCGCCTGCTCGACCTGATGGGCATGCCCGAGCCCGCCGGCAAGGAGCTGGCGAGCCGGTGGCGGGCCCACGGCACGACCCAGGCGCTGATCGGCGTCGGCCCCGACGGCCCGTTCTCGGTCGACCTCAAGTTCGACGGCCCCCACGGGCTGATCGCCGGCACCACCGGCGCGGGCAAGTCCGAGCTGCTGCAGACCCTGATCTGCTCGCTGGCGGTGGCCAACCGGCCCGACCAGCTCACGTTCGTGCTGATCGACTACAAGGGCGGGGCCGCCTTCAAGGAGTGCGTACGCCTGCCGCACACGGTCGGCATGGTCAGCGACCTCGACGGGCACCTGACCCAGCGGGCTCTCGACTCGCTGGCGGCCGAGATCCGGCGCAGGGAGCACCTGCTGCTGGCGGCGGGCGCGAAGGACATCGACGACTACGCCGGCGAGGCGCCCCTGCCGCGCCTGGTGCTGATCATCGACGAGTTCGCCGCGCTGGTGGCCGAGCTGCCCGACTTCGTGGCCGGCCTGGTGGACATCGCGCGGCGCGGCCGTTCGCTGGGCATCCACCTGATCCTGGCCACCCAGCGGCCGGCCGGCGTGGTCACGGCCGACATCCAGGCCAACACGTCGCTGCGGATCGCGCTGCGGGTGACCGAGCCGGCCGAGTCCACCGACGTCATCGACCTTCCCGACGCGGCCGCGATCTCCAAGTCCACCCCTGGGCGGTGTTACGTGCGGTCGGGGGCGGGGGCGGCGGTCGCCGTCCAGACGGCCCGGGTCGGCGGGCGCAGCCCCGCCCGCACGCCGTCCGCCGGTGGCCCGGCCCGGCGCGTGCGCGTGCTGGAGGTCGACTGGCGTTCGCTCGGCAGGGCCCTGCCGCCGCCTCCGGAGCCGGAGGAGGAGTCGGCGGGCACCGACCTCGGGCTGGTGGCCGACGCGCTCATCGAGGCCGGCCGGTTGGCGGGCGTCCCGGCCCAGCCGAGCCCGTGGCTGGACCCTCTGCCCACCCAGCTGGTCCTCGACCTGCCCCCCACCGGCCCGCCGCCGCTCGGCGAGCCCATGTCACCGGAAGGCGCGGCCGAGGGGTTCTCCGAGGTGGGGGCGTTGGCGTTCGGGGTGACCGATCGTCCGTGGCGGCAGGATCGGTGCCCGCTGGCGCTCGACCTGGCCAACGGGGGCCATCTGCTGATCGCGGGCGCCCCCCGCAGCGGCCGTTCGACGGCGTTGCGCACGATCGCGGGCGCGATCGCGGCCCGGACGTCGCCCGCCGACGTGCACGTCCATGCCATCGACTGCGGCTCGGGCGCGCTGCTGCCCGTCATGGCGATGCCTCACTGCGGGGCCGTCGTCACCCGCGACCAGATCGAACGGGTCGAGCGCCTGCTCGGCCGCCTGCGCGCCGAGGTGGGCCGCCGCCAGCAGCTCCTGGCCGAGGCGGGCCACGCCTCGCTGGCCGAATACCGCCAGGCCGGGCACCGCCTGCCCTGGCTGGTGCTCATGCTCGACCGCTGGGAGGGCTTCGTCGCCGCGTTCGAGAGCTACGACTACGGGCGTCTGATCGAAGCCCTGCTCCAGCTCCTGCGCGAGGGCCCGGCGGTGGGGTTGCGGGCGGTGGTCACCAGCGACCGGTCGGGCCTGCTCGGCCAGGTCTCGACGGTCTTCGACGACCGCCTTCTCCTGCGTCTGGCCGACCCGTCCGACTACGGCTTGGCCGGTTTCCCGCTCAAGGGCCTGCCCGCGTCCATGCCTCCGGGACGCGCCCTGTCGCTGGGCGAGCACGGCATCACCGAACACCACATCGCCCTCCTGTCCGCCGATCCCGCGGGCCCGGCCCAGGTCGCCGCCCTCCAGGCCCTGGCCCGCTCCGCGAGCCCGCAGTCCGCGGGGCTCGACGGCCGAGGCCGGGAGGGCGAGCGGCCGCTGCGCGTCGACGCGCTCCCGATGCGGATCACCGCCTCCCAGACGATGGACCTCGATCCCGCGTTCACGCCGCCGTCACCGCTGTGGGCGCTGGTCGGCGCGGGTGGGGACGCGCTCACCCCGCTCGGTTTCGACCTGCTGGCCCACGGACCGGGCGCGGTGGTCGCGGGGCCGTCGCGTTCGGGGCGGTCGTCCGTGCTGGTCACGGCCGCGCGGTCGCTCGTCGCCGCGGGCACGCCGGTCATCGCCGTCGCGCCCAGGCGGAGCCCGCTGCGCGAGCTGGCGGACGCCGTGGCCGTGCTCGACGGGAACGCCACGAACCTGCCCGAACTGGTCGCAGACCTGAGCCAGTACGTCGTGGTGGTGGACGACGCCGAGCTGGTCAACCCGGACTCACCGCTGGGAACCGCCTTGGAGGAGGTCCTGCGCTCCGGCCGGGACGGCGATCACGGCCTGCTGATCGCCGGTGCCACCGGTGATCTGGCGGTCGTCTACCGCGGGTTCGTGGCCGAGACCCGCAAGTCCCGTACGGGGGTGCTCCTGTCGGTCCAGGGCCCGACCGACGGCGACCTGTTCGGCATCCGGCTGCCCCGCGGGGCCGGCGGCGGTCCTCCGGGGCGCGGCCTCCTGGTCACCACCGGCAACGTCACCCCTGTCCAGACGGCCCTCCCCGACACCTCCTGACCACTGCCCACTTCCGGGCCGCGCCGGGGGTCAGTCCTCGTCCGCCGGGAGGGTGTACATGCGGACGTACAGCGGGCGGGCGTCGGGTGGGGCTTCGTCCGCCGGGTGGCTGTATTTCAGGAGCAGGGCCACGTAGGCGTCGTGGAACTCCCTCAGCTCGTCCTTGGTCATGCGGGCGAGCCCTCGGGAGCCCTTGACCCAGTCGGGGTCGGCCTGGAAGGCGGCGGGGAGGCGGTCCAGCAGGGCGCGGTCCTCCTCCAGCCCGATCCTGTGGAACTCGATCAGGACGGCCTGCTCCTCCGGCCCGAGTTCGCCCGGATCGGGGAGGCGGATGTCCCTGGGGAGCTGGGCGCGGCGCCACCAGCGTTCGCGGCCGGAGGAGCGTTCGGGGATCTCCTCGATGAAGCCGTACTTCTCCAGTTGGCGCAGGTGGTAGCTGGTGGTGCCGGTCTTCGCGCCGAGCAGTTCGCCGAGGGTGGTGGAGGTGGCGGGGCCGTGGATGTTCAGGTGGGTCAGCATGCGGCGGCGCATGGGATGGGCCAGTGCCTTGAGCCGGTCGGGGTCGTGGAGCACCAGGGGCTCGTCATCCTTCATGAGGAGCAGGCTAGTCCTTGAGAACGATATCTGCAGACATCTCTTTGCCGAGAACTCTCTGCAGACTAACGTCGGCGGTATGCGGAGAATTCTTACGGCCGCCGCCGCGGTCTTCCTCAGTGCCGTCGCCGGTGTCCTGTTATGGCTGAACACGCCCGGACTGGCTCGGGCCGCCGCCGTTGACCTCGTCCCCAAGGCCGGGACGGCCGTCGCCGGGCGGACCGTGGGAGCCGGATCGGTCCTGGTCGATCGTGCGGGGCCGGCGGTGCCCGGTGACCTGGCGGTCCACGACGTGAGCTTTCGCGGCAGCGGTGGGCTGGAGCTGCGCGGCAGCGTGATCAGCCCGTCCGGCAGCGGCGCGACGTCCCCGCCCCAGGGCACGGGCGGGCAGGCGGGTCGGAGCGGCACCGGCACGGGCGGGCGGGCCGGGGTCGTGCTCGTGCATGGCGCGGGGACGGGCACGCCCCGGGAGAAGCTGCTGGGCGAGGCCGTCGCCTTCGCCCGGCAGGGCCTGTCGGTCCTGGTCTACGACAAGCGCTCGGAGGGGTACTCGCTGTTCCAGCGGTCGTACGAGCAGCTCTCCGAGGACGCACTCGGCGCGGTCGCGACCCTGCGGAAGGAACCGGGGGTCGATCCCGGCAAGGTCGGCATCTGGGGGCTCAGCGAAGGCGGGTGGGTCGCGCCGCTGGCCGCCTCGAAGTCCAAGGAGATCGCGTTCGTGGTGGTGGTCGGGGCCAACGCGCTGCAGCCGTTGCGGCAGCAGACGTGGGCCGTGGCGGCCGGGTTGCGCAAGGCGGGGGTCGCCGGGTCGCTGGTCGATCAGGCCGAGCCGAAGCTGTACCGGGCGATCGCGGACGGCGGCATGTTCCCGGAGCCCTACTACGACTCCGTGGCGGTCCTGGCCCGCCTGCGGCAGCCGGTGCTGGCGATCTGGGGGGTGCACGACCTGCTGACCCCGCCCCGGGAGACGCCGCCCGTGTTCCGCGCGGCGTCGGAGAAGGGGGGCAACAGGCGGTATACGTTCCGGTTCTTCGAGGGGGCCGATCACGCGGCGCACCTGACCCCGGACGGCGGCGTCACGCGGTCGCCCGAGCTCGCTCCCGGCTACGCCGAGCTGGTGGGGAGCTGGGTGGCGAAGGCGGTCTCGGGGCGGGCTCCGGTCGCGGAGGTGTCGGGGCCGGCGCCCGTCCAGGCGAGCGACTCCGTCGGGGTGCCGCCTCCCGCGTGGTGGGAGTCGGCCTTCACGCAGTCGGTGGCGCTGGCGCTGTTCCTCGTGGGGTTCGCCGGGTATCCGCTGGTCGCCGTGGTCCGCAGGATCCGGAGGCGCGGCGGCGACCCGGCGCACGGCACACCTGGGCAGAGACGCGGCGTGGGGTACGGCGCACCTGGGAGGGGTCTGGGGGCGGCTCGGGTGGTCAGTGCCGGTGGGCCGGCGGCGGCGCTCGGCGGGTTCGCGTACCTGTTCTACCTGATCTCGACCGGCGGGAAACTGGCCGCGCCGGGGCCGATGATCCTCGGCAGGCCGCTCCTCTGGCTGGCGCTCCAGGCCCTGGCGGTGGCCACCGTCGTGGCGACGGTGCTCGCCGCGCGCAGGTGGCGGCAGGAGCGCGCGACCGGCGAGCGGGTACGCCTGGGCCTGCTCGTCGCGGCGGGCGTGGCCTTCGTTCCGTGGGCGTTCTATTGGGGTTTGCTGCTTCCGTAGGGGTTCATGACACAAGAGCGTTCTATGCTGATCCCTGCGATACGGGAGAGGTGAGATGCAGACCCGGAAGGACCTCTACCAGGCTCATCGGCTGATGCAGCAGCGCCTGGGCATGGCGTTGCTGCAGGCTGAGCCCGATGTGCCGGAGACGCCCATGCGGCGGCACAACGTGGCGATGTTCTGCGGCGTGCTCGTCGGCGTGCTCATCGCGGCGGTGTTCGGGATCTGGGGGCTGCTCAAGCCGGGCGGGGCGACGAACCTGACCGAGGCCGGGCAGCTCCTGGTCGAGGAGGAGACAGGCGCCACCTACGTCTACAGCCAGGAGCAGGCGCGGCTGCTGCCGACCGCCAACTACGTCTCGGCGCTGCTGCTGCTCGACGCGACCGACTTCAAGGTGCGCAACGTCTCCGCCGCCTCGCTGGCGACGCTGCCACGCGGGCCGCTGGTGGGCATCGCGGGGGCGCCGGACAGCCTTCCCGCCCGCGAGAAGCTGATCAAGGGCCCGTGGTCGGCCTGCGTGACCGAGCCGACCCAGGCGGGGGTGCGGGGACCGTACGTCACGCTGGTGGGCGGCCAGGACGTCGGCGGCACACCCGTGGGCGGCGACGCGCTGGTCGTCACGGACGGCCAGCAGGGCTGGGTGATCTGGAACGACCACCGTATGAAGGTGTCCGACACCGGCGTGCGCGCGCTCAACGCGCATCCCAGAAAAGTGCCCTCGACCTGGATCAACGCCATTCCCCCCGGCCCCGACCTCATGCCGCCGGGGATCACCGGCCTGGGCCGGCGCGCCGTCGCCCCCGCGGGCGGGAAGGGCGCGGTCGGTCAGGTCTACACCGTGAAGGGCATGGGCGGGGCCCCCGACCGCTGGTACGTGCTGCTCGCCGACGGGCTCGCCCCCGTCAACCTCACCCAGGCCACGCTGCTGCTCGCCGACCCCAGGACCAAGACCGCGTACGGCAGGCGCGCCGCCGTCCCGATCGAGATCGACGCGGCCACCGCGAACGGCAGGACCTCCCGCCAGAACCTCACGGTCGGCGGCCTGCCGACGAGCCTGCCGAAGACGATCACCTCCGCCGCGGCGCTGTGCGCGGTGTACGCCGACACCCAGAACGGCTCGGCGCAGGCGAAGATCACGGTCGGCGCGACGATGGCCATCCCCGTGCCCACCGCCCGGGGCGACCAGGAGCACTTCGACCAGGTGCTGCTGCCCGCCGGAGGGGCCGCGCTGGGCGGCCTGCTGCCGGGTGACGGCCAGAAGGCGTTCGTCCAGACCTACTTCCTGCTCACCGACCAGGGCAGGAAGTTCCCGCTGCAGTCCGGGGACCAGATCAACAAGCTGGGGTACGGCGCCGAGGACGTCGCGCCGGTCCCCTACAACCTCGTCCACCTGATCCCGGAGGGCCCGGCGCTCGACCCGACGGCGGCGCGCTCGCCGGTACAGGTGACGGCCCAGTAAGACGGCCCAGTAAGCACACCCCGGCCCGGCGGCGCGCACAGGCGGCCGGGCACTCCGGCCGGGCGCCCGGCGGCGCGCATGGGCCGCCGGGCGGGATGAGCAGGGGCTAGATGAGGCCGCCGCCCAGGTTCATGCTCGGCATTCCGCCGTTCTTCCGCTGAAGAGTGCCGACACTGTCGCTCCCCCTGTCGACGTACTCCAGGTCGCTGGGGGCGAAGTCGGCCTTGGGACGGCCCTTGTCGATGGACTGGGTCATCATGGCGCACATGCCGTTCACGGTGGCCAGGATGCCGGCGAGCATCGCGGCGGACTTGACGTTCTTGCCGACGACGCCTCTGAGGATCTGGCCGAGCGCGATCAGCATGCCGTTGATCTGTCCCCGCAGCACCACCGCGGCGAAGACGGGGACGATGAAGGTCATCCACTTCGCCACGGCGAGGGCCGTCGTGATGGTGGCCGCCAGGCAGGCGACGTAGACGGCGTAGTGGTAGAGCGTGCCGATCGTGTCCATGCCGCCGGAGACGCTCTTGAAGTAGGTCGACGACGCCTCCACCTGCTTGGCGAAGGCGTGCGCGGAGTCCTTGAACACCTCCCAGGCCGGCCCCGTCCAGTACTCCTTGGTGGCGATCTCCTCGGAGAGCTTGGCGACGTCCCTGGCCACGGCCTCGAAGTCCATCGAGGCCCAGTCCTTGGCCGCCTTCATCAGGGTTTCGGGGTGCGAGACGAGGGAGATGACCAACATCGCGACGTTCCTGGCCACCGGATACTCGAAGAGCACCGCCGCGTTCGCGCTCGTCACACCGGCCGCGGCGAGGATGAGATAACGATCCGCTTCGTATGCCATGTCGTTTCCCTTCTCACTCGCCGAGGACCGGCGGTGCGATGTCCATGTCGTCGAGCCAGTCGTTCTCGTCGCCGCGTACGTACTCCGCCTTGTCCCGATCGCGGTTCTGCTCGTTGCCGGCCGCGCCGCCCGACATGGGCATGAAGGGCATGCCCGACATGCCGCCCGCGCCCGCGCCGGCGCCGCGCAGGCCGCCCGCGCCGGCGCCTGCCCCCGCCGTGGTCCCGCCGCCCGCGGAGCCGCTTCCGTAGCCGCCGGACGTGGGGTAGTCGGTCGGGATACCGGTCATGTTGCCGGTGCTGGGGATGGCGGAGTTCAAACCGGTGGGGTCGAACCCGGACAGCTTGGTCGCCGAGGGGTCCGGGACGGTGTTCTTGAGGTCCGGGACGCCGGTGTTGTGGTTGAGCTGGTCCTCGATGGACGGCGTCTTGGGGAGGTTCGCGTTCACCGCGTTGGGGTCGGGCAGGTTGGAGTTGGGCAGGTTGGAGTTCGGGAGGTTCTGGTCGGGCAGCTTGTTGTCCGGCAGCTTCTGGTCAGGAAGCTTCTGGTCGGGGAACTTGTCGTCCGGCAGCTTCTGGTCGGGGAACTTCTGGTCGGGCAGCTTGTTGTCCGGCAACTTGTCGTCCGGAAGCTTGTTGTCCGGCATGTCCATCTTCGGCATACCGCCACCGCCACCCAGATTGGTGTCGATGGGGCCGGGACCGCCCGGACCGCCGGGGCCGCCGGGACCGTCGTCGCCGATCTCGTTGATCAGGCCGTCGTTGTCCTTGTCGGCCTTCTCGTAGTTCTTCTCGAGCTTCTCCAGCGCGGTCTTGTAGTCCTTCAGGACGGTCCTCGCCATGGCGACCGTGCCGCTCGCGCCATCCTTGATCTGCTCGTGGGCGTACGAGAGGCCGAGACCGACAATGCCGAACCCGGGGGATTCGATGGTGATCCCCTTCGTGTTCGTCTCGATCTTGCCCATGTTGGGTTCCTGGTCGGCGATGTCGCTGCCCAGCTTGCTGATCTTCTTGTCGGTGAACCGGATCGTGACGCCGCCGCCGAGGGCACTCGCCGAGGATTGCCCCAGGTTAGGGGCGGAGTTCTCCCCTGCGCCCATCTGACCCTCCCTGTCCGAAAACTGCGTTTTGCACAGTCCTGGCTACAATATCGACAAATATCGACTTTTAGCGTGAACACTTTGCGAATGATCTAGACTCGCCGTCGATCAGGATGGCAGCCTTTCCCATATGCGGATCAAGACCCTGATTGTGGGCGTGTGCGGCATCGCCGCGCTGCCCTTCGCCGGCACGAGCGCCGCCAGCGCCAGCGCTGCCGTCGTCCACCAGCTTCCTTTCCCGTGCGGTGAGACCTGGACCGGCGACAGCAACGACAGCAGCGCGCACACCGCCGGCTACGAGATCGACTTCAACGGCAGGTACAACGACGGAAACGCCGACCTCGGCCGTACCGTGGTGGCCTCGGCGGCCGGCAAGGTGATCATGTCGGAGTACCGGACCACCGACGGCTTCGGCAACGTGGTCAAGATCCGGCACGCCGACGGCAGCGTCTCGTTGTACGCCCACATGAAGTCGCGGGCGGTCTCCGCGGGCGCGAACGTCGCCCAGGGCCAGCAGATCGGTCAGGTCGGCAACACCTCGGCCAAGTACAAGGGCATCATCGCCCACCTGCACTACGAGCAGCGCACGTCGTCCGGCTCGATCGTGGCGGCCAAGTTCAACGGCTCCACCTTCGGCTACAGCCACCAGACGCTGACGTCGAAGAACTGCGGCGGCGGCGGCGGCACGCCCGCCCCCGGCAACCCGGGCAAGCCCACCGGCGGCGGCAGCGGCAACCCGTACTCGGCCGAGCAGGTCTGCGGCGCCGGCTTCAAGCAGATCGACTCCGCGCCGCTCGGCAGCCAGGGTCGCGTCGTGCTGCTGTACTCGGCCTCCACTGGCCAGAACTGCGTCACCACGCTGCGCAACAGCGGCTCCGGCAAGGCGGCCGTGCGGGCCTACCTGGAGGTCAAGGGCAAGGCCCGGACCACCGACGCGGGCAGCTACCAGTACTACGCCGGTCCGGTCCGGGCCAAGGCGTCGCGTACCTGCGTCAAGTGGGGCGGCGCGGTCGGTTCGGCCGCGTACGACAGCCCCTTCGAGCACTGCGGCTGACGCGACCGCACGTCCGTGATCGGGGTGGCGCCTCCGGGCGCCACCCCGATCAGCGCGGGCGGCCCGGTCACGAGGGCTGAGCCGGAAACGTGGTGCGGTGGCTCCGGGGGCCGGAGCCGGGCACGCACGCAGAGCAAGCCGGTCGCCGGGTGCGGGCCGGAGGTGTGGTGCGGTGGCTCCGGGGGGTGGAGCCGGGTGAGGGGGCAGGGTGGGCCTCAGGCGAGGGTGCTCGGCGTGGTGCCTTCCGGGCCGCCCCACACGTCGTCGTCCTCGGCGAGCCAGGTCGTGTTCTCGTCGGTGTGCTTCTCGCCGCCCTCGCCGCCGCGAGCGGGCGCGCCGCCCATCATGCCCGGGGCGACGAAGCCCGAGCCGCCGTTCACACCGCGCATGGCGGCGGCGTTGACCGCGACGCCCCCCTGCCCCGTCCCCATGCCGCCCGCGCCGGACCCCGTTCCCGAGCCGTAGGGCGAGCCGCCGGTCGTGGACGTGGACGTGGGGTAGCCGCTGTTGTTCATGCCGGACAACGACGGGTCGTACCCGGCCAGCTTGGTGGTCCCGTCGTTCGACCCCGGGGGCAGGGAGGTGGACAGGTTGGGCGACGTCCCGTTGGGCGCGGAGCCCAGCGAGGAGCCGTTCAGAGCCGAGGAGTCGGCGCCACCGTACGGGTTGTCCCCGCCGTCGTAGCCCGGGACGCCGCCGACGTTCGCGCCGGAGCCGCTGGTGCCGTCGGGGTACTGAACCGTCGGATAGGTCCCCGTTCCGCCGTCGCCGGGCAGCTTGCCGTCGACGTACCCGGGCCCGCCGGGCACCGCGTTCGGGCCGAACGAGGCCGTGGGGTACTTGTCCGGGAGGCCGTCGCCGTTCAGGTCCGGACCGGGCACGCCACCGCCGCCGTTGTTGAAGTCCGGCAGCTCGGGGACGCTCGGGTCGGGCAGCGCGGTCTGGATCTCGGCGGGCAGCTGCTTGTAGTGCTCGACGATGCGCTCGTTGACCTTCTTGAGGTGCTCGACGGCCCGCTTGTCCCCCCGGTAGAGCCGGTAGAACGGCACCCGTCCGGCCCAGTCCACGTCGCGGTCCGTGCGCGAGTCGTGGTCCATCGACTCGACCACGTTGGCCTGCGCCCAGTGCAGCGTCTCGCCGTACCCCTGGAGGGGCCGGCCCATCTCGCCGAGCTTCCTGGCCAGCTCGCGCACGCTGGCGTGCAGCGTCTGGAGCTGCTTCTGCGTCTCGACGGCGGCCGGGCCCGTGTAGTTCTTGGCCAGCTCGGCCGCCTTGGTCTTCAGATCGCCGGCGAACCCGTTCAGCAACGCCTCGGCGTGCGAGTAGTAGAGACCGGCCAGCTTCACCGAACCCGGGTCGGTGGCGTCGATCCAGTCCCTGACCTTCGAGAGCGTGTCGGTGAACATGCTGCCCATGAACGACACGTCCGGGGTGGAGGTGTCGACGGGACCGGTGTTGTAGACGAGCTTGAACGTCTGCTTCCTGGGCTCGGCCATGGCTGTCTCAGACCTCCCGCCGCGCGGCGGCTTCCTCGGTCGCCTGCTCGGCGCCGTCCGACGCCTTGGAGATGTCGAGCAGCGCCTCGACCGTGCTGCCGGCCTGCTCGACCATGGAGGCGTACAGGCCGCTGGCGGAACCCTGCTCGCCGATCAGCTGGGAATAGGCCGAGTTGACCGCCAGCGCGAAGTGCATGGCGGCGGGCCACTCGCCCATCTGGTTCTGACTGAGCGCGCAGTACCGCTGGAGGTCGGGCAGCGCGCCGGCCCCCTCGGGCAACTGCGGCTCGGGGGCCTTGGCCCCCGGCGCGGTCAGGAACTCCGTGACCGGTGGACGCGTGGGCGTCTTGAGCTTCTTGAGCAGCTCGTTCACCTCGCCGGCGATGCGCTTGATCTCCGTGCGGTTGGTCAAGTTGTCCTTGTCCCCGTCGAGCCCGGGCCAGTTGGGGTCCAGTTCGAGCGCCATGGCCGCCTCCCTAACCGATCACCGGTGAGATGGAGCCCTCGTGGTGGCTCCACACGTCGTTGTCCTCCTTCAGGAGGGTCGAGGTCTCGACCTGTCCCTGCTCGGCGCCCTGCCCGCCGCCGCCGGTGAAGGGCATGAACGGCATGCCGCCGCCCGCCGCGCCCGCCCGTGCCGCCGCCGCCGCGGGCGCGCTCCCCTGGGTGTACGACCCGGGGCCGCCGATCACCGCGGGCGTCCCCGAGGCCGGTGAGGGGTAGGTCGGCTGGGTCACGAACGACTGGTTCGGGGGCGTGGGGTTGGTGGGCGTGATGGTCGGGTGGTAACCGGCCGTCTCGGTGGCGCGCGGGTCGCGGGCGTCCACGTCCTGCGGCTGGGTGGCGCGGTCGCCGGTGGTGTTGTTGTCGAGCACGGGGGGCGTGGTGCCGTCGCCGGTCGAGGACGAGCCGCCGGTGCCGGATCCGGTGCCCTGACCGCCCGAGGGGTCGGTGCCCGGGGTGTCCGTCCCGGGGGTGTCCGGACGGTCCGTGCCGGGGGTGTCGCCGCCGGGGGTCTGGTCCCCGGGGCGGGGGTCGGTGCCGCCGTTACCGCCGTTGCCGCCGTTGCCGCCGTCCTGGCCGCCGTTACCGCCGCTGCCCGATCCGCCCGATCCGCCTGACCCACCGGAACCGCCGGTTCCGCCGTGGGCGCCGCCGCCGCTCCCGGAGCCGTTCGAGCCGCCGCCGGAGTCGCCGGAACCGCCGCCGTTCCAGTACGTGCCCTTCGTGTACGGCGTGTGCTGGTCGAGCGGCATGTCCCGTTCGGGGGCCGGCGTCTCGGCCGGCTTCACCTCGGGCAGCTCGACGACGACGCTGGCCGGGATGCGGAAGTCGTACAGGTCGACGATGTGGTTGTTGAGCTTCTCCAGCGCCCGCCGGGCCACGTCGGCCTGCATCTCGGTAGGCGACTTGGTGAGGCCGGGCTTGGGCTCCGGGTAGTTGTGCGACGTCTGGGGCCCGAGCACCGGCGGCGTGTACGACGGCGACGGCGTCGAGGTCGGAGCCTTCGGCGGCGGGCCCGCCGAGGGCTTCGGGGTGGCCGTCTGCGCGTTCTTGGCGGCCTCGACCTCCTCGATGGCCGTCGGCAGGTAGTCACGCCCGTACAGGATCAGCGCCTCGGACATCTTGTCCATGGCCTCGGCGATCTCCTGGCCGGAGGCGTTGAGCAGCTGCAGCGCCCGCTGCGCCTGCGCGGACGTGTCCGACCGCCACGCGCCGGACAGATCCTTGCCGATCTGGGGCAGCGCCTCGGCCACCCCACGGATGATCTTGGCCACCTGCTTGTAGGACAGCCCCCGGTCGTGCACCTCCATGGCGGAGGTGGCCTTGAGCCATCCTTCGATCTGTTCCCGCGACGCGGTGACGGGCCCGGTCGTCGGACGCCGGGACTCGTCACGGATGTCGACCTTGCGCTCAGCCAACGCTGCTGCTCACTCTCGGCCCGGGTTGGTCTTGGCGTAGCTGTCGGCGCTGTCCCTGATCGCCTTGACCAGTTTCTGGCAGCACTCGACGTAGTCCTGGTACAGACCGGCGAGCAACGCGCCGCGGCCCTCCAGCGACACCTGGCCGCCGGGGTCCGCGCCGGTGCTGCCCACGCTGTGCGCGAGGGCGCTGGCCGCCGGCCACCGCCCTATGTGCTCCTCGCCCAGCGTGAAGTACCTGGTGAGGGTCTCCACGGAGCCGGTGACGCCGTTCCTGTTGCCGCCGGCGCCCTGGGTGAGCGCCAGAGCGATCTCCAGGTCGTCGGCTATGGCGCGCATCCTGCCCACGTCGTAGTAGAGCTCGGCGTCGGTGTCGTCGAGCCCAGGCCACGGTTCGGGTTCGAGCCCGGCCATGATCCTCCCCTCACAAGGCTCGGCCACCGCGTGGGTGGCCGACACGAAAACGTCAGCCGTCGTACCAGATGGACTTGTTGCGGTTCTCGGCCGCGCGGTAGTTCTCGTTGGCGATCTGGACGGCCTTCTGCAGCTCGTCCAGCTGCCCGCGCATCTGGGCGGCGGCGGCCTGCCACTTCGTCTCGTGCTGCCGGAAGAACGTCTCGGCGCCGTCCGGGCCCTCCCAGTGACCGGCCAGGTCGTTCTTCAGCCGGGTCATCAGGTCGTCGGTGGCCTTCTCGAAGGACCCGAGGATCTTGATGAAGTCGCCCTGGGCGAGCTCCATGTGCCCGAAGTTGACTTTGGTGAAGTCCAGCTCAGCTGACATCGCGGTCCCCTCCCTACTTGATGTCGACGTTGATCAGGGACTCGACACGGCCCATACCGGCCTGGACGTCCTGGTCGGCCGCGGAGTAGACGACCGCGTTGACGCCCATCTTGTCGGCGATGCCCTCCAGGTCGGTCCGTACGGCCCGCATGGAGTTGTCCCAGTTGGTCATGGCGTTCTTGAACCTGGCCGCCGCAGGGCCGAGCCAGCCGGTGTTGAGAAGACCGTTGGAGGTCGTCTCAACCGCCGTCCTCAGACCCTCGATGTACTGGGCGGTGTCCACCACGTGGCCAGAGGCCACCTTGATCTGGCTCGGGCTTGCCCCAAAGAATTCGGACACTCGTCACCTCCATAACGATCATTTCGGTCGCTTACCCATATAAGCACCAAAGCCCCCATGAGTAACAGCGGACTCAGTGGCCTAGATGTAACAACTTCTCGACATGCCAGCAAACGCCCTGGTCAATCACAGGTCCAGTTCGCGGCGGATTCTGTCGAACTCTTGCATGGTGCTCTCGAAGGCCCGTTCGTAGCTGGCCTCCGCCTTGCGGATCTGACGCAGCGCCTGGTCGGGGTTCTCCAGCATCCGCATCGGGTTGCCGCTCTCGCCGAACATCTGGGTCAGGAGCGCGTCGGCCTGCCGCTGGAGGTCGACGGTCGCCAGATCGACGGCCACCTTGATCCTCTCCGACAGCTCGACCGCGCTCAGCCGCATCGCCTTCGGCTGGATGTCCAGCGTGCGCAGGCCCTCCTGGCCGTACTCGACGAGGACCAGGTGTCCGTCGTCCTCGCCCCGGCCCACCAGGGCGGACATGGCCTTCTGCAGCTCCTCGGACTTGCTGAGCTGCTCGTCCATGTTGTTCAGGAGCCGGTCCATGTCGATGTCACCGAGGTCCCCGAAATCCGCCATCGACTCCATCCCTCCCCTAGGGCATATCCCGGCGATCTAACCACAATCACGGCTTTGTGGTACTCACCTCAGGGACGACCCAGTCGAAGCCCTGGTACCCGGCGGGCAACTGCCCGGGCGCGGCGGGCTCCTGGAAGGAGGGCAGGTTCTTGGCGTCGATCGTGGCCCGGCCGAAGTCGACGGCGGCCGCGCCCCCCGGCAGCACGAAGCCGAACTGGTGCTGCTTCCTGATCAGCGTCCCGAGCACCTGCATGCCGCCTCTGAGCAGCTGCGCCAGCATCCCGGTCATGATCGCGGCGGCGCTGATCAGCGCCGAGCCGACGAGGTGCTCCAGGATCATCCCGGCCGCCGCGACCTGCGGGACCGGCGCCAGTTTCATCCGCACGGCCGTGAGCAGCAGCGTGATCCCGGTCACGACCGTCGAGCCGATCTGCATCCAGTAGTTGCGCACGCCGGCGGCCACCTCGTCCAGCACGCCGCCGATCTCGCCGAACGAGTTGCGCAGCGCGCCGATCTCCTGGTGGAACAGCGCCTGCACGCGGCCGAACTCCGTCTGGTCGGCGGCGATCCAGCCGGTCCTGGACGTGGCCAGGATCTGCGGCATGAGGTTCTTCACGCCGTCGTCGAGGCGGGCGCTGATGCCGTACTTCCAGACGTTGGCCGCCTCGGCCATGGCGAACTCGTCGGCCGCGCCCACCGCCACGATGGCGGTCACGGCCACCAGGTACGGCGAGAACCGGCCCGCGCGCTTCAGCAGGTTCAGCACCCGCGTGCTGAGCGACTCCGCCGAGCCGGCGCCCACCGGGCCGAGCTTGCCGGTGGCGGGGTTGAGCGGGATCGACGGCGAGCGCGGCGGGCCGACCGAGCCGCCCTTGTTGACCGCCTTCAGCAGGGACGAACCGCCGCCGCCGCGCGAGGCGCCCCTGCCCTTGTTGATGGCGTCGAGATAGGGGTCGCTCATGCGCGGTACTGGATGATGCTGGCGTCCTCTGCCGCCCGCCAGTTGCGCTCGCACACGGTCAGCGCGCCGGACCAGCCGTCCAGGGCGCCCTCGGCCTCCCCCATCAGGCCGTCGGCACGGTCCATGACGGCCTCGTACGTGCTGCCGATGATCATGTTGCCCAGGATGCCGAAGCCCAGGCCGTCCACGGCCGTGAGCGGGATCAGGCCTTTGACGAAACCGACGATCCCCGTCTTCAGCTCGGACTCCACCCGTTGGCGCGTCTTGCCGATGGTCGTCGAGGTGATATGGATTTCCCGATTCGTTGCCACGACGTCCGATTGTTGCGGCGGTTTGCCCCTATTTCAGTACCCATAGCGCGGTTTTCGTGATCACTTCAGGGGACGGAAAACCACCGCTCCCCGTTCGTTAACCTACGGGCGGTGGCGTGCAGGCCATGGACCCCATCGACTTCAACCCCGACGACCTCGACCGCGTGATCAGCGAGAGCGAACGCTCGGTCCGCAACCTGGCCGGCATGCTGGACGAGCTCAGCCTGGTCACCGGCCAGGGCGAGAGCCGCAGCGGCGCGGTCACCGCGCGCGTGGACGCCGACGGCCGCCTGGAGGAGCTGAGGCTGGCGCCCAGGGCGAGCCGCCTGGAGCTGGACGAGCTGACCGAGGAGATCGTCCAGGCCGTCCGAACCGCCCAGGACGACCAGTCGCGCAGGCTCAGGGACGTGATCCCGCCCGCGTCGTTCGGCGGTCTGTCGGCCGAGGCAGTCACCCGGCAGTTCCAGGACCTCCAGGACGGCCTCTCGCGGGAGCTGAACGACCGCTTCGACGCCCTGGAGGCCATCCGCCGCCGCGTCCTGTCGGACGACTGAGCCCCGGCGCCCTCCCAGGCCGGTACGGCTAACCGGCCAGGCCGCGCACCCAGGCGTAGACCTCCAGCACCCCGAGCGCCAACGGCACCAGCGCGACGATCAGCGCCCACTCCGTGATGTCGGCGGCCCTCCCCCAGAACGGCGAGGGCCTGCCGCCGGGCAGCCACACGCCCATGCCGACGACCACCATGGCGGCCCACAGCAGCCCGAGCACCACGGCCACGGAGGCCACGCCGCCCATGCCGATCCCGACGGACACGGCCACCGCGCCGAGCGCGGTCAGCCCGACCAGCAGCAGCCACAACCGCTGCCCGACGCCCTGGAACACCCGGGCCCGCATGATCTGCGTGAACGCCAGCACCAGGGACATGGCCACCGAGACCCACCGGCCGTCCGCGACGAACAGCGCGTGCGCCCCGGCCCCGACCAGCGCGACGCCCACGATCATGCCGGTCGCGTACCGCCGCGCCGCGCCCGTGCGCTCCAGCACCGAGGCGCTGTCGAGCCGCTGGTTGTCGCCGCGCAGTTCCTCGGCGTTGGTGGGCATGGACGGCAGCGGCACGCGGGCCAGCCGGAACGACAGCACGGGCACCAGCGGGCTGAACGCCATCACGACGGCCGCGCCGACGGCCGCCACACCTGCGGGCGACGCCCCGGTCACCATGATCACGGCCGCGCAGATCGCGCCGACCATCGAGGCGATGGCCGTGCCGAGGAAGCCCGGCACGCCGTCGGCGATCGCGGTGCCGCCGAGCGTGGCCACCAGCGCGGTGCAGGCCAGCGCCCCGAGGAGCTGCGGCGCGCCGACGGTGGCCAATCCGCCGCCGGCGGCGGGGGCGAGCAGCCCGGCCAGGAACGCGTACGGCAGCGCGGCGTACCCGATCAGCGCGCCCGAGCCCGAGTCGCCGACCGCCCGCGAGATCGCCATCCCCACGCCGATGATCAGCAGCGCGAGCGCCCCGGCCACGATCGCGGTCACCATGGGGGTGAGCCCGCCGAACGCCAGCGCCACCGCGCCGGCGACGAGCAGCCCGCAGGCCGCGCCGCCGCCCATCCCGCGGGTCAGGTCGGCCGACCACTTGCCCTTGCCCTCGCGCACGCCGGTGGCGACCACGTCGGCCACGTCGTCGAACCTGGCCGGCGGCAGTGCGACCGCGCGCGGGCGCAGGTAGAGGATCTCGCCGTCCAGCACGCCCAGCGCGCCGAGGCTCTGGCCCAGGTCGAAGGGGGGACCGCCGAGGCGCTGGAGCGTCCAGCCGGGCGCGGTCGCGATGTCGCCGCCCAGCTCGCCCATCGCCCTGAGCAGCCCGGGAAGCACGTGCGGCAGCGGGATGTCGGCGGGCAGCGCCAGGTCGGCCTTCCTGCGCGGCCCTACAACTGTCACGTGGCACAGCGGCGGGAGCGGAGCGGGCACCTGGTGCAACGCGCCCTGCTGTGGAGGCGGGATCTCGGCCAACGATGTCACAAACACAACATAGCGAGACAGTGTTAACTCAGACCTCAACTCGGACGTAAGGCACATCTGGTAAGAAGGTTCTTCCGAGCACCAGAAGGGCCTGTCACTAGGGTGAGCATCGTCGTAGTACGGCGCCCGGAGCGCCGCCCCAGCCCGAAGGCTCCGCGCGGGGAGATCCTGCTGGAGTCTCCACCGGAGATCCCCGAGGTCCAGTCACAAGGCATGATGGCGGTGCTGACGTACCTGCCGATGGTGGCGGGCGCGGCGGCGATGGGTCTGATGTTCACCGCCGGCGGCACCAACGCCAACCCCATCATGTACGTGGCCAGCGGCCTGTTCGCGTTCTCGATGGTCGGCATGACGGTCGGTCAGATGGGCCGCCAGGCGGGCGAGCGCAAACAGCGGCTCAACGGCGCCCGGCGCGACTACTTCCGCTACCTGGCGCAGATCCGCAAGAAGGTGCGCAAGGCCGCCATCCAGCAGCGCGAGGCCCTGGAGTGGAGCGGCCCGTCCCCCGACACGCTCTGGTGGACCGCGATGGGCCCGCGCCTGTGGGAGCGCCGCCCCCGCGACGAGGACTTCAGCACGGTACGGCTCGGCACCGGCATCCAGAAGCTGGCCGTCCAGCTCATCCCCCCGGACTCCAAGCCGGTCGAGGACCTGGACGCCCTGTCGGCCGGCGCGCTGCGCCGCTTCATCCGCACCCACTCGACCGTCGAACGCCTCCCGGTCGCCGTCGCGCTGCACTCCTTCGCCCGCATCAAGCTGGACGGCGACCCCGCCCTGGTCCGCGACCTGGTCCGGGCCATGATCGCGCAGATGGCCGTCTTCCACTCCCCCGACGACATGCGGATCATGGTGTGCGCGAGCAAGGAGTGGATGAGCCACTGGGAATGGGTCAAGTGGCTGCCGCACGCGCTGCACCCCGAGGAGACCGACGGCGCCGGCCAGGTCAGGCTCATGGCCGAGAACCTGTCCCAGCTCGACCGCCTGGTGGGCGGCGAGCTGAAGGAACGGGCCCGGTTCAAGCCGGGCGCCTCGCCGGACGCGCTGCCGTACCACGTGCTCATCCTGGACGGCGGCCACGTGCCGCAGGACTCGCAGCTCGGCGCGGACGCCATCGACGGCGTGACCGTGATCGACCTGACGAACTCGGCCGGCACCGTCGAGGAACGCAGCACGCTGCGGCTGCGCATCGACGCCGCCGGCTTCCACATGGTCAAGCTGGACCACGCGGGCCGCGAGAACACCAACCGGCTCGGCGACCCCGACTCGCTGGACTACCTGCGCGCCGAGGGGCTGGCCCGCCAGCTCGCGCCGCTGCGCGCGTCCTCGGCCAAGGGCGGCGACGCCCAGGACGTGCTGGCGGTCAACACGACCCTGACCGAGCTGCTCGGCGTCGGCGACCCGACCCGGCTGGAGCCGTCGGTGACCTGGCGGCCGCGCGCGGGCCGCAACCGGCTGCGGGTGCCGATCGGGCTCGGCGCCGACGGCCGGCTGGTCGAGCTGGACATCAAGGAGTCGGCGCAGGGCGGCATGGGCCCGCACGGCCTGGTCATCGGCGCGACCGGCTCGGGCAAGAGCGAGCTGCTGCGCACGCTGGTGCTCGGGCTCGCGGTCACGCACTCCTCGGAGATCCTCAACTTCGTGCTCGTCGACTTCAAGGGCGGCGCGACCTTCCTCGGCCTGGACGGCCTCTCGCACGTCTCCGCGGTCATCACGAACCTGGAGGACGAGCTGCCGCTCGTGGACCGCATGCACGACGCCCTGCACGGCGAGATGGTGCGCCGCCAGGAGCTGCTGCGCGCGGCCGGCAACTACGCCTCCCTGCGCGACTACGAAAAGGCCCGCGAGCAGGGCGCCAACCTGCGCCCGCTGCCCACGCTGTTCGTCATCCTGGACGAGTTCAGCGAGCTGCTGACGGCCAAGCCCGAGTTCATCGACCTGTTCGTGATGATCGGCCGGCTCGGGCGTTCGCTCGGCGTGCACCTGCTGCTGGCCTCACAGCGGCTGGAGGAGGGACGGCTGCGCGGCCTCGACACGCACCTTTCGTACCGGATCGGCCTGCGGACGTTCTCGGCCATGGAGAGCCGGGTCGTGCTGGGCGTGGCCGACGCGTACGAGCTGCCGTCCGCGCCGGGCAACGGGTACCTGAAGTTCGACACCACCGGCATGACCCGCTTCAAGGCCGCGTACGTGTCGGGCCCCCACCATGTCGACCTGCGGCACGTCGCCACCCACGACGGCTCGGTGACGGTCAGGGAGATCGTCGAGTACGGCCCCGACTTCGTGCCCGTCCCGATGGTCGACGAGCAGCCCGAGGACCCCGCGGCGCAGGAGGAGAGCAACAAGGCGCAGCAGAGCCTCCTGGACATCGTCGTCGGCCGCCTGGTGGGCCAGGGGCCGGCCGCGCACCGCATCTGGCTGCCGCCGCTGGCCGAGCCGCCCACGCTGGCGCACCTGCTGCCGCCGCTGTCGGTCACGCCCGAGCTGGGGCTGTCCACCGCCGGCTGGCCGGGACGCGGCCGGCTGCAGGCCGTCGTGGGGCTCATCGACCGGCCGTTCGAGCAGCGGCGGGACCCGTACTGGCTGGACCTGTCCGGCGCGGCCGGGCACGTGGGCGTGGCGGGCGGCCCGCAGAGCGGCAAGAGCACGATCCTGCGCACGCTGATCACCAGCATGGCGCTCACGCACACGCCCGCCGAGGTGCAGTTCTACTGCCTGGACTTCGGCGGCGGCGCGCTGTCCTCACTGGAGGGGCTGCCGCACGTCGGCGGCGTGGCCTCCAGGCTCGACGCCGACCGGGTGCGCCGCACGGTCGCCGAGATCGCCTCGATCCTGCGCGACCGGGAACGCGAGTTCACCGAGAACGGCGTCGACTCCATGGGCACCTACCGCAAGCGGGTGGCCGACGGCTCCCTCCAGGGCGACGGCTGGGGCGACATCTTCCTCGTCGTGGACGGCTGGCTGACGATCCGGCAGGACTTCGAGACCCTGGAACCGGTCATCACCGACCTGGCGGCGCGCGGCCTCGGCTACGGCATCCACGTGGTGGCGGCCACCGGCAAGTGGTCGGAGTTCCGGCCGGGCATCCGTGACCTGTTCGGCACGCGGGTGGAGCTCAAGCTCGGCGACGCCTACGAGTCCGAGATCAACAGGAAGAAGTCCCTGGCCGTGCCGGAAGGCGTGCCCGGACGCGGCCTGACCAAGGACGGCCTGCACTTCCTCGGCGCCCTGCCCAGGATCGACGGCGTGCAGGACTCCGACGACCTGGCCACCGGGCTCCAGGGCCTGGTGCAGGCGATCGGCGACTCCTGGCAGGGGCCGCCCGCCAAGCAGGTCAGGCTGCTGCCGTCGGTGCTGCCCGCCGCGTCGCTGCCGGGTGTGGAGGAGACCGGCAAGGAGCGGATCGCGATCGGCGTGGACGAGGCCGCGCTCGCGCCCGTGCTGATCGACTTCGACGCCGACCCGCACTTCATCGTGGTCGGCGACACCGAGAGCGGCAAGTCCAACATGCTCAAGGTGATCGCCGAGAACGTCGTCGCCCGGCACACGCCGCGCGAGGCCATGATGATCGTGATCGACTACCGCCGGTCGCTGCTGGACACGGCGGTCAGCGAGAACCGCATCGGCTACGCCGCCTCCAGCGCCGCCGCGCTCGAACTGGTCAACGACGCCCGCAACGCCCTGCTCAAGCGCCTGCCGCCGGCGAACCTCACGCCCGAGCAGCTGCGCGCCCGCGACTGGTGGAAGGGTTCCGACCTGTACATCGTGGTCGACGACTACGACCTGGTGGCCACGTCCAACAACCCGCTGCTGCCGCTGGTCGAGCTGCTGCCGCAGGCCCGGGACATCGGGCTGCACCTGATCATGTCGCGGGCTATGGGCGGCCTGGGCCGGGCCATGTTCGACCCGGTGATCCAGCGCATCAAGGACATGGCCAGCCCCGCGGTGATCCTGTCCGGCAGCAGGGACGAGGGCTTCCTGTTCGGCAACGTACGCGCCCAGCCGCAGCCTCCGGGACGCGGCTTCGTGGTGGACAGAAGGTTCGGCTCGCGGCTGGCGCAGACGGCGTTCTGGCCGCCCCCGGAGGAGGAGTGATGGCAGGACTCGACATCCACTTCGACGCCCTGGACGACTGCCGCATCGCGGCCCATGCCGTGGCGAACAAGTTCGGCGACCTGGCCGACGACTTCCCCGCCACGGCCGTCGACTCCTCGATCTTCGGCAAGCTGGCCGACTCCTCCGCCCTCGCGACCGCCGTGGGCCGGGTGGAGGGCGTCGCCGACAGCGAGTGCGGCAAGGCCAAGAGCCTCGTCCAGAGCGTCGAGCGGGCCCTGGACCTGGTGGAGAGCAACGTGCGGAAGGCGAACGACCCGTCATGAGCGCACCGGAGGCGATCAACAGCCTGCCCGGCGGTCCCGCTCTGGCCGCGCTGGCCGAGCAGGTGACCGGCAACCCGAGCTCGATCCGGGGCATCGCCGCGCGCTGGCGTACGGCCGCGGGCGAGGTGCTCGCCGGAGCGGGCGAGCTCGGCAGCGCCGTCACCACCGTGGACCTGGCCTGGGAGGGCGCCTCGGCGGACGCGTTCGTCCGTTACATGTGGGACTACGGCAGGGCCGGCCAGGGCCTGCACGACGCGTTCGACGCCTGCGCGGACGCGCTCGACGCCGCCGCCGCCGCGCTGGAGAGCTCACAGCGCCAGGTGGACGGCATCTGCGACCGCCTGCTCACCCGCGTGCAGACCTACAAGGACGCCAACCCCGACGCCAAGCCGGAGGACCTGAACGCCGAGATCGGCCGCCTGGTGCGCGAGGAGACCGAGAACGCCGGGCAGCCGGTCAAGGACGCCAAGACCGCCGTCTCCGACGCCAAGAAGGCCATCGACAGCGCGCTGGCCGAGCGCAAGATGACCTTCGCCAAGATCAAGGCGGCGGGCGAGCAGGAGGGCGAGCACAGGTTCGTGCCGGACGCCGATCACCGGCTGGACTGGCGGCGTACCCAGAGCTACACCTCGCCCTATTCGGGCAGCGGCGGCAGCCCCATCATCGGCGGCTACGGCTCCAGCGGCCCGCCGCCCGCCGCGGGCGGCGGGCCGGCGCCCTCGGGCAAGGTGAAGGAGTGGATCGAGGAGGCCGTCGCCATCCTCAAGGCGAACGGCTACCCGGCAGACAAGATGAACGTCAACGACATCTGGATGATCATCCAGCACGAGTCCGGCGGGAACCCGCACGCGATCAACCTGTGGGACTCCAACGCCGCGGCCGGGCACCCCTCCAAGGGGCTCATGCAGACGATCGACCCGACCTTCAACGCCCACGCCATGGACGGCCACCGGAACATCTACAACCCGGTGGACAACATCATCGCCGGCGTGCGCTACTCGATCGATCGCTACGGCAGTGTGTCCGCGGTGCCGGGGGTCGTCGGGACGAAGACCGGATCCGGCTACCGCGGATACTGAGCCCTAGCCGCAGTTGGCCCAGTCGGCGCCGCCCCTGACGGAGCCCGCGCTGCCCGAGTACCGCACGCACTTGCCCTTGGCCGGAAGCTTGACCGGGCCCGCGTAGTACTCGTAGTTGCCGCTGTCGGTGCTGCTCGGGCCGCCCTGAACCTCCAGGGTCGCGCTGACGGGGCTCGCCTTGCCGACGTCGGCGCCGGACTTGAGGGTGACCACGCAGTTCTGGCCCGTGCTGCTGTTGTAGAGCTGGTACGTCGTGCCGCCGCTGAACGGGCTCGACCGCTGGACCACGAAACCGGACCCGCACACCTGCGTCGCCGTGTAGGGGTTCGGCTTGGCCGGGGGCTCGGAGGTCTTGGTGGGCTCCGGCGCCTGGGTGGGCTTCTGGGTGGTGGGCTCAGGAGCCTGGGTGGGCGTCTCGGTCGGCTTCTGCGTCTCGGTCGGCGTCGGCGTCGGGGTCGGAGTCGGAGTCGGCGTGGGCGTCGGGGTGGGCGTCTCCGTCGGCTTCTGCGTCGGCTTCTCCGTGGGCTTCTCCGTCGGCTTCTGGGTCGGCTCCTCGGTGGGCTTCTCCGTCGGCTTCTGGGTGGGCGTCTCGGACGGGGTCGGCGTGACCGTCCTGGTGACCGTGGCCGTCGGCTCGGGCTCCTTGTCGGTCTTCTTCGCCTGCGCGGTCGGCTGGGCCGTCGGCTGCTGGTACGTCGGGACCACCATCTGCTGGGTCACCGTCGGCGTCGGCACCGAGGTCAGCACCGGCACCTGGCGGGTGTCCGTGGAGTCGTCGTCGTCCGGCAGCACCAGCGGGCCCACGCCGTCGTCGTCCGGGGACGGCGTGGTCGCCCAGGGGGCGGTGACCTCGGGCTGGGGCTGCGTGGGCGCGGCGGTCATGGCCTGCTGGGCGGCTGCCGCGCCCGAGCTGGGCGAGGCGGAGGCCGCCGCGGCGGCGGGCTCGAAGGTGACGTTGGAGGAGTAGCGGCTCGCGCCCCACAGGCCGAGGGCCGACAGCAGCACGACCGCCATCACGCCGGCCGCCAGGCCGATCGGGAACGGCTTGCGTGCCGGGGCGGCGCCGGCCGCGCCCGCCGCGACGGGCCGGCCCGGCTCCACGGGCGGGTTCTGCGGTCCGGGCGGCGGTCCCCACGCGGCCTGCACGGGCACCGGCGGGTACTGCACCGGCACCCCCTGCACCGGCTCCTCGTGCGCGGGAAGGTGCTGCATCGGACCGGCCTGCATCGGGTCCTGCCCCATCGGGACGGGAGGCAGTGCGCCGGGCGGGATCGGGCCCTGCTGCATCGGGTCGTGCGGGAACGCGCCCGGCGGGATCGCGCCCTCCGGCAGGAATCCCGGGGGTGCGGGCTGCGGGGGCACCGGGCCGTACGGAGCCGGCACGCCCTCGATGGCCAGGGGCAGCACCGGAGGCCGGCCCGGCACGGGCGGCTGCCCCGGCACCGGAGGCTGACCCGGCATCGGGTACTGGCCGTCGATCAGGGTGACCAGGGCCGCCGGGTCGGACGGCAACTGGACGGGCACGCCGTCGATCGGCGCGGCCGGCATGGGGGCCTTGTCGTCCCCCAGCAGCCGCAGCAGCGCCGTGTACGTCGTGGGCCGTCCGGACACGTCCTTGGACAGCGCCGCGAGCACGGTCTGCCGCAGCGGGTCCGGCAGCCCGTCCACCACGGGCTCGTCCGTGAGGACGGCGTGCGCGTCCTGGCCGAACGGCGCGGAGCCGGTGGCCGCGAACACCACGGTCGCCGCCCAGGCGAAGACGTCGGCGTAGGGCCCGTACTGGAGGCCGTTGAGCTGTTCGGGGGCGCGGTAGCCGATCTCGCCGGCCGGGTCGCCGATCTCGATGTCGGTGACGCGCAGACCCTCGCCGGTGAGGATCACGTTGTTCGGGGTGAGCCCGCGGTGCGCGAACCCGGCCAGGTGCACCGCGGTGAGCGCGGTGAGCATGCCGACCGCCACGCGTTCGAGCGCGTCACCGGTCAGCGGGCCGTCCTCGGCGACGGTCTCGGCCAGCGAACGTCCTTCGACGTGCTCACGTACGACGTAGAGCCGGCCGTCCTGGACGCCGGCGTCGAGCGTACGGGCCACGTACGAGCTGGACACGCGGGCGACGTCCTTGAGCCGGGTCACGAAGTCCGGGTCGGTCGCCGGGTCGACGGTCAGCGTCTTGATCGCGACCGGATCGGCGTCCTCGGACTCCTTGCCCAGATGGACGGCGCCACGCGGGCCCTGCCCCAACTGGCTCACAATGTCGTGGTCGCCGAAGCGCTCCGGTACAGGCGCCTGGGGGGAGTCCTTCTCCACCATGACCGTCCTTTCAGGAGTCTGTCATGATCGAGAGACATTTAACCAAATAAGCCCCATAAGCATCAGCAGTTTCGGTCGCTCGTTCTTACAGTTAACCGTCAATTCGCCCAAGATCCGGCGGCGAGCCGGGCCGCCAGCGCCGCCTGCGTCCCATGGGCACGACCACCCAGGCCGCCATCACGAGCCCGGCCAGCGACAATCCGCCCACCGCGACCACCGTCGCGACCTCCATCGACCGCTGGTCCGGCGGCACGGCCTTGCGCACCACGGTCGCGGGCAGCGGCGGCGGCACCGGCGGCGCCACGGCCACCTGCTCCGACGGCAGGACCGCCGTCACCGCGAGCAGCGGGTTCACCATCCCGGCGCCGGTGCCCGTCCCCGACGCGCCGTCGGCGGTCATCGTGATGCGCCTGCGCACCTGGAGCTGCGTCAGCCCGGGATGGCGGGACCGGACGAGCGCGACCACGCCCGCCACGTAGGGAGCGGCGTAGCTGGTGCCCTTCAGGGCGGACTGGTAGCCCTTGAGCGGCCAGGTCGAGCTGATCCCCTCCCCCGGGCCGAGCACGGCGACCGCGTTGGGGTTGGAGAACGTCGAACGCCCGCCGTCCGGGGTCGCCGAGCCCACCGACAGCACCCCGTCGTAGGCGGCGGGATAGGAGGGGGCCGACGTGCCGTCCTCCTTGGTCAGGTTGCCGGCGGCGGCGACGATCACCACGTCCCGCTCCAGCGCGTAGGCGACGGCCGCCCTCAGGTCGGCCGTGTCGGGGGCGTCGATCGAGAGGTTGATGACGGTGGCGCGCTCGTCCACGGCCGTCTTGATGGCCTTGGCCAGCAGGCCCACGTCGCCTCTGTCGCCGTTGACCTGCTTGATCGACAGCAGCCTGACCCCGGGGGCGACGCCGTGGAAGGGCACGTCCTTGCGCGGCTGGCCGGCGATGATCCCGGCGACCGCCGTGCCGTGGCCGACGCAGTCGCGAAAGCCCGTGTTGGTGAGGTCGGCCTTGCCGCTCAGGCGGATCTGCGGGTGCGTCTCGTCCACGCCGCTGTCGATGACGGCGACCGTGACGCCCCGGCCCGTGGTCAGCGGCCACACCCGCTGCACGTTGAGCCGCCGCTGCGCCCAGCTCTCGGCGATCGCCATGGTGGCCTTCTTGGGCGTGCACCGCTCGGGCGCGGCCTGCGCCGGCGCCGCCGCGAACTGCAGGGCGAGCACGCTCGCCGCCAAGGCGCGACCAATCATGAAGAGAGAGCGTAGCCTGCCCGATCCGGGAGGAACGCTCCCCTCAGGACGGAAGAAGCCCCGGCGCCCGGCCAGGGCCCCCGTCCGTGCTCATTGCGTGGCGGACTCGATGTTCTGCCGGTACGTGTTGATCACCCGCGAAGCCTCCCGCAGCTCCTCGGTCATGCGCGTGAAGGCCGTGCGGTACTGGTTCCAGGCCTCGCCGAACCGCTTGGCCCCGTCACCCGTCCACGCGGTGCCGACCTTGGCCGCCTCCCGGTCGAGCGCCGCCGACACGGTCTGGAGCGCCTCGGCCTGCTGGGTGAACTGGCTCGCCATCTGCTGCATTTCAATGGGGTTGCCGCCGAGCATACTCTGGCTCATGCATACCTCCTGGGGACTGGTGAAAGCGCCCTCACCTTAAAGCGGGCCACCGCCCATCGCCCCCGTTATGCCGAGCGGCTATGGTCGTCCAGAGGATTATTCGGATCAAAGGAGTGATCCATTCATGCGCGAGGTCGTGGTGACGGGTGGCGGCACCGGGATCGGCTATGCCGTCGCCGAGGCGTTCGTCTCCCTCGGCGACCATGTCACGATCACCGGCCGGCGCGAGCAGGTGCTGAAGGCGGCGGCCGGGCGGCTGGGGGCGGCGTACGTGCCGTTCGACGCCGCGAGCCCCGCCGCCGTGCAGGGCGCGCTCGACAGCCTGCCCGCGCACGTCGACGTCCTGGTCAACAACGCCGGGGGCAACACCAACCTGGAACGCGGGCAGTCCGGCGACCTGGCGGACGTCGCCGAGGCGTGGTGGGCCAACCTCAACGCCAACCTGCTGTCCGCCGTCCTGGTCACGACCGCGCTCACGCCGCGCATGGGCGAGGGCGGCCGGATCATCTCCATCGGCTCGATCGCCGCGCGCGGCACCGGGTCCGGCTCGTACGGGGCCGCGAAGGCCGCCGTCGAGTCCTGGACCGCCGACCTGGCCGCCGAGCTGGGCCCCCGGGGCGTCACCGCCAACGTGGTGGCTCCCGGGCTGGTGATGGAGACCGAGTTCTTCCGCGGCAGGCTCACGGAGGAGAGCGTCAAGGCCCGCGTGCAGAAAACGCGCAACGGCCGCCCTGGCACCCCCTCTGACGTGGCCGATACCGTTCTCTTTCTGGCATCCGCGGGAGCCGGGCACATGACGGGGCAGGTGCTGCATCTCAACGGCGGCGCGTACCTCGGCCGCTGAGCACTCACGAGGAAGGGACGAAGGTCGGTGCGGAAGGTTCTGATCGCCAATCGCGGCGAGATCGCCGTACGGGTGGCCCGCGCGTGCACGGACGCGGGGATCGGCAGCGTGGCCGTCTACGCCGACCAAGACATCGACGCCCTGCACGTCAGGGCGGCCGACGAGGCGTACGCGCTGGGCGGGCAGTCCCCCTCCGAGACCTACCTCGACATCGCCAAGCTGCTCGACGTCGCCGCGCGCTCCGGCGCCGACGCCGTGCATCCCGGCTACGGCTTCCTGGCCGAGAACGCCGCCTTCGCCCAGGCCGTCATCGACGCCGGCCTGATCTGGATCGGCCCGCCCCCGGCCGCCATCGCCGCGCTGGGCGACAAGGTGCAGGCCAGGCACATCGCGCAGAAGGTCGGCGCGCCGCTGGTGGCCGGCACCAAGGACCCGGTCTCCGGCGCGGAGGAGGTCGTGGCGTTCGCCGAGCAGCACGGCCTGCCGATCGCGATCAAGGCCGCGTACGGCGGCGGCGGGCGCGGCATCAAGGTCGCGCGCAGGCTGGAGGAGGTCGCCGAGCTGTACGAGTCCGCCGTCCGCGAGGCGGTGGCCGCCTTCGGCCGGGGCGAGTGCTTCGTCGAGCGCTACCTCGACCGCCCCCGGCACGTCGAGACCCAGTGCCTGGCCGACCGCGAGGGCAACGTGGTCGTGGTCAGCACCCGCGACTGCTCGCTCCAGCGCCGCCACCAGAAGCTGGTCGAGGAGGCCCCCGCGCCGTTCCTGTCGCCGGAGCAGATCGACCTCCTCTACACCAGCTCCAAGGCCATCCTGAAGGAGGCGGGCTACGTCGGCGCCGGCACCTGCGAGTTCCTCGTCGGCCAGGACGGCACGATCTCCTTCCTGGAGGTCAACACCCGCCTCCAGGTCGAGCACCCGGTGAGCGAGGAGGTCGCGGGCGTCGACCTGGTGCGCGAGATGTTCAGGATCGCCGACGGCGAGCTCCTGGGCTACGACGACCCGGCCCTGCGCGGCCACTCGATCGAGTTCCGCATCAACGCCGAGGACGCCGGGCGCAACTTCCTGCCCGCCCCCGGCACGCTGACCGCCATGCGCACCCCGTCCGGGCCCGGCGTGCGCCTCGACTCGGGCTACGAGGCCGGGATGACGGTGCCGCAGACGTTCGACTCGCTGGTGGCCAAGCTGATCGTGACCGGCCGCACCCGCCGCGAGGCCCTCGACCGGGCCCGGCGGGCGCTGGCCGAGTTCGAGATCGACGGCATGCCGACCGTGCTGCCCTTCCACCGGGCGGTCGTGACCGATCCGGCGTTCACGTCCGAGCCGTTCGCCGTGCACACCCGGTGGATCGAGACCGAGTGGGACAACCCGGTCGAGCCGTACGCGGGCGAGGTCGCCGCGGCTCCGTCCGCCCCGGCGGTGCGCGAGACGGTGACGGTCGAGGTCGGCGGCAAGCGCCTTGAGGTGGTGCTCCCGGCCGGGCTCGGCATCGCGGGCCCCGCGCCCGCCGCGGGCAAGGCGCCGCGTCGCGCCGGCGGCGCGCGGAAGCACGCCTCCGCGGGCGGCGACGCGCTGGTCAGCCCGATGCAGGGCACGATCGTCAAGGTCGTGGCGAACGACGGCGACGTGGTCGGCGAGGGCGACACGGTCGTGGTGCTGGAGGCCATGAAGATGGAGCAGCCGCTGACCGCCCACAAGTCGGGCACGGTCACGGGCCTGTCGGCCGCCGTCGGCCAGACCGTCACCTCGGGCGCCACGATCTGCGAGATCAAGGACGCCTGAGCCCGCTCCCCCGTGCTTCCGCGCCGTCGCGGGCAGGTAACGTGCCCAGTGAGGAACTTTGCCGACCGCCCGTTCGTCCTCATGGGCGAAGGAGGCTTGCTGCCAATGACCCATTCGCTGCGCCGAGCAGGGGCCGCGATCGCGGCTCTGATCGCCGGGCTGTTCGTCGTTCTTGCGCTGTCCCCTGCCGCCAACGCGGCGGCGCCACCTGACGCACAGACTGTGGTGCAAAACTGGAAGAAGGCCCCGCTCTACGTGGTGTCGGGCTCCCCCTTGAGCTCCAGCCAGCAGAGTGACATCAACGACGCGCTGAAGGACGCCGACAGCAAGATCTACGCTGTCGCGCTGCCCGACGGCACCTTTGACAACTCCACCGTCGGGCCGTACCTGTCGTCGCTGGGCAAGGCGCTGGTGGAAGCCGGGCGTCCCAAAGTGACGGTGGTGGTGTTCGACGGCGAGACGATGTTCGCCGGGTCCAACGCCCTGCGGAACAACCTCGCCGGCCAGCTGGTCAAGCTCTCGGTGAACGCCAACTCGGGCGACATCGTCGCGGGCGTGAAGGACTTCACGAACCGGGTCGACGCGGCGGGCAAGAACGACCGCAGCGGCGCCCTGAGCACCAGCAGCCAGGCCAACCCCGGCGCCGGCGGCCAGTTCGCGCTGGTGGCCCTGCTCGGCCTGCTGGTGGTCGGCGGTGGCGGCTACTTCCTGTACTCCAAGAACAAGAAGAAGAAGCGCGCCATCCAGGAGGCCAAGGACCTCGCCGCGGTCAAGCAGACCGTGGAGGAGGACGTCACCAAGCTGGGCGAGGAGATCACCGAGCTCGACACCGACGTCACCCTCGCCGGCCAGGGCGGCGGCCACATCACCGAGTGGCAGCAGGCGCTCGACTCCTACGAGAAGGCCAAGACGCAGCTCAACGCGGTCCAGCGGGCCGACCAGGTCCGCGAGGTCACCCAGACCCTTGAGGACGGCCGTTACGCGCTGGCCGTGGTGAAGGCCAAGGTCAACAACCGGCCGATCCCCGAGCGGCGCGCCCCCTGCTTCTTCAACCCGCAGCACGGCCCGTCGGCCCGTGACGTGCGCTGGGCCCCGCCCGGCGGCGCGGTGCGCGACGTGCCGGCCTGCGCGATGGACGCCGAGGCCGTCGAGCGCGGCTTCGACCCGCAGATGCGCGAGGTCATGGTCGACGGTCACCGTCGCCCCTACTACGACGCGGGCCCGGCCTACCAGCCGTACGCCTACGGCTACTACGGCGGCTTCGGCGACATCATGACCGGCATGTTCATCGGCACGATGATGGGCAGCATGTTCCACGGCGGCTGGGGCGGCGGCGGCTACGGCGCCGGTTACGCCGAGGGCTACCAGGACGGCGGCGGCGGGGGCGACCTCAGCGGCGGCGACTTCGGCGGCGGAGGGGACTTCGGCGGCGGTGGCGGCGGCTGGGGCGACTTCGGCGGCGGCGGCGGAGACTTCGGCGGTGGCGACTTCGGCGGCGGCGACTGGTAACCCTGCGCCGACCCTGACGGGCGCCCCCCCCCAATCCGGGGGGGGCGCCCGTTTAGTGTTTCGGGGTTAAACATCCCCGCACACTTCCGCGTTGAGGCCGTGTGAGTGAATCCGACGACGCCTCCTACGCCGCCTTCGTGGCGGCGGCCTGGGACAGGCACATGGCCGTCGCCGTCCTGCTCGCCGGCGACCGGCACCGGGGCGAGGAACTGCTGCAGGACTGCCTGGTGCGGCTGTACGTCCATTGGCGGCGCGTGCGGTCCGCCGACCCGCACGCCTACCTGCGGCGCATGCTGGCCAACGGCAACGTCAGCCGGTGGCGGCGGCGACGGCGGGAGGTGCCCACCGCCAGTCCGCCCGAGCACACCGATCCCCGTCAGCAGCTCCACGAGCCGCACGAGGACCTGCGTCGCGCCCTGCTCGCCCTGTCGCCCAGGCAGCGGGCGGTGGTGGTGCTGCGGCACTACGAGGACCTGACGGAGAAGGCGGTCGCGGCCGTACTCGGCTGCTCGGTCGGCGCCGTCAAGAGCCAGCACTCCAGAGCGATGGCGCGCCTGCGTACGGCTCTGCGCGAAGATCAGGAGACAGCACGATGAAGGACGACCAGGAACTCCTGGCGCGGGCACTGCGTGTTCTCGCCCAACGTGAAGAGCCCACGCCCGCGCCGGTGCCCGCGCTGGTGCGACGAGGGCGCCGGGCCAGGCGGATCCGCACCGCGACGCGGGCCGCCGTGGGGGCGCTGCTCGCCTCGGCGGCCGCCGTCGTGATCCTCGGCGGCGCCGGGATCGGCCCCGCGGGCGCGCCACCGAGCGCCCTTCCGGCCGGTACGCCGGCGTCCTCGGAAGGAGCGCGCCAGGCGTTGGACGCACGTTCCGTGTTGCTGGCCGCGGCCGAGTCCGCCGGGCACGGGCCCGCCGCCTCCGGCCGGTACTGGCACGTTCGCGCGCGCACCACCCAGCCGGTACGCCACCCGCAGGCGAAGAACCCGCCGTTCTCGGCCAGGCTGACGAACACCCAGGACACCTGGTACGCGGCCCGCCGGGGTGCGCCCAGCCGGACCGTGACCCGCCAGGACCCGAAGGTCACCTTCGCCTCCCCCGAGGACGAGGCTCGATGGAGGCGGCTCGGCTCCCCCGACCTGAGCGGGGGAAAGCCGTCGAGCAATGACTACGACATGCAACTCCACTTCCTGATCGGCAGCCACCGCTACACGCTCCGCCAACTGCTGGCCCTCCCGGCCGACGAGGAGAAGCTGGCGAGCCTGCTGCGGCGGCTGTTCGACGAGGAGGAGCCCGGCGACTGGTGGCCCGGCAAACCGACGTTCACCGCCTATGTGTGGGCGACGGCGCAGGACCTGCTCTCCGGTCCCATCAGCCCGGGAACCCGGTCCTCTCTGTATCGGGTGCTCGCGGAGCAGCCCGCGATCAGGTCGCTGGGCGAGGTCACCGACCCGCTGGGCCGTACCGGCGTCGCCCTGGCGCTGACCACGCCGGGCAGCGGCGAGGGCGCGGGCGAGTCGCGCCTGGTCGTGGACGTCGCGACGGCGCGGTTGCTCGCCTACGAGCTCCGCCCGCCGGGCCGGTCCGAGCCACTGATCCAGACCGCGTACGAGGAGACGGGCTGGGTCGACCGCCTGGGCGCACGTCCGTAGCGCGGCCGGCGACTCGAACGGTCTTCCGGTCGCGCGGCCTGCGAGCGGCCCGCCCGCTCGCGGGCCGCTCCGGGGTCGGTCAGGGGATCTGGCCTGGTTCGTCCACCACGCCCGTCGCCAGGTCGGCGCTCGCGTAGAACGTGCCCTTGCGGGCCATCACCTCACCGCCGATGACCTCGTCCTGGAGGGTGTCCACGCGCCTGCCGAGGAAGCGGTAGGTCGCGGCGTCCAGCACCAGGTACGACCGCGAGACGATCCGGCCCTGCGCGTCCCGCATCGGCCCCCCGGGGACGGAACCGGCGGGCTCGTAGGCGATGCCGATCCCCGCCCGGCCCGCCGCGTCCCGTACGCCGAGGTCCACCCGCACCCCGGGGAGCTCCGCGAGCGCGCGGAAGATGGCGGCCTCGACCTGCGGCGGCATGGGGACACCCGCGTCGAGGTAGACCGACAACACGCGGAACGCCCGCGCGTCCGGCTGCTCGGCCTCCGCTCCCTTCGGCAGGGTCGACCAGTGACGGTCGCCCCTGACGTGGTCCAGCAGCGCGGCGGGATCGGCGGGCAGGTCGGCGAGCTTGGCCGCGTACTGCCGGGGTGTCAGGTCGTCGTCGTCCGGGTCGGGGGTGATGTCCAGGGATTCCATGGAGCCGCCGTTCTGGCGGTACGCGTACCGGGTGCCGTCGTACCGGGTCCAGTATTCCTGGACCGTGCCTTGCTCCTCGGAGGGCTGCTTGACCAGATCCTTCCGGTACAACCACTGGTCGGGGCGCGGCTCGTGGTGCTTGCGGCGTCCCTCGGCCACCAGGGCGGCTTGGCGCAGCACCGTCTCGGCCCGTACCGGCATGGTGGTCACGGCGCCCGGCGGAGCGGGGGCCGGGGTGTGGGAACCGTTCACCGCCACGACGACGACGGCGGCGGCTGTCGCGGCGGCCAGCAGCGACGGCACCGCCCAGAACCGGCGCCGCCTCCGGGCCGGGGCCGGGGCGAGGACCGGCGGCGACGCCGGGGCCAGGGCTCGGGCGCGCACGGCGCGCAGGCGGTCGGCGTCGGGTTCGGGGGCGTCCGCGCGCAGCTCGCGCAGGAGCGTGAGGTCATCGTCCACGGCCGGGCTCCTCCTCGTCGGTGTCGTGGATGGCTGACGGCGCGGCGTCGTGGGTGGTTGAGGGGGCGGTGTCGTGGATGGCTGACGGGTCGATGCCGCCCAGGGCCGCCCGGGTCTTTCTCCTGGCGCGGTGCAGGCGCGAACGCACGGTCCCGATCGGGACGCCAAGCGCGCGGGCGACCTCCTCGTAACTGAGGTCGGCCCAGGCAATCATCAGCAGCACCTCGCGGTCCTGCGGCGACAGCGTCGCGAGCGCCCCCGCCAGCTCGCGGTGCGCCGCCCCGGCCGACACGCGGGCCTCTACCCGGTCGGCGTAGCTCTCGGCCACCGCGTCGAGGCCCGTCCTGGCCAGGGCGCGGTAGGCCCTGATCTCGGTACGGCGGTGCTTGCCGATCAGGTTGGCGGCGATGCCGTACAACCAGGGGCGGGCGTCGCGGTGGGTGGTGTCGTAGCGGGCCAGGCGGCGGAAGGCGTCCAGGAACGTCTCGGCCACGATGTCGTCGGCCAGCGAATCGCCCAGGCGGCGGGTGACGTATCTGTGGAGCGCGGGGGCGTGCCGGTCGTACAACGCCGAGAAGGCGGCGGGGTCGCTGCGGGCACGTCCGATCACCTCCGCGTCGTCCACCTCGGTGTCCTGCATCAAGATTCTCGGCTCCGTTCTTCGGGCTGGACACCCTCTTTCACCCGATGAGGCGGAACGAGTTCTCGCGGGGTCGACGGACGCGGCTCAGGTGCTGGCGCGGACGGCCAGACCCGGGGCCAGGAGCGTGGACTCCGGCACGGCCAGCTCCGGCCGGTCGAGCAGCAGGTCGCGCAGGGTCTCGTGGACCTCGTCGAAGGTTTCCTCGCAGGCCAGGGCCGTGCCCTTGAGTCCGTGCCGGGCCAGGGCGGCCACGAAGCCCTCGCGGGTGCGCCCGGCGAAGCCGGTGCCGCGTTCGTGCACCACCGACGGCGCGCCGAGCAGGGCGATCCCGGTGTGGCCGCGTTCGGCGAGGTGGGCGACACAGCGCGCGCCCGCGGCGGCGAAGTCGAGATCCACGCAGGTCAGCCCGGCGGGCTCGGCCGGGAACCCGATGAGCACGCTGGGCTCGGCCAGCTCGCGCAGCAGCGGGACGCGGCGGTCGTCCAGCTCGACGTCCATGAGGATCAGGGCGTCGACCATGGCGCCGGCGGCCACCCGGCGGATCCCGGCGGCGCCCTCGTCGGCCGTGAGCAGCAGCACGTCGTGGTCGAACCGGCGGGCGGCGGTGACGACGGCGCCGGCGAAACGCATGAGCACGGGCACGTGCATGCCCGCGCGCAGCGGCAGCACCAGCGCGATTACGTTCGACCGTTTGCTGGCCAGGGCGCGCGCGCCGGCGTTGGGGTGGTAGCCGAGGGCGCTGATGCTGTCGAGCACGCGTCTGCGGGTGCCGGCCGAGATCGTGCGCTTGCCGCTCAGCACGTACGACACCGTGCTGACGGCCACGCCGGCGTGCCTGGCGACCTCGGAGATCGTGACGGCGCGCTCGCTCAAGCCCCCGCTCCGAGGAGGTCGAGGTGGACCAGGGGCACGCCATCGTTCTCGAACACGACATAAACATCGTGCACGCCGCCGGGCGCCGCAAGCCCCGCGGTGAGGTCGTGGAAGTCGTACCGGGCGGTGTATATGTGGGGGCCAAGCCCCCATACCCCCGAGGGGCCCTGCCGGTCCCCGCACCCCTTGAACGCGGACCCGGTTACCGATGAACGCACTGCGCGTTGTCACCGCTGGCGCTGGACTTGCGCCACTCCGCGCCTTCAAGGTTCAGCTCGTCCATGTGGCTCACCGCGTTCTCCTGTTGAGTGTGCGCTGATTGCTGTCGTGCCCACTTTTCCCCCTCCGGCCACGGCTCCGAGGACGCTGTTCGGGCAGATGTGCCACGATGTTGAGCCACAGATGGTCCATCTGCACCCGCCCGGCACGTGGTGCCCGTCTCCGCCGGGCGTGCGCGGAGAGCTGGTATTCGACAGTCAGGCAGCGGGATGCTGATCAGCGAGCTAGTGCTTGAGAACATCAAGGGTTTCGGGGAGAAGGAGACCGGGGTTTCCCTCAGCTTCGTCCGCCCCGACGGCAGCCTGCCACGCTGGATAGTGATAGCGGGCCGCAACGGAGCCGGGAAGTCCTCGTTCCTGCAGGCCGTGGCTCTGGCCATCGCAGGCCCTTCGGTCGCCCGGACGTTGCGCGAGACCTTCTCCGACTGGATCCGTGAGGGCGCCGGCGAGGGACAGGCCAGGGTTCATCTGAGGTTCTCCGATTTCGACGCGTTCGCGCCTGGGCGGAAACCGAACTTCGACCCCTGGGCCGGGCTGCGGTGGATTCGCGAAGGCGAGGGGCCGGAGCCGTTGATGGAGAAGACGCGGGACAAGGCCCGGGAAGCGTGGGACCCCGGGCGCGGCCCTTGGTCCGCGAACCCCCAAGGCTGGTTCCTCGCGGGGTACGGCCCTTTCCGCCGCCTGTCACTCGCTCCGACGGAAGCGCAACGCCTGATGATGACGCCGGGGCGGCCGGCGAGTCTTGCCAGCTTGTTTCGGGAGGAGGCGTCTCTGTCCGAGTCGGTCCTGTGGCTGCAACAGCTCTATCTGCGAAGACTGGAAGGGTCCGAGGACGCCAGGAAGGTCGAGCAGGCGGTTCTCAGACTGCTGGACGACGGGCTGCTGCCGGAGGGGATGAAGGTCGAGCGGGTCACGTCCGAGGGCCTGTGGGTCACGACGCCGGACGGGATCGAACTCCCCCTCCGGTCCCTGAGCGACGGTTATCGTACGGTCGCGGCGTTGGTGCTGGACCTGGTGAAGCAGTTGTATTCCGTGTACGGCGACCTGAAGGAAGTCGACGGCGACCGGGTCGCGTTCGGGCATGAGGGTGTCGTCCTGATCGACGAGATCGACGTCCACCTTCATGTCTCATGGCAGCAGAGAATCGGTTTCTGGCTGAAGGAGCACTTTCCGAACCTCCAGTTCGTGGTCAGTACGCATAGTCCGTTCATCTGCCAGGCGGCGGACGACAGAGGACTGGTACGCCTGTCCGCCCCCGGCGAGCGGGAAGCGGCGAGAATCGTCGAAGGCGAACTGTTCAACCGTGTGGTGAACGGCACCGCCGACGACGCGGTCCTCACCGATCTGTTCGGCCTGGAGACGGCCTATTCGGCGCAGTCCGTGGCCCTGCGCAGTGAAGCGGCGGCACTGGAGAAGAAGGCGGTCGCCGACCATATGTCGTCCACCGAGCGCGCACGCCTGAAGGAGATCAGGTCGAAACTGCCGCGAACTCCGTCGCAGGACGTGGCGGACGCCATCAACCAACTCACCCTGAGTTTTGACGATGCAGAGGATTGAGCGGCTGCCTCTCGATGACGCTGTCGTGCGGAAGCTAGAGAAACTCACGCAGCGTGTCACCGCGGCGCCGGATCCGAAGACCGCGGCCCGTGACTTGTGGGCGAACCTCGACCGAGGGCTCAAGGAGGACATCCACGAAGTGCTGGCCCGGATGAGCACCGGGCTTGAGAGGTGCATGTACTGCGAGGACAGTCAGGGCACGGACATCGAGCACTTCCGCCCCAAGGCGGACTATCCACAGCAGGCATTCGCCTGGCTGAACTATTTGCTCGCCTGCAATCGCTGCAACAGCAACCACAAGCGGAACAGATTTCCGCTGGACGCTGCCGGAGAGCCGTTACTCATCGACCCCACATTCGATGATCCCGCGGACCATCTGTCCCTGAGTCCGACGACGGGAATGTACGCCGCCTTGGACGCCAGAGGCGCGGCGACCATAGACGTCTGCGGCCTCAACAGAAATGTCTGCGCGACCGGCAGGGCCAATGCGTGGACGGCTCTCGAATGCCTGATCGCCGCGTATGTCAGGTCCGTCGCGGACGGACGTCCGAGCAGAGCCGGAAAGATACTGGACGCCCTGCGGCAATACCCGTTCCAATCGGTCAGGACGATGATGTCCAGAATCTATCGGGAAGCGGAGGACCCGGCTCTGCTGCTCGCCGACGACGTCCTTCTGGCGTTCAAGGAGCATCCGGAACTCCTCTGATCGCGTCTCCGCGATCGGGCGTCCTAGCGGAGCACCTGGTAGGTCAGGTGGGTGACCAGGGCGGTGCCAGTGGGGGGTTTGGTGGGGGTGAGGGTGATGTCGCCGGCGTCGGCCAGGAGGCGTTCACCCCTGCCCAGGATCACCGGGGCGATGTGCAGGCGCAGTTCGTCGATGTGGCCGGCGGCCAGGTACTGGTTGACGGTGGCGGCGCCACCGGCGATGGAGATGTCGCGGTCCCCCGCGGCCTCGCGGGCTCGGGTCATGGCGGCTTCGATCCCGTCCGTGACGAAGTAGAACGTCGTGCCGCCCTTCATGGGCAGCGGCTCGCGCGGGTGGTGGGTGAGGACGAACACCGGCGCGTGGTACGGCGGCTCCTCGCCCCACCAGCCGGTCCAGTCCGGGTCCCAGTCGCCGCGGCCGGGGTCGAACATGTTGCGGCCCATGATGAACGCCCCGGCCGCTGTGATGGCCTCGATCACCTCGGCGTGCCGCTCCGGCTCCTCGAACATCCACTGGTGCAGCCGGTCGCCCACACCGTCGCCGAACGGGTTCTCCAGGCTCTGGTTGAGCCCCGCCACGTAGCCGTCGAGGGACGTTCCCATGTCGCAGGTGACCTTGCCCATCTCGGTTCGCCTCCTGTCTCGTGGCGCCCTGGCGGCGCCATCACCAGGGAGTCGGAGCCGGGGAGGGGTTCTCTACACGGCGCGGGGAAACTTTTCGCGAACGGGGGCGGGAGGAGTCGGGCGGGCGGCGGTCGGGTAGGTTCGCCGGTTAGGAAAGTTTCCTAATTCTAGGAGTGCACATGAAACTCGCCGTGATCGGGGGCGGTTCGACCTACACCCCCGAGCTCATCGACGGCTTCGCCCGGCTGCGCGACGAGCTGCCGCTCACCGAGATCGCCCTGGTCGATCCGGACGCCACCCGGCTCGACCTGGTGGCGGGCGTGTCCCGCAGGATGTTGCGCAGGGCCGGGCACCCGGCCGAGGTGGTCGCCACCGCCGACGTGGCCAAGGGGGTGGCGGGCGCGGACGCCGTGCTCTTCCAGCTCAGGGTGGGCGGCCAGGCCGCGCGGAACGTCGACGAGACGCTGCCGCTGCAATGTGGCTGCGTCGGGCAGGAGACGACCGGGGCGGGCGGGCTGGCCAAGGCGCTGCGCACGGTCCCGGTCGTGCTCGAACTGGCCGAGCAGGTACGCGCCCACGCGCCCGACGCCTGGATCGTCGACTTCACCAACCCCGTCGGCATCGTCACCAGGGCGCTGCTGGACGCCGGGCACCGCGCGATCGGCCTGTGCAACGTGGCCATCGGGTTCCAGCGCCGCTTCGCCCGGCACCTGGGCGTGGCGCCGGAGAGCGTCACGCTCGGTCATGTCGGGCTCAACCACCTGACGTGGGAGCGGTCGGTCCTGGTCGACGGCGTGGACGTGCTGCCGCGACTGCTCGCCGAGCACGGGCAGGAGCTGGCCGACGACCTGGGCCTGCCGCTCGGGCTGCTGCGCAGGCTCCAGGTGGTGCCGTCCTACTACCTGCGCTACTTCTACGCCCACGACCTGGTGGTGTCCGAGCAGCGGGCCAAGCCGTCGCGGGCGGCGGAGGTCGCGGCGATGGAGGAACAGCTCCTGAAGCTGTACGCCGACCCGGCCGTGGACACCAAGCCGGACCTGCTGGACAAGCGCGGCGGCGCCTACTACTCGGAGGCGGCGGTCGCGCTGATCGCCTCGCTGCTCGGCGACCGGGGCGACGTGCAGGTGGTCAACACCCGCAACGACGGGACACTGCCGTTCCTGCGCGACGAGGCGGTCATCGAGGTCCCGGCCAGGATCTCGGCGTCGGGGGCGGTGCCGCTGCCGGTCGATCCGGTGGAGCCGCTGTACGCGGGCCTGATCGCGAACGTCTCCGCGTACGAGGAGCTGGCGCTCGACGCGGCGCTGCGCGGCGGCGCGGACCGGGTGCAGAACGCCCTGCTGGCCCACCCGCTGATCGGCCAGGAGGCCGTCGCGGGCGAGCTGACCGGCCTGCTGCTGGCGGCGAACGAGCGGTACCTGTCATGGTGATCATCGCCGTGGACGCGGGCAACAGCAAGACCCACGTCGTCGTGCTCTCGGACGACGGCACGGTCCTGGCCCAGGGCGACGGCGGGCCGTTCGAGCCGCAGACCGTCGGCGTGCCGGCGGCGGTGGACGTCGTGGAGGAGGCGGTCAGGCGGGCGCTCGGCCCGGCGGCCGCTCCCCCGTACGCCGACCACCTCTACGCCTATCTGGCCGGGGCCGACCTGCCGGTGGAGGAGGAGGCCCTCGCGGCCGAGTTCCGCGCGCGCGGGATGGCGGCCGAGGTCGTCGTGGGCAACGACAGCTTCGCGCTGCTGCGTTCGGGGGCGTCCGGGCCGAGCGGCGTCGCCGTGGTGTGCGGCGCGGGCATCAACGCGGTCGGCGTCTCGCCCACCGGTCAGGTGGCCCGCTTCCCCGCGCTCGGGAAGATCAGCGGCGACTGGGGTGGGGGCGGCGGCCTGTCCGAGGAGGCGTTGTGGCACGCCGTCCGCGCCGAGGACGGCCGGGGCGCGCCGACCGCGCTCGCCGACCTGGTCAAGGCGCACTTCGGCACGCGGACGGTCGAGGAGGTGGTGCTCGGCGTGCATTTCGGGCAGATCGAGCGGCATCACCTGACCGCGCTGGCCCCCGGGGTGTTCGAGGCCGCCGCGTCGGCCGACGCGGTCGCGTTGGCGCTGGTCAGCCGGCTGGCCGACGAGATCGTGGTGATGGCCGAGGTGTGCCTGCGCCGGCTCGACCTGCTGGAGACGCCGACGGAGGTCGTGCTCGGCGGGGGCGTGCTGCACGCGCGCATCCCGCTGCTGGTCGCGATGCTGGAGGAGCGGTTCGCCGCGCGGGCCCCGCTGGCCAAGCAGGTCATCCCCGACCAGCCGCCGATCGTGGGCGCCGCGCTGAACGGTCTGGACCGCGTCGGGGCCTCCGAGGAGGCCAAGGCTCGACTCCGAGCGCAGTTCTAGAAGGTTCCGAGTGCAGTTCTAGAAGGTATTGACGCACGTGGGGCGGTAAGTCTAGAGTCAGCCGCCAACCGTCTGGAAGGTATCCGGACGGTTGGCGGTTCAAGGAGGCCACCCATGTCCACCAACCCCAGCCGACGTGAGGTTCTTCGACGTATCGGGCTCACCGCCCTCGCGACGGGCCCGGGCGCCGGGCTGCTCGCCGCGTGCGCCACCGGCCGATCCGCCGCCCCCGTCGCCTCCACTTCGGCCGCCCCCACCTCGGCCGCCAACCCCCTCGGCGTGGACGCCGCCCGGCAACTGGAAGTCGTGATCTTCAGCGGCGGCAACGGCGACGGCTACGCGACCGACCTGCACGAGGCCCTGTACAGCAAGGCGTACAAGACCGCCAAGATCAAGCACGTGCCCACGCAGAAGGTGGGCACGCAGCTCCGCCCCCGCTTCATCAGCGGCGACGCGCCCGACGTGGTCAACAACTCCGGCCCCGACGCCCTCGACCTGCAGTCGCTCGTCGCCGAGGGGCACCTCGCCGACCTGACGCCGCTGTTCGACGCACCCTCCCTGGTGGACCCGGCCAAGAAGGTACGCGACACGCTGGTCGGCGGCGTCTACGACAACTCCCTGATCGACGGCGTGCCGCGGGTGCTGCAGTACACGGTCGCCCACCGCGCCCTGTGGTACAACGCCAAGCTGTTCGAGAAGCGCGGCTGGCAGGTGCCGAAGACGTGGGCGGAGTTCAACGCCCTCGGCGAGGAGGCCAAAAAGGCGGGCATCGCGCTGTTCGCCTACCCCGGCCAGGTCGGGCCCTTCTACCAGCTCTGGAACCTCGTCTACAGCGCCGCCAAGGTCGGCGGCAACAAGGTGATCGTCGACATCGACAACCTCGCCGACGGCGCCTGGCAGGCCGAGCCCGTACGGCAGGCCGTCGCGGCGTGGGCGCAGGTGCAGCGCGACTTCGGCGACAAGGCGTACTTCGGGCTCGACCACACCCAGACGCAGGTCAAGCACCTGCAGGACAAGGTGCTGTTCTACCCCTGCGGCTCCTGGCTGGAGAACGAGATGGCCAAGGACCGGCCGGCCTCCTTCGAGTACGCGATCGCCCCGGTGCCCAGCATCACCGCCGCCGACGCGATGCCGTACGAGGCGATCATGATCGGGGTGAGCGAGGCGTTCTTCGTGGCGGCCAAGGGCAAGAACCCGCAGGGCGGCCTGGAGTACCTGCGCCTGATGTTGTCGCGGGAGGGCGCGCGCGGCTACACCGAGATGACCAAGAACCTCACCGTCGTCAACGGCGTGGTCGACGGCCTCGACCTGACCTCGGCCGTGCGCAGCGCGGCCAAGGCCCAGGAGGCCGCCGGGACGAACATCATCACCGACGCCCGCTTCGAGGGCTGGTACAAGGAGCTGTTCGACCACGGTCAGGTCCAGACGAACTCGGTGATGTCCGGACGGATCACTCCGGAGCAGTTCTGCGCGAACATGCAGAAGAAGGCGGACGAGCTCAAGGCCGATTCGTCGATCGCCAAGCAGACCCGGAGCGTCTGACCGATGAGGCGGCACGGCTTCGTCGCGGGCTTCCTCGCCCTGCCCGTGATCCTCTACGCGGTCTTCGTGATCAGCCCGTACGTCCAGGCGTTCCAGATCGCGCTGACCGACTGGCGCGGGGTCTCGGCGAACCTGAACTTCGTCGGCCTGGACAACTTCCGGCGGATGCTCGGCAACGACACGTTCTGGCAGGCGGTCCGCAACCACGCGGTCCTGCTGGTCACGGTGCCGTTGGTGACCATCGCCCTCGCGCTGGTCTTCGCGTACCTGCTGGGGGACTCGGCGGGCACGCCGGGCGCCAAGGTCTACCGGGTGATCTTCTTCCTGCCGCAGGTGCTGGCGGTCGCGGTGGTCGGGGTGCTGTTCAAGGCCGTCTACCGGCCGGATGCGAGCGGCGTGCTGAACGGCGCGCTGACGAAGCTGGGCGTCGAGCCGGTCGGCTGGCTGACGGACCAGAACCTGGCGCTGTGGTCGATCATCGCGGTGATGGTGTGGCAGGCGGTCGGCTTCTACGTCGTGCTGTTCTCGGCCGGTATGGCGGCCATCCCGAAGGACGTCTTCGAGGCGGCCGCCCTCGACGGCGCCGGACGGCTGCGCATGTTCTTCTCCATCACGCTGCCCCTGGTCTGGGACACCGTCCAGGTGGCCTGGGTCTATCTGGGGATCGCCGCGTTCGACGGGTTCGCATTGGTCAACGTGCTGTCGGTGGAGCAGGGCGGGCCGGACGGCGCGACCACCGTGCTGGCCACGGAGATCTACAAGAACGCCTTCTCCTACTCCCGTTTCGGCTACGCCTCGGCCATGGGCGTGGCGCTGTTCTTCCTGACCCTCACCTTCGCCGCGCTGACGTTGCGCGTGACCCGTCGCCAGAAGGTCGTCTACTGAAATGTTCCGAAAAATCAGCATCCAGGCCGTTCTTGGCCTCTGGGCGCTGCTCATCATCGCCCCGCTGCTGTGGACCCTGCTGGCCTCGTTCAAGAGCAACGCCGAGATCTTCGGCGACGCCCTGCAACTGCCCGGCGAGCTGCGCTGGGACAACTGGGCGCGGGCCTGGGAGCGGGCCAACATCGGCCGCTACATGCTCAACACGGTCATCGTGGTCTTCTTCGGCGTCGCCGGGACGATGCTGCTCAGCTCGATGGCCGCGTACGTGCTGGCCCGCTACCGCTTCCGGGGCAACCGGCTGGTCTACTTCCTGTTCGTCTCGGGCATGGCCTTCCCCGTCTTCCTGGCGCTCGTGCCGCTGTTCTTCGTGGTGGACGGGCTCGGGCTGCTCAACAGCCACGTCGGCCTGGTGCTGGTGTACATCGCCTACTCGCTGCCGTTCACGGTGTTCTTCCTGACGTCCTTCTTCAGGGCCCTGCCGGACGCGGTCGCCGAGGCGGCGATGATCGACGGCGCCTCGCACACCCGCACGTTCTTCCAGGTCATGCTGCCCATGGCCCGGCCCGCGCTGGTCAGCCTGACCATCTTCAACGTGCTGGGCCAGTGGAACCAGTACCTGATCCCGCTGGTCCTGCTGCCCGGCGACAAGAGCCTGTGGGTGATCACCCAGGGCGTGGCCGACATCTCCACCATCGCCGGGTACGAGGCCGACTGGCCCGGACTGTTCGCCGCTCTCAGCATGACAGTGCTTCCTGTCGTGCTGATCTATATCGTCTTCCAGCGACATATCCAGTCCGGGCTGACATCAGGAGCGCTGAAGTAGGCATGTCTTCGGGAAACCCCACCGTCTTCCGCACGCTCAACGAGCGCGCCGCGCTGACCCTGCTCCTGGAGCACGGCGGCCTCACCCGTGCCGAGCTGGAACTGCACACGGGCCTGTCCAAGGCGTCGGCGGCCGAGGTGCTGCGCAGGCTGGAGGGCAGCGGGCTCGCCAGGAAGGCCGGCCTCAAGCCCGGCAACGCCGGGCCGGCCGCGCAGATGTGGCAGCTCGACGGCGCGGCGGCGCGCGTCGCGGGAGTCGATCTCACCACCAGCTCGATCGAGGTGTCGGTCGCCGACCTGACCGGCCGGGTGCTCGGCAGCCACCGGACCGAGGCCACCGGCGACGCCCGGCGGCTGCTGGCCGAGACGCTCGGCGCGGCCGGCTTCGACCTGGACGAGCTCGACCAGGTCGTGGTGGGCGTGCCCGGCGTGGTGGAGGCCGACGGGCGGCGGCTGCGGCAGGCCGTGCAGCTTTCCGGCTGGTCCGGCCTGGACGAGCTGCCGGGCAACGTCCGCCTGGAGAACGACGTCAACCTGGTCGCCATCCGGGAGCTCCAGGAGCACGAGGACAGTAGTTTCGTCCTGCTCTGGGTGGGCGGCGGGGTCGGCGCGGGAGTCGTGCTGAACGGCGGGCTCTGGCGTGGCGTCACCGGGCGCGGCGGCGAGGTCGGCTCGGTCATCGTGCCCGACCCGGTCACCACCGGCCGCCGCTACGGACAGGACGGCGGGCCGCTCGGCGCGCTGCTCGGCGCCGAGCCGCTGGCCGCGCTGGCCGAGGCGCACGGCCTGGCCGGCGAACCCACGCTGACCGCCGTGAGCCGGACGCTGGCGGGCGCCGACCCGGGCTTCCTCGACGACGCCGCCGCACGGGTGGCGCTCGGCGTGACGGCCGCGATCGGCGTGCTGGACCCGGGCCTGGTCGTGCTGGCCGGGCCGTTGTGCGTCGCGGGAGGCGAGCCGCTCAGGGCGCGGGTCGCCGACCGCCTGGCCTCGACACCCCTGGTGCCGGTGACCGTCGCCCTCAGCGCCGCGCGCGGCAACGCCGTGCTCGACGGCGCCCTCTGCTACGCCCTGGACCTGACCCGCGAGCGGGTCTTCCAAGCCGGTACGGCCGGCCGTACCGGCGAATCCAACCCCTAAGGACGCACATGTTGAGAACCCTCGTGATCGCCGCTCATCCCGACGAGCCCGAGATCTACGCGGGCGGCACGGCCGCGCTGCTGGCCCAGGCCGGCCACGCGGTGAAGTTCCTGACGCTCACCAACGGCGACGCCGGGCACCACGTGCTGGAACGCGGTCCGCTGGCCCGCCGCCGCGCCCAGGAGGCCTGGCGCGCGGCCGATGCCCTGGGCGTGGTGGACTACGAGATCTTCGACGTGCACGACGGCATGCTGGAGCCCACCGTCGAGCTGCGGTTGCGGGTGCTGGCGGAGATCCGCGCCTGGCGTCCCGACCTGGTGATCGCCCTGCACGCCGACGGCGGCGGCCATCCCGACAACCGCGCCGCCGGGCAGCTGGCCGCGCACGCGGTCGAGTTCGCGATGACGCGCAACCTGGAGGTGGGCAAGCCGGCCCTGGAGCGCATGCCGGTGTGCCTGCTCATGACGGACTACGCCTCCGCCCCCGTGCACCGCCCCGACGTGGTGGTGGACGTGTCCCCCGTGCTGACGGCCAAGCTGGACGCCTGCCTGGCCCACGCCTCCCAGTTCCTGGAGTTCGCGCCGTGGCAGCGGGGCTTCCTGGACCAGGCGCCCGAGCCCGGCGACGTCGCGGCCGGACGGGCGTTCGTGCTCGAACACTGGGCGGACTTCGCGAAGGAGGAGACCTTCCAGCTCGCCGGCTACGGCAGGAGCACCGACGTCGAGGAGGTCAGGCGCCTGCTCGCCGGGAACCGCGAACCGGCCGCGTAGCCGCCCGCCTCAGCCGGTGTAGTTCTTGCCGGGGGCCTTGCCGGGGATCGGCTTGGCGACGACGGCGACGGGGATGAAGAAGCAGATCTGGCTGATCGCCAGGATGAGCGTCCACATGGCCTTGTCGTCGTAGTGGGCCGCCGCCCTGGCGTACAGCGCGTCCGGGACGCGTTCCCCGGACGGGTTCGCGGTGAGGACGGCCTCCACCAGCTCCAGCGCCACCCGTTCGGCGCCGGAGAAGTAGGGGGCGTCCCGCCAGGACGCCACGGCGGCCAGGCGCTCGTCCGGCTCCCCCGCCCTGCGCAGCAGGTCGGCCTGCCGGACCGTGTGGTACGTGCTGCCGACGATCTGCCCGGCGCGCAGTTGCACCAGGCCGACGGTGGTCCGCGGGATCGCGCCGTTGCGCGTGGCCTTGGTCATCGCGACGGCGATCTCTCCCAGTTCGGGGAAGAACCGGGAGGGATCGGGCAGACGCGACTGGAGGTTCTCCTGCTCGGTCGTCGTGGACATCGGCTTCCCTTCTTCTGCGATCGTCTTTCGGCGGTCCGACGACGCAGCGTCCGGGAATGTGAGGGTCAGGCCGCCGTCCAGGGGTGGAGCTTGTCGGGATTGCGTACCGCCCACAGGCGCTTGATCCGGTCGCCGGCCACGTCGAAGGCCACGACCATCACGGTGACGCCGTCCCGTTGAGCCACCAGGCCGGGCCGGCCGTTGACCGTGCGCTCCAGCAACGTCATGGACGGCGCCCGGACGCCGATCTCGATGGCGAAACGGGCGAGCCGGTCCGCGCCCTCGACCGGCCGGAGCACCGCGCTGACCACGCCGCCGCCGTCGGCGACGCCGACCGCGTCGGGGTCGAGGAGGGCGATGAGGGCCTCGATGTCCTTGGCCTCCCACGCCTGCTTGAACTCGCGGACGATGCCGGCCTGGCGGGCCACCGGCGTCACCGAGGTCCGCGCGGCGTCGATGCGGTGGCGGGCGGAGGAGGCCAGCTTGCGGCAGGCGGCCGGGGTGCGGCCGACGATCTCCGCCACCTCGGCGAAGGGGTAGCGGAAGACGTCGTGCAGGACGAACGCGACCCGCTCGGCCGGCGTCATCGACTCCAGCACGACGAGGAAGGCCATGTTGACCGACTCGTCCAGGGTGACCCGGTCGGCCGGGTCGTCGGCGGCCCATTCCGTGCGGTCGGGCAGCGGTTCGGGGATCCACTCGCCCACGTACCGTTCCCGGCGGGCACGGGCCGAGCCGAGCAGGTCCAGGCATATACGGCCGGCGACTTTGGTCAGCCACGCGCCCGGCGACTCGATGGCCTCCTGCTGCCGCCGCGACATGGCGTACCAGCGGGTGTAGGTCTCCTGGACGACGTCCTCGGCGTCGGCCAGCGAGCCCAGCAGCCGGTAGGCCAGGTTGATGAGCTGCCTGCGCTCGCTCATGATCGCGTCCAGGCTCGGGTCGGATGCGGTGGTCATGGTGGACGACTCCCTTAGTCGCTTTTGCCCTATTGTGTCCGACGAGACAGCGCCTCTGATCGTGAGGTCACCGCGCCGACCTCACATTTCCGGCGGTCACGTCGTCGGACTCTTGAAGGCAAGCCCCAGAAGCGGGCCGCCACCACCCGGCGGCCGAGGAGTTCCCCATGTTGCTGCGTGTCGCGATCACCCTGCAGACCCTGGCCCTGTTCGCCGCGCCGGTCACCGCCGGACTGCTGCTGTCGGTGCCCAACGGGCAGCCGTTGCACAGTGCCGCCGCGTACACGGTGTTCGGCGTGGCGGTGCTGCACCTGGTCGCCGCGATCCTGGCGTGGCGGCCGGGCGGCGGCTCCCCGAAGCCCATCATGCACGCGGCGGGGTTCCTGGTGCTGGTCAGCGCCCAGGTCGCGCTGGGCATCGCGCACGTGACGACCGTGCACGTGCCGCTGGGCGTGCTGCTGTTCGCCGGCAGCGTGCTTCAGCTCAGCCGGGTCTGGACGGCGCGGTCCAGCGACCGGGTCAGCCGCACGCCCTCCTCGGTGTAGCCGAGAGCCGCGTAGAAGCGGCGGGCGGTCGCGTTGTCCGCTGCCGGTCCACCGAGACGACGCCGACGACCCGGGTCCCCCGTACGGCGACGAAGACGGCTCCCCGTCGTTCCCCCGCCGAGGCGACGGACCCGGTGAGCCACCGCTCCGCCGCCCGTGCGGCGGCTTCGGCGTCCCGCCAGGACGCCACCCCCTCCGCCAGCCGTGGAGCCAGCGCCAGCACCCCCGGACGGTCCTCCTCGCGGAAGGGCCGAACACGGACGTGCGCCTGATCCGGATCCTCCATGCCGAGCAGCATGACAGGCCGGACCATCAGGAATAAAGCCCCGGGTACGCGGGTCAGGCCCGCTGCTGGATCCGGACCATGTTGCCCGACGGGTCGCGGAAGGCGGCGAGCGACTCGTCCAGGTCGTCGACGGTGATGTGGCAGTACTGGAGTGCGATGGTCATGCCGCCCAAGCCAGGCGTCGCCCGCCTCGGACCGCTTCTCCGTTCCTGACCGCTCTGCCGCGGCCCGGCGCGGGTGCTTCAGCGCAGGTCGCCGGTGATGATCCACAGGTGGCCGTACGGGTCGCGGAGGCGGCCCGAACGTTTGCCGTAGGGCCGGTTCTCGATCGGCACGACCGTCTCCGCCCCCTGGGCGGTCATGCGTTCGCCGACGGCGTCGGGGTCGCCGACCTCGACCTCCAGGAGCACCGGGGAGCCGCCCAGGTCGTCCGGCGAGAGCCAGCCCCACGCGGCGACGGCCGGTGAGACCCGGAAGGCGGCGCGCCCGAGGCGGTGCTCGATGACGGCGGGCCGCCCGTCCTCGCCCTGGTCGGCGCGGAACACCTGCTCGGCGCCCAGGGCGTCCTGGTAGAAGGCGGAGGCCCGGTCGGGGTCGGGCACGATGAGACGGGGAAAGAGGTTCAGGTCCATACGGCCATCGTGGCTTCGCGCGGCGACGGCGGTCTTGAACATCTGGGAACGCCTCGCGACGTGCCACCGGCGCCCGTGGGCGCCGGTGGGGCGGCGCGACGGGCGTCAGCGCGGGGGTTGGGGGGTTGGGCCTTCGGTGCGCAGCCATTCCGTGGGGGTGCAGCCGGCCATCGCGCGCCACTCGCGGGTGAGGTGGGCCTGGTCGGCGAAGCCCGACGCGGCGGCCACGTCCGCCAGCCCGGCCACGCCGGACCGCGCGGCGGCCACGAGCCGGGCCCGGGCGGCCTCGAACCGGACGAGCCGCTGGTACTCCTTCGGCGTCACCCCCAGCTCGGCGCGCACCGCGCCGCTCAGGTGGCGCCGCGAGCACCCGAGGAGCCGGGCGGCCTCCTCGACCCGGCCGGTCCCGGACAGGGCCGCCAGCGCCGCGCGGGGTGTACGGCGGGCGGCGCGGTCGCCGTGGCGGGCCAGGCCGGCGAGCAGGCGGCGTTCGACGAGGGCGCGGCGCTGGGCCCAGGACCGGCAGGCCGCCAGGCGCTCGGGCAGGTCGGCCAGCGCCGGGACGACGTCCGCGAGCTCGGCCACCTCCCCCGCCAGCGCCGACGCGGGGACCCCGAGCAGCGCGGCGGCGCCCGGCGGGGTGAGCGTCAGCCACAGCCCGCGCGTGCAACCCCGCTGCCGCAGCTCGGCCGCGTCCAGGTGCAGCCCGGCCACGGCGGCCCGCAGCCGCCGCCCCGGGCCCGGCCGCCCGACCCACGCGATGTCGACCGGGTCCGCCTCCGGGATCGTGATCGACAACGTGGACGACGGCAGCCCGCGATGAACCCCGCCAGAACCGGGCCCGAGGTCGTAGGCGGCCAGCGTCGTCACGTACGGCGACAGCGCGGCGGGCATCCCATTAGCGCTCACCCGGCCACAGTACGTGCCGCCACCGGTTCGACGTGCGGGTGAGGGGCAGGCAGGGCGGGGTAGCGGCCAGGGCATGCACACACTCGTCAAGGGACTGATCGCGGGAGCGGCAGGCACCACGGCGCTCAACACCGTCTCCTACCTGGACATGCTCGTCCGGGCGCGGGCCGCGAGCAGCACGCCGCGCCAGGCCGTGGAGAAGCTGTCCGGCCTGACCCACACCGACCTCGGCGACGGCGACCGGGGTGCCAACCGCGTGGAGGCGCTGGGCTCCCTCATGGGGTACGCGACCGGGATCGCCTCGGCCATCGCCTACGGGGTCCTGTCGGGGCGGCGCAGGTCGTGGCCGGTCGGGGTGCTGGCGCTCACCGCTCTGGCCATGTCCGGCTCGAACGTGCCGCTGACGCTGCTCGACGTCACCGATCCGCGCGAGTGGCCGGCGGGCGCGTGGGTCTCCGACGTGATCCCGCACCTGGCGTACGGGGTCACGGCGTACGCGGCGTACGAGCTGATGCGCTGACCTCGGCCGGGCGGATTCTGTCGGTCGCGCGGTGCATGATCGAGCCGTTCGACCGCGACCGCGAAGGAGCTAGGGATGTCCCCCACACATCCGCAGGTGACCGGCCACCCCTTTCTCAAGGCCATGTACGACGACGGCTACTACCCCGATCACGTCGTCGACAAGGGCCGGGCCGTCCTGCTGCGGTTGTGCGAGCGCATCGAGACCGAGCAGCCCGCCGACCTGGCGGCCCTCTACGCGCTCACGCATGCCGCGACGGAGGAGTTCAACGAGCTCGACGAGGAGTTCCACGAGGCCGGCAGCGAGATCGAGACCGTCGCGCGCGACGCGATCGGCGAGGAGTTCTGGTTCGTGGCCTCGACCTACGGCTTCCCCGAGGCGGATGTGGAGGAGCTGATCGCCCCCCGCGAGTGGTGATCCGCCCGCAGGCGTCAGGTCTGGAGGTTGAGGCGGGCGTAGGCCGCGGGCGGCATGCCGACGGCGGCCGTGAAGTCGCGGGTCAGGTGGGCCTGGTCGGTGTAGCCGAGCTCGGCGGCGAGCGTGGCGAGGTCGAGGCCCTGCTGCACGCGTTCCGCGGCCTCGTGCAGCCGGAAGCGGCGGATCACCCATTTTGGGCCGATGCCGACATAGTCCCGGAACAGTCGTTGCAGCGAGCGCACTGACCGGCCCGCTCTGGCGGCCAGTTCGTCGACCCTGGTCACGGTCACGTCGTCCTCCACCATCCCTACCAGCGCCGCGGCCTCCTCGGCCAGCGGGTCCGGCTCGGGCCCGAGCTCCAGCAGGAACGCCTCCACCAAGGCGATGGCGGCGCCCGGGTCCTGCTCGGCCAGCACGCCTTCGACCAGGGCCGGGCCGGAGGCCGCGAACATCTCGCCGATCTCCACGAACCGGCCGGTGAGCTCCGACACCGGGGCACCGAGCAGCGTCCGGAAGCCGCCGGGGCGGAAGCGGGTGCCGAGCGCCCGGCCGCTGCCCCGCATCGTGTACGAGAACCCGCCGTCGATCACGCCCGCGATCTGGTGGAAGTCCTGGACGATCGTCATGTTCACGGTCGGGTGCGACAGGATGCGCTGCTCGTACGGCTCGGCCAGGTCGGTCCAGGTGACGACCCAGAAGTGGTCCACGTACGCGGCCAGCTCCGGCGACTGCGCCTGCCGCGCGAAATCGAAGGCGGCGAGCCCCGCGTACGGGTTGACCCAGCCGCGCTGTCGCGTTTCTACAAGCCGTGCCTCGGGCAGGCGGGACATCATGTCTGCCATGGAAGACATGATGCCGCTGATGGCGCGGGCCACCGACCGGACCGCGGGTCTGGTGACCGGGGTGCGGCCCGAGCAGTTCGAATCCCCGACGCCCTGCGCGGAGTTCGACGTCAAGGCGCTGGTCAGCCACCTGGAATGGGTGGCGGAGATGTTCGAGTCGCTGGCGCGCGGCGGGGAGCGCACCGAGCAGGGCCCGTACGCGGGCGACTTCCCCGAGCGGGCCGGGCGCATGCTGGACGCCTGGTCGCGGCCGGAGGCGTGGGAGGGCACCTGCGACGCGCTGGGCGGCCTGCCGATGACCGTGGTGGCCCACCTGTGGCTGGTCGACATGGTCGTCCATGGCTGGGACCTGGCCAGGGCCACCGACCAGGCGTACGAACCGGACGCGGAGGCGGTGTCCCGGGGGCTGCGGTTCACCGAGGAGACGGTGGAGATGGGCCGGCGGCAGGGGGCGTTCGGGCCGCCGGTGGCGGTGCCGGACGACGCCCCGCCGTTCGACCGCCTGCTCGGCCTGATCGGCCGCGACCCGGCCTGGAAACCCTGAGAGGGGGCGCTGCGGCAGCTCCACATGCGCGCAGCACCCCCGCGGGGCCGGTCGGCAGGCCCCTGGTTGGGTCAGGCCACGAATCAACGCCCGGCAGGGACGGGCTCCGCGCCCTCCCGGGCGGGGACGGCACGCCGCCCGACGGCGACGAGCGCCGCGGCGATGTACAGGACCTGCTCCGGAACGCGCTGCCACAAGGGCGACGCCTCCCCGCCCGCGAACGGCACGTCGGAGACCGCCGCGTAGATGTTCGCCGGGAGCAGGAGGACGAACAGCAGAGCCAGGCAGAGCCCGGCGGCCCGGCGCGTGCCCGGCAGCACCAGCCCGAGCGCCCCGGCCAGCTCGAACACGCCGGTCAGGTAGACCATCGCGGCCGGGAACGGCACGAAAGGTGGCACCATGCGCACCAGGTCGCCATGGTTCGGCATGAAGGTCACACCCTCGGGGACGAAGTGCGCGCTCCCCGTCATGACCAGCATCACCGCCAGCCCGTGGGCCACGGACACCTGCCAGGTGCCGAACCGCCGCACCCCGAGCACGCCCAGCAACCGGAAGCCCACCGTCGCCACCAAGAGAACGATCACAGTCACCGGGAACACCTCATTGGATAGTAGCGTTATCCGAATATTGGATAATGCTACTATCCAATAAGTGTCATGGCAAACGGGCCGGCGAGACGTCCCCGAGCCGCAGGTCACCCTTGAAGACCAGGTCCGGGTGCTCCGGGACGACGAGGAAACCGCGCAGGTCGGTCCGTCGACGACGGGGACGGCTTCAGCGGTAGCCGGTCAGGCCGTCCGCCAGTTCTTCCTCGTCACCGTCCCGGTGCGCGGACAGGGCCTGTTGCAGGGCGAAGGTCGCCCGGATGACGGCGATGCGGCCGGCCGTCCCGCTGTCCGACCAGCCGCCCAGCGCGAGCACCCGGTCCAGGAACCGCGTGCCGTAGCCGGCTCCGACGGCCGCGAGGTCCTCGGCGGGATCGCCGATCGTGACCTCGTCCCAATCGATCACCCCGCCCAGCACGGGCAGTCCGTCCGCGCACTCCCACAGGACGTTCTCGGGGCCGAGATCGCCGTGCACCACCGCGTCGGCGACGTGCGGAAGGCCGTCGAGCGCCGCGAGCTCCCGCTCGGCCCGCCGGCGTCCGCCGTCGGACATGAGCCCGAACAGCTCGGCGCGGACGTCCGCCGCGAACTCCCGCCATCGATCGCGCGGCGCCGGCAGGGCCGCTCGCACGCTCTCCTCGGCGCCGATCCTGGCCAGTTCGGTGAGCAGCGTGACGTACTGAGCCGCCGCGGCCTCGGCCACCCGGGCATCTTCGAGCGCCTCGGCCTCCAGCGGGGCTCCGGGAACGCGGCTGAGCACCAGGAACCGCGGCTGGTCCGCGCCGTGGCCGCCACCCTCCGACAGCGGCCGGGGCGTACGGAACCCGAGCTCGAACCCGGCGAGCAGGCGCAGGACGGCGGCCCGCTGCGGCAGCCGGGTGGCGGCGGCCTCGGTGCGAGGCAGGCACACGACCCGGTCCGCGCCGATCACCACCTGGTGGAACTGCCCCTGACGGACGGTGAGGTCCTCCAGGTCGACGCCCGGCAGCAGCCGGCTCAGCAGAGCACGATTCATCCGCGACATCTCCTCAGGGCGTCATCGGCCACGGCGCTAGATGCCGATGGCGGCCTCGGGCTGCATGAGACGGCGGGCCGCCTCGGTGATCGAGCCCGACAGCGACGGGTAGACCGCGAACGTGTGGGCGACCTGGTCGACCGTCAGCCGCTGCTGCACGGCCAGCGACACCGCGAGGATCAGCTCCGAGGCGCGCGGGGCCACGATCACGCCGCCGAGCACGATGCCGGTGTGGGGGCGGCAGAACAGCTTGACGAAGCCGTCGTTGAAGCCCTGCATCTTGGCCCGCGCGTTGGTGGCCAGCGGCAGCTTGACCACGTTCGCGTCGATCTCGCCCGCCTCGATCGAGCGCTGCGCCACGCCGACCGCCGCGATCTCGGGGTCGGTGAAGATGTTGGAGGCCACCGTGGCCAGCCGCAGCGGCTGGACGGCCTCGCCCAGCGCGTGCCACACGGCGATGCGGCCCTGCATGGCGGCGACCGAGGCCAGCATGAGCACGCCGGTGCAGTCGCCGGCCGCGTAGACGCCCGGCGCGGAGGTGCGGGAGACCTTGTCGACCTTGACGAAGCCGTTGCGGTCGAGCTGGACGCCGGCCTCCTCAAGGCCCATGCCGCCGGTGTTGGGGACCATGCCGACCGTCATCAGCGCGTGGGAGCCCTCGGCCGTGCGGCCGTCCTCCAGGGTCACCACCACGCCGTCGGCCGTGCGCTTGACGGAGGCCGCGCGCGAGCGGCCCATGACGTTCATGCCGCGCCGCCGGTAGACCTCTTCGAGCACCTCGGCGCCGTCGGCGTCCTCGTTGGGCATCATCCGGTCGCGGCTGGAGACCAGGGTGACCTCCGCGCCGAGCGAGCGGTAGGCGCCGGCGAACTCGGCGCCGGTCACGCCGGAGCCGATCACGATCAGGTGCTCGGGCAGCTCCTCCAGATCGTAGAGCTGCCGCCAGGTGAGGATGCGCTCGCCGTCGGGCTCGGCCCCCGGCAGCACGCGCGGCGTCGCGCCGGTGGCCACCAGCACCACATCGGCCCTGATCGTACGGTCGCCCGCGCGGACGACCTGCGGATCGACCAGCCGCCCCCGCGCCTTGATGATCTCGACGCCCTCGGCCTCGACCCGGGTCGCGATGTCGGCCGACTGGGCCTGGGCCAGCTCCTTGACCCGCTTGTTGACCAGCGGCAGGTCGACGCCGACCACGCCCGCGTCGCCGTCGGGGCCGCCCGAGAACGACACGCCGAGCGAGGGCGCGTCGAGAAGTGCCTGCTTGCGGACGGAGGTCGCGATCAGCGTCTTGGACGGCACGCAGTCGGTGAGCACGCAGGCTCCGCCCGGGCCGTCCTGCTCGACCATCGTGACTTGCGCGCCTAGCTGGGCGGCCACCAGCGCCGCTTCGTAGCCGCCTGGTCCGCCACCAATGATCACGATCCTCGTCACGTGTCCCATTCTCCCGCACGTGCCCCCGGAAGCCGCAACCGGGCCATGGCGGGATGACGCTCCCGTGGACATGGGGGACACATGGGCCTTCCGTGCCCGGCTTGATGGACCGACACGCCGGGTCAGCGTGGCAGGATGGCGCGGTAGCTGGATGACGAGCGGCACCCGGCGAGAGGGGTGGATCGTGGCGTGGCTTTCGGATCAATCAGGGAAGCCGAATGATCTACGGCTGTATGCCTCCTACGGGATGAACATGGACCCCGAGCAGATGGCCATGCGCGCCCCGCACTCCCCGATCTGGGGGGTCGGCTGGCTGACCGGCTGGCGGCTGACCTTCGGCCGCACCGACAGCAAGTGGGAGAGCTCGATCGCCACCATCGTGGAGGATCCCGACGAACACGTCTTCGTCGTGCTCTACGACGTGCCCGAGTGGGAGGAGACCTCGCTCGACCAGTGGGAGGGCGCGGTCCGCGGGGCGTACCACAAGGTGCGGCTGCGGGTGCAGACCCTCGACGGCGAGGCCGTGGCCTGGTTCTACGTGCTCGACGGCTACGAGGGCGGCCTGCCCTCGGCCCGCTACCTGTGCAACCTGGCCGACGCGGCCGAGCGTGCGGGCGCCCCCGACGACTACGTCAAGGAGCTGCGGGAGCGCCCCTGCACCTCGGCGCCCTAGCGCAGCGGCTCGTCCTTGGTCTCACGCAGCACGAAGACGTAGACCAGCGTGGAGATCAGGGCCAGGGCGGACATGTACCACGGGAACATCCCGGGGTTGCCCGCCTTCTGGAGCGCGGTGCCGATCAGCGGCGCGGTGCCACCGAAGATCGCCACGGTCAGCGAGTACGGGAACCCGGCCCCCGCCGCCCGAACCCGGGTCGGGAACAGCTCGGAGTTCACCGCGGCCGAGACCGAGGTGAAGCAGCCCAGGAACACCATGCCGATCATCTGCACGACGAGCAGGCTCGCGAAGGAGTCGGTGAGCAGCCCGAGCAGCGGCACCGGCAGGATCAGGAAGCCGAGCCCGAACGCGATCAGCATCGGCTTGCGCCCGATCTTGTCCGACAGCAGGCCGAGCAGCGGCTGCAAGAACATGAAGAACACCAGCGAGATCGTGCCGACCTGCAGCGACTCGGCCTTGTCGAACGAGACCGTGATCTGCGCGTAGGTGGGCAGGAAGCTGGTCCAGGTGTAGTACGCGACGGTGCCGGCGATCGTGATGCCGACGATGGTGAGCGCGGACTTCGGGTGGAGCCTGAGGAACTCGAACATGCCCGGCCGCTTGACCTCACCCCGCTGGATCTCCTCCGCGACCGCCGAGGTCTCGTCGGCGCCCTTGCGGATCCACAGGCCGACGAGGCTGAGCAGTGCGCCCACCAGGAACGGGATGCGCCAGCCGTAGGAGCTCATGTCCTCCTTGACCAGCGTCGCGGTGAGCACCGCGGCCAGTCCGGAGGCGATGAGCTGGCCGATGGTGGTGCTGACGTACTGGAAGGAGGAGAACAGGCCGCGACGGCGCGGCGGGGCCGACTCGACGAGGAACGTGGTGGCGGCGGCGAACTCACCGCCCACGGACAGGCCCTGGACGAGCCGGGCCAGCGTCAGGATGACCGGTGACAGCAGCCCCACGGCCTCGTAGGTGGGGGTCAGGCCGAGCAGCAGCGAGCCGCCGCCCATCAGGACGATGGTGAAGGTCATGGCGGACTTGCGGCCGTACCGGTCGGCGAAGGCGCCCACCAGCAGACCACCGAGGGGCCGCATGAAGAAGCCCACCGCGAAGACCGCGAACGAGCTCAGCAGCGGCACCAGGCTGTTGCCCGAGCTGTCGGGGAAGATCTGCGCCGAGAAGACCGTGGCCAGGAAGGTGTAGGCGTACCAGTCGTACCACTCGACCACGTTGCCGATGCTGGCCGCCATCAGCTGACGGACCCTGCTCTTGGGTATGCCGAGCGGCGATTGCGCGACGGGGGAGGTCGACACGGCATGTCTCCTTTTGCTGACACGTGGGGTGATGGCTTACTGTGCATTCGGAAGACCGAAACAGTCAAATGTCTGGGCAATTATTTACAAACCCGACACGGAAGCGGTTGCAGGTGGACGTTCTCGACCGACGGCTCGTCGCCGCGCTCCAGGTCAGCCCGCGCGCCACGTGGGGCGAGATCGGCCGGGCGGTGGGCGAGCACGAACGCACGGTCGCCCGCCGGCTCCAGCGACTCATCGCCGACGGCGTCGTCCGTGTCACCGCGATCTACGACGACCTGCGCACCGGCCACGGCCGCCCCGCGCACCTGCACGTCCAGGTGCGGCCCGGCACGGCGGCCCAGGTGGCCAGGTCGCTCACCGACCGGCGCGACACGCGGTCGGTCTATGCGCTGACCGGGGCCGCCGACCTGGCCTGCGAGCTGGTGCCGCCGTCCCGGCAGGACCTGCACACCATCCTGTCCCACGACATCAGCGACATCGACGGCGTGCTCCAGACACAGACCCAGGTCGTGCTGCACACGTTCACGACCGTGGCCGAGTGGCACGCGCCCTTCCTGACCGAGCGGGAGGTCGCCGAGCTGCGCCCCGCGCCGCCGCCGCCCGACCTGCCCGACGAGGACGGCCTGTCGCCGCTGGAGAAGGAGATCGCCGAACTGCTGGCGGCCGACGGCCGGGCCGCCTTCACCACGATCGCCGAACGGCTCGACCTCTCCGTGCCGACCGCCCGGCGGCGGGTCGGCTCGCTCATCGACCGGCGGTTACTGCTGCCGCGCGCCGAGGTCGAGCCCGCGCTGCTCGGGCTGGAGGTCGAGGCCATGCTGTGGCTGAAGGTGCGGCCGTACGGGCTCGGCGAGACCGGCCGGCGCCTGGCCGCGCACCCCAACGTGCGGTACTGCGCCGCCACGTCGGGCACCCACTCCCTCATCGTGCAGGTGGCGGTGGCCCATGAGGCGGACCTCTATCGTTTCATGACCGACGTGCTCGGCCGGCTCGACGAGATCACCGACAGCGACCTGACCCTCATCACCCGCGCGTACAAACGCGGCCACCTTCACAAGTCCGGACTGCTCACCCTGGAGAAGACGCCATGACACCTGCCGAGAAGGAAGTCGCCGACCTGTGCGTGGAGCTGATCCGCGTCGACAGCAGCAACTACGGGGACGGCAGCGGCCCCGGCGAGCGGGCCGCGGCCGAGGTCGTCATGGCCCGGCTGGACGAGGTCGGCATCGAGGCGACGTACGTCGAGAGCGAGCCGGGGCGCGGCAACGTGGTCACCCGCGTCGAGGGCACCGACCCGTCCCTGCCGGCGCTGCTCGTCCACGGTCACCTCGACGTGGTGCCCGCCAACGCCGCCGACTGGTCGGTCGACCCCTTCGCCGGCGAGGTCAGGGACGGCTACATCTGGGGCCGCGGCGCCGTGGACATGAAGGACATGGACGCGATGATGCTGGCCGTGCTGCGCCAGCTGAAGCGCGAGGGACGCCGCCCGCGCCGCGACATCGTCTTCGCCTGGGTCGCCGACGAGGAGGCCGGCGGCGTGTACGGCGCCAAGTACCTCACGGCCCACCACCCCGAGCTGTTCGAGGGCGTGACCGAGTCAATCAGCGAGGTCGGCGGCTACTCGCTGGAGGTCGACCCGTCGCTGCGGCTGTACCTGATCGAGACGGCCCAGAAGGGCCTGGCCTGGATGAAGCTGGTCGCCGACGGCACCGCCGGGCACGGCTCGATGCTCAACTCCGACAACGCGGTCACCGAGGTCGCCAAGGCCGTGGCCCGGCTCGGCGGGCACGAGTGGCCGCTGACCTACACGCCGACCGTGCGCCAGTTCCTCACCGAGGTCGCCGACGCCTTCGGCCTGCCGTTCGACGAGGACGACCCGGCCCCACTGCTGGACAAGCTCGGCCCGCTGGTGCGGTTCGTCGGCGCGACGCTGCGCCACACCACCAACCCGACCCAGCTCGACGCCGGCTACAAGTCCAACGTCATCCCCGGCCAGGCCACGGCCGTCGTGGACGGGCGCTTCCTGCCCGGCTTCGAGGACGACTTCTTCAAGACCGTCGACTCGCTCATCGGGCCGAACGTGCGCCGCGAGTTCGTGCACCACGACATCGCGCTGGAGACGACGTTCGACGGCGCGCTGGTCGAGTCGATGATCGCGGCGCTGAAGGCCGAGGACCCGACGGCGCGGGCGGTGCCGTACTGCATGTCGGGCGGCACCGACAACAAGACCTTCTTCGCCGACCTCGGGGTGCGCGGCTTCGGGTTCGTGCCGCTGCGGCTGCCCGGCGACATGGACTTCGCCTCGATGTTCCACGGCGTGGACGAGCGGGTGCCGGTGGACGCGCTGCAGTTCGGGGTGCGGGTCCTGGACAGGCTGCTCCTAAACTACTGAGATGTGAGCAACGACGCATACACCCTGGCCGTAGAGGCCGCCGCCGCCCTGACCGGCGCGGCCGGCCTCGACACCTTCGACGTGGCCCTCGTCATGGGGTCGGGGTGGGTTCCCGCCGCTGACGCGATCGGGCAGACCGTGGCCGAGATCCCGTTCACCGATCTGCCCGGCTTCCGCGCCCCGGCCGTGGCCGGGCACGGTGGCAAGATCCGCGTCGTCCGCACCCCGTCCGGGCGGCACGCGCTGGTCTTCCTCGGCCGCACCCACCTGTACGAGGGCCTGGGCGTCGACGCGGTCGTCCACGGCGTGCGCACGGCGGCCGCGGCGGGCGTGCGCACGATCGTCCTGACCAACGCGGCGGGCGGTCTGCGGCCGGAGACCCAGAACGTCGGCGACCCGGTCCTGATCAGCGACCACGTCAACCTGACCGGCGCCAACCCGATCACCGGCACCACCTTCATCGACCTCACCGAGGTCTACTCGCGCCGCCTGCGCGCCCTGGTCCGCGAGATCGACCCGACCCTGGCCGACGGCGTCTACGTGGCCTTCCGCGGCCCGACGTACGAGACGCCGGCCGAGATCCGGATGCTGCGCACGCTCGGCGGCGACCTGGTGGGCATGTCCACCGTGCTGGAGGCCATCGCCGCCCGCGAGGCGAACCTGGAGGTGCTCGGCGTCTCCCTGGTCACCAACCCGGGGGCGGGCCTGTCCGGCGAGCCGCTCAACCACGAGGAGGTCCTGGAGGTGGGCCGCGCCACGGCCGCCCGCATGGGCGTGCTGCTGGCCAAGGTGGTGGACCGCCTGTGACCCCCGGCCTCCCGCCCGAGTCCGGTGGTGACGTGCCGCTGCCGCCCGTCGACGCCGACCTGCTGCGTCGCGCCCGTCAGTGGCTGGCCCAGGACCCCGACCCGGACACCCGGGCCGAGCTGTCCGGCCTCCTGGAGGACGACGACCTGCCCGCCCTGCGCGAGCGGTTCCAGGCCAAGCTGGAGTTCGGCACCGCCGGCCTGCGCGGCGAGCTGGGCGCGGGCCCCAACCGGATGAACCGGGTCACCGTCATGCGCGCCGCCGCCGGTCTGGCCGGTGTGCTCGGCCCCGGCAAGCACGTCGTGATCGGCTACGACGCCCGGCACAAGTCCGACGTGTTCGCCAGGGACACCGCCGCCGTCCTGACCGGCGCGGGACTGCACGTCTCGCTGCTGCCGCGCCCGCTGCCCACGCCGGTGCTGGCCTTCGCCGTGCGCCAGCTCGGGGCCGACGCGGGCGTGACGGTCACGGCCAGCCACAACCCGCCCAGGGACAACGGCTACAAGGTCTACTGGGGCGACGGCTCGCAGATCGTGCCGCCGGTCGACCGGGAGATCTCGGCCGCCATCGACGCCGTGGGCCGGGTCGACCAGCTTCCCCTCGACGGCCCCGGCACGCTCACCGAGCTGGGCGAGGACATCGTCGACGACTACATCGACGCGGTCACCGCCCTGCCGCTGGGCGAGGCGCGCGACCTGCGGGTGGCGTACACGCCGCTGCACGGGGTGGGCTCCGGGACGCTGACGGGCGCCTTCCTCGCGGCCGGCTTCGAGACGCCGATGGCCGTGGAGGAGCAGCGCAACCCCGACCCCGACTTCCCGACGGTGGCCTTCCCCAACCCGGAGGAGCCCGGGGCGATGGACCTGGCCGTCGCGCTGGCCGCCAAGCTCGGCTCCGACCTGATCCTGGCCAACGACCCCGACGCCGACCGGTGCGCGGTCGGCGTGCCGCTGCCCGACGGCACGTGCCGCATGCTAACCGGCGACGAGGTCGGCGGCCTGCTGGCCGAGCACGTGATCACGCACACCACGGGCGACCGCCTGGTGGCCACCACGATCGTCTCCTCGACGCTGCTGAGCAAGATCGCCCAGGCCCACGGCGTGCGCTACGGCGAGACGCTGACCGGGTTCAAGTGGATCATGAAGGCGGGCGAGGGCCTGGTCTTCGGCTACGAGGAGGCCATCGGCTACAGCGTCGGATCCGACGCCGGCCTGCCGGTCCACGACAAGGACGGCATCGGCGCGGCCCTGACCGTGGCGGCCGTCGCCGCCGCCGCCAAGCGCGACGGGCGCACCCTGCTCGACCTGCTCGACGACCAGGCCGTCCGGTACGGCCTGCACGCGACGTCCCAGCTCAGCTTCCGGGTCGCCGACCTGTCGCTGATCTCCGGGGCGATGGACCGCCTGCGCGCCGCCCCGCCGTCCCGGCTCGGCGACCACGAGGTGGAGGCCGTCGACGACCTGAGCCGCGGCGACGGCGGCCTGCCGCCGACCGAGGGCCTGCGCTTCCGGCTGTCCGACGGCGGCCGCGTCGTGGTCCGCCCGTCGGGCACCGAGCCGAAGCTGAAGTGCTACCTGGAGGTGGTGGTGCCGGTGACGGGCGAGGTGTCGCAGGCCCGCGCGTCCGCCGCCCGCGACCTCGACGCCCTGAAGGCCGACCTCACCACCGCCCTGGAACTCTGAGCGCCTCCGGTCCCGCTCGGGCCAGGGGTTTCCGGGGGCCGGGCCCGCGTCGCGTCGCGGGCCCGGGGTCTCGGGGTCACATGTCGGCGCCGGCCGAGAACATGATCGGCCGGACCTCGACGGCCAGGCCCTCGATCCGGCTGTCCGGGATCATCCCGGCCAGCTCGATCGCGCGTTCGCGGCTCTCGCAGTCGACGATGTAGTAGCCGCCCATGTACTCCTTGGCCTCCAGGTAGGGGCCGTCGGTCACGGCGGGCAGGCCGTTGCGGGTGCGGACGACGGCGCTGGTCGACGGGTCGCCGAGCGCCTGCGTGCCGATCATCTCGCCCGACTCCTGGATCGTCTTCATGAACGCGCCGTGGCCGTTCATGATCAGCTCGCGCTGCTCCTCGGTCAGGGTGTCCATGACCTGCTGGTTCACCTGCATGATCAGCAGAAACTTCATCGTCTCTCCTCGTGGTCGTGCGAGTTCCGTCGTGCTGGAGTCGGAGCCGGTGCGGCCCTCTCGACATCCCCGCGGAACTTCTCCGGAAAGCATGTCGAGCGCGCGACCCCCGCTCCGACCTCCTGGCGGAACCGATGACACCAGGAGGGTGCCGACATGCCGAATCTCACCGAGACCGCCGCCGAGCCCCGGGCCGGGCGGCGCGAATGGGCCGGGCTGGCGGTGCTCGCCCTGCCGACCCTGCTCGTCGCGGTCGACATCAACGCGCTGTTCCTGGCGCTGCCCCGGCTGAGCGTGGACCTGGGGGCCGACGCCGTCCAGCAGTTGTGGATCATCGACATCTACGGGTTCATGGTCGCCGGGCTGGTGATCACGATGGGCGGCCTCGGCGACCGGATCGGCCGCCGCCGGCTGCTGCTGACCGGCGCGGCGGCCTTCGGCGTCGCCTCCGTCGTGGCGGCGTACGCGACCGGCCCCGCCATGCTGATCGCCGCCCGTACCGTGCTGGGCGTGGCGGGGGCCACGCTCATGCCCTCCACGCTCGCGCTCATCACCAACATGTTCCGCGACGCCCGGCAGCGCGGCACGGCCATCGCCGTCTGGGCCACCTGCCAGTTCGCCGGGGCCGCGCTCGGGCCGGTCGTCGGCGGGCTGCTCCTGGAGCACTTCTGGTGGGGGTCGGTGTTCCTGCTGGCCGTGCCGGTGATCGTGGTGCTGCTCGTGGCCGGCGTCCTGCTGCTGCCGGAGTTCCGCGACCCGGACGGCGGGCGCATGGACCTGGTCAGCGTGGCGCTGTCGATGCTGGCGATCCTGCCGGTGGTCTGGGGCGTCAAGGAGCTGGCCGCCTCGTCGGTGTCGGCCGGGCCCGGCGTGCCGCTCGCGGTGATCGCGGTCGGTCTCGCGTTCGGGGCGGCGTTCGTACGGCGGCAGCTCACGCTCGACGCTCCCCTGCTCAACCTGCGCCTGTTCGCCCAGCGGCCGCTCACCCTGATCCTGACCGCGCTCGTGCTCGCCGGGATCGCGATGGCGGGCACCGGTCTCCTGGTCACCCAGCTCCTGCAGTCGGTGCTGGGGTACACCCCGGCGCAGTCGGCGCTGTGGTTCGCGCCCATGGGGCTCGGCGTCGCGCTGGGCACCACGCTGACCCCGGCGCTCACCCGCCGCCTGGCCCCCCGGACGGCCGTCGTGGGCGGCCTGACGCTGTCGGCCGCCGGGGCGGCGCTGCTCACGCAGGCCGGGTCCGGGCTGCCGGTGGTGATCACCGCCATCACCGTGCTGGCGCTGGGCACCGGCCCGCTGTTCGCCCTGGGCACGGGGATCGTGGTCGGTTCCGTGCCGCCGGAGAAGGCCGGGTCGGCGGCCTCGCTGGCCGAGTCCGGCAACTTCCTCGGCGGCACGCTCGGTCTGGCCCTGCTCGGCACGGTCGGCGCGGCCGTCTACCACCACGCCCTGCCCGCGGACGTGCCCGAGGCCGCCAGGGAGACCGTGGCGGGCGCGGCGGCCGTGGCCGCGCGGCTCGCCCCGGCGCAGGCCGCCGAGCTGCTGCGGGCCAGTCACGCCGCGTTCGTCAGCGGGCTCGTGACGATCGGCCTGGCGGGCGCGGCCCTGTTCGTGCTGGCCGCGCTGCTGACCTCACGGCTGCCCCGCGCCGAAGCGGCGTGACGGGCCCGGTGGCTGGCCGGGATGACCGGCCCGGCTTCTGGCCGGATGAGGGGCCGGATGACGGGTCGCGTCATCCGGCCGAGTGTCAGGCCAGGCGGAACTGCAGGTCGATGTCCCACTTGTTCAGGTCGGGCTCGACCCGCGGGTCCGTCCGGTACAGCTCCAGCCGGCAGCCCCAGTGCTCGGTCCCGCCCTTCTCGGTCATGTCCCAGGTCAGGCCCTGTTCGGCGGCCCACGTCAGCACCGACTCGATGACGCCGGAGAGCTGGTCGGGGTGGCCGTGGTGGGACTCGGTGACGAAACGGCCCGCGGGCAGCGTGCCCGCGTGGAGCTCGCCCTCCCCCGCCACGGGAGCGGTGACGGGCACGCCCGCCTCCACCACCAGCCGGTCCTGCGGCAGGTCGATGCTGTCGTACCGGAAGAACGGGGCTCCGGCGGGCGTGTGCCCGCGCTCGGCGAGCCAGCCGATCATCTCCGCGATCCGGTCCCCGACGAGGCCGAAGCTGGTCATCGTGATGGTCTTCCGGATCCCGATGTAAGGACGCTCGGGAAATTCGACGATCTGTGGCATGTGTCTGTCCTCCTTCACCTGTCAGTACGGAGCGCGCCCCCGAAACTCATCGGCAGGCCGAAGGACGACACGAGCCCGGGATCGAGAAAGGTGGTCATGCCGGTGACGACTCCGCCGCCGATCTCCAGGACTACCAGGGCGAACGCCTTCCCGTCCCGGTACTGGGCGAAGGCGGGCGCGCCGTTCGCCCTGGCCGGCAGCAGGCGGGTGCCGTCGCAGGGCGCCGCGGCGGCCATCAGGACCGCCCTGATCGCCTCCCGGCCGCGCAACCACCACGCGAACGGCGGCATCGACATCGTCGCGTCCTCGCGCAGCAGCGAGACCAGCGCGTCCACGTCGTACCGCTCGAAGGCCGAGACGTAGCGGTCGAGCAGCCTCTCGTCCACCTCGGTGTCCTCCGGAGTGACGGCGGGCAGGCGGGCGCGGGCGCGCTGCAACGCGCTGTTCACGGACGCGACGCTCATCTCCAGCAGGCCCGCCACCTCGGCGGCCTGCCACTTCAGCACGTCACGCAGGATCAGCACGGCCCGCTGCCGCGCCGGCAGCCGCTGCAACGCGGCCACGAACGCCAGCCGCACGCTCTCCCTGGCCACCGCCAGCTCCGCCGGGTCGGCCGGGAGCACGCGGTCGTCGGGGACGGGCCACACCCAGGCGTCCCCGGGCAGCGGCTCGCCGAGCGGGTCTCCCGGACGCGCCGCCGGCCCGAGGTCCATCGCCCGCGCCCGCCGCTGCGGCCCGCGCAGCATGTCGAGGCAGACGGACGTGGCGAGCCGGAACAACCACGGGCGCAACGGCCCCCGCCCGGCCTGGTACGTGCGCCAGGCCCGGACGAACGTCTCCTGCACCGCGTCCTCGGCCTCGAAGCCCGAGCCGAGCATGCGGTAGCAGTAACCGGTCAGCTCGACCCGGTGGAGTTCCAGCTCGGCCGCCTCCACTAGATCGGGGCCACCTCGATCTGCAGCTCGTGCACCCATTCCGCGCGGTCGTCCGGGCAGTGCAGCGACACCTCGCGCGCCAGGTCGAGCGAACGGTAGCCGTTCTCCTCGATCCAGTGGGCCAGGGCCTGGAAGGTCGGCCCGACGGCCTCCATCGGGCCGTGGTGGATGATCGTGGCCGCCGTGCCGATGGCGGGCAGGTCCCTGATCTCGAAGTCGTGGCGGGGGTCGGGGTCGGCGTTGACCGGCAGGCAGGCGTGCACCATGACCGAGCCGTCGTCCTCCTGGCGATAGTGGGCCAGGCCGGGGCCGACCACCTTGAGGCCGGCCTGCTCCACGCGGGCGCAGATCTCGGCGAACAGCGGCTGGATCACCGGGCCGACGTCCTCGCCCTCGTAGCTGGCGGCTCTGGCGCTGAGCTGGGCGACCCGTACCGGGCTGACCTTCTTCAGCATGACTTCCGCGGTTCTCATGTGCCCCTCCGTCTCGATGCTGCGGAGTCTCGCCTCGACGCCGCGCAGCCTGGCCAGGTCGGCGCTGATCTGCGCCTCAAGCTGGGCGCGGCGCAGCCGTACCATGCCGTGGAGCTCCTCGGTGCTGACCTTCTCGTCCAGGATCGCCCGGACCTGGTCCAGCGTGAAGCCGAGGTCCTTGATGGCGACGATGCGGTTGAGCCTGGCCAGTTGCGCGGCCTGGTAGGACCGGTAACCGGTGAGCGGGTCCACCTGCGCGGGACGCAGCAGACCGATGGCGTCGTAGTGGCGGAGCATGCGTACGGACACGAGCCCCAGCCTGGCGAATTCTCCGATGCTGAACATGTCCGCTCCAGGAGTAGGGGCTCACACGGTGTCAGAGTCAACCTATGGCGGTTTCTACAGACATGGGGTATTTTCCAGCGTAATAAGCAACCGAACGTTCGGTAGGTGGCCGTGGACGTGGACGCACTGCTCCGGATCAGGACGGCGGCCGTGCGGCTCTTCGCCCGGCAGGGCTACGCCGCCACCGGCATCAGAGACCTGGCCAGGGCGGCGAACCTGACCAACGCCGGCATCTACCACCACGTCCCCAGCAAGGAAGCCCTGCTCGCCGACCTCATGCGGACCGGCCTCCAGGGCCTGATCGACTCGACCGCCCGCGTCCTGGACGGGGCCACGCGTCCCGCCGACCGCCTCGCCCTGCTGATCACCTCGCTCACCGCCCTGCACGCGCGCAGCCCCCTGACCAGCCGCGTCATGGACGGCGAGCTCCGCTCCCTCACCCCTGGCTCCCCCGCCCACACCGAGGTCATCGCCCTGCGCGACGCCTACGAGAGCCACTGGAGGAGCGCCCTGGCCGACGGCGTCGCCGAGGGCGTCTTCCACCTCGCCGACCAGAGGCTGACCCGCCTCGCGCTCATGTCCATGTGCACCGGCACCAGCGAGTGGTACCGCCCCGACGGGGACTCGACGCTGGAGCAGGTGTGCGCGGAGTTCGTCACGATCGGCCTGGCCGCCGTGCGCGCCGCCGTCCCGGTCGTGGCGCCTCTCGATCCACGCCTGCTGCCCGACTTCCCGTGGGAGCCGCCGGATGCACACCACGATCCCCGACCTGCTGAGGACCGCCGCTAGCACGTACGGCGAACGCGAGTTCCTCCGCTTCCCCGCCCCCTCACCGACCGTCCCCGCGACCTCGCTGAGCTTCGCCGAGGCCGACGCCGAGTCCGACCGCCTGGCCCGCGCGCTGGCCGCCCGAGGGGTACGCCCCGGCGACCGGGTGGCCGTCATGCTGGACAACGAGCCGTGGTGGCCGTTGAGCTGGTTCGCCGTCCTGAAGGCGGGGGCGGTCACCGTCCCCGTGAACGTGCGCTACCAGGCCGCCGACCTGGAGCACGTCCTGCGCGATTCCGGCGCGGTCGCCACCCTCGCCGGCCGGGCCCACGCGGCGCGCGTGCCCGGCGTGGTGCACCTCGTGGACACGCTGACAGATGGCCCACCTCTCGACATATCCCCCAGCGCGGACAATGTCGCTAATTTCCAGTACACGTCGGGGACGACGGGCTTCCCCAAAGCCTGCCTGCTCACCCACGACTACTGGGTCAGGACCGCGCGGGTCGTCGCCGACCTCGTACGCCTGCGCGACGACGACGTCCTGCTGATCGCCCAGGCGTACTCGTACATGGACCCGCAATGGACCACCCTGCTCTGCCTGGCCGGCGGCATCCCGCTGGTGGTCCTCCCGCGCTTCTCCGCCTCCGGCTTCTGGCCCGCCGTCCGCGAGCACGGCGCGACCCTCACGTACGTGCTGGGCACCATGCCCCTGCTGATGCACAAGCAGCCGCCGAGCCCCCTCGACCGCGACAACCGGATGCGGCTCGTGCTCTGCTCCGGCATCGTCCCGGGCCTGCACCGCACGTTCGAGGAGCGCTGGGGCGCACCCTGGCGCGAGCTGTACGGCTCCACCGAGAGCGGCTGCGACCTGATGGCCGCCCCGGACGCGGACGACACGGTCGGCACCGGCGCGATGGGCACGCCACCGCCCGGCAAGGAGGTCCGGCTCGACGACGAGACCGGTGAGATCCTGGTCCGCGGCGCGCCCATGATGAACGGCTACTGGAACCATCCCGAGGCCACCGCGCACGCCTTCCGCGGCGGCTGGTACCACACCGGCGACCTGGGCGTACGCGACGAGCTAGGGCGTATCCGACATGCCGGGCGGCTGACGGACATGGTCCGCAGGGGCGGTGAGAACATCTCGTGCGCCGAGGTCGAGAGCGTGCTCGCCGGGCATCCCGCGGTCCTGTCCGCGGCCCTGGTCCCCATCCCCGACGACCTCTTCGGCGAGCTGCCCAAGGCGTTCATCCAGCTCCGCCCCGGACACGCCGCCGACGCGGGCACAGCCGCCGCCGTCATCGCCCATGCCAGGGAACGCCTGGCCCGCTTCAAGATCCCGGCGTACGTGGAGTTCGTGGAGTCGTTCACGCTCACCCCGTCCGCCCGCATCGAGAAGCGCCACCTGCTCCGCCCCGGCCGCGACCAGCGCGCCGCCCCCGCCATCCCCACGGAGGACCCGGCATGATCGACGTGACCGTACGCGACGAGGTGGCCCTGATCACCCTCACGCGCCCCGAGAAACTGAACGCCCTCACCGCCGGCATGCGCAGGGACCTGGCCGCGGCCGTCCGCGCGCACGGCCGTACGGCGAGGGGCATCGTGGTGACCGGCGCCGGCCGGGCCTTCTCGGCGGGCGAGGACATCGCCGAGGCGGCGGGCAAGCCGCTGGAGGCGGAGGTGGAGCTGTTCCACGACATGACCAGGGCCGTGCTGGAGACCGAGGTGCCGGTGGTCGCCGCGGTCAACGGCCTGGCCGTCGGCGGCGCCGCCGAGTGGACGCTCTGCTTCGACACGCGGCTCGGCGCCCCGGCCGCCGAGTACTTCTTCCCCGAGAACCACCTCGGCCTGTCGATCTCGAACGCCGCCGGTCACCTGCTGCCCCGGCTGGCGGGAGGCCGGGCGCTGCGGCTGGTGCTGGACTCGGCCCGCCTGGACGCCGCCGCCGCGCTTGCGGCCGGGCTGCTGGACGAGCTCGTGCCCGCCGAGAAGCTGGTGGAGACGGCGATCGCGCGGGTGCGCCACTGGACGCGGCCGGGCACCGCCACCGCCACGCACCTCCGGCTGCTGCGCCCGGCGCTCGCCGACGTCGAGCGCGCCTTCGAGGCCGAGACCGAGGCGGCCCGGCAGGTCGAGCGGGCGGGCCTGGCCCAGGCAGGCATGACCCGCTTCCTCACCCGCCGGACCTCCTGACATCGCGCCGTCCGCCCGCCCACCCGGGCCGGCGGACGGTCAGGCGATGACGACGGCGGCGACGATCAGGGCGACCGCGGCCACGAGGACCGCGATCGAGTCATAGGACCAGGTGACCCTGGCCGGGGTCGCCGGCTCCTCGCGGCGGCGGGCGGCCTCGGCGCGGTCGCGGATCTGGTCGCCCACGAAGTCGGCGTGCGTCTTGCCGGTGAACGCCTCGGCGGCGGCCTGCTCGGCCTTGCTCACCGTGGTCTCGACCCGGAACCGGCCGCCGCGCTCGGGCTTGGGCACCCCGCGCCGCTGCGCCTTGGACCGCTCGCGGGCGCTGCTCATCGGCGTCCACAACCGCAGCACCTGCTCGTCGGCGCCCTCGCCGCCGTGGCGGACCGCGATGGAGTGGGTGACCGTCACCTCGCCGACGGACGCCCACGGCAGGAACGTCGTGCGCAGCGGGTTGCGGGCCAGCAGGCCCTCCTCGCCGACCACGGTGGCGGGCCTGATCGCGATCGCGTAGACGAGCGCCGACATCGCCCCGAGCACGGCCAGCGCCACCATGGACGGCTTGCCGTTGTAGTGGGCCGTCAGGTCCCACACGTTGAACGCCACGAAGACCAGCCACGCGCAGCCCAGCACGAAAGCGGTCTTGGACCGGTAGGTGTGCTTCACGGCTGCCACTTGATCTGCGCGAACCCCGGCTTGATCACGCCGTTGATCAGCGCCAGCCGCTCGTCGAACGGGAGGAAGGCCGACTTCATCGCGTTGACCGTGAACCACTGGAGGTCGTCCCAGTCGTAGCCGAACGCCTCGACCAGTTTGGCGAACTCCAGCGACACGCTCGTGGAGCTCATCAGCCGGTTGTCGGTGTTGACGGTGACCCGGAAGTGCAACCTGCGCAGCAGCCCGATGGGATGCTCGGCGATCGAGGCGGCGGCCCCGGTCTGGAGGTTGGACGTGGGACACATCTCCAGCGGGATGCGCTTGTCGCGCACGTACGCCGCCAGCGGCCCCAGCTTGGCCGACCCGTCGCCGGCCACCGCGATGTCGTCGATGATCCGCACGCCGTGGCCCAGCCGGTCGGCGCCGCACCACTGGATGGCCTGCCAGATCGACGGCAGCCCGAACGCCTCGCCGGCATGGATCGTGAAGTGCGCGTTCTCCCGCTGGAGGTACTCGAAGGCGTCGAGGTGCCGGGTGGGCGGGTAGCCGGCCTCGGCCCCGGCGATGTCGAACCCCACGACGCCGGCGTCGCGGTAGCGCACGGCCAGCTCGGCGATCTCCATCGAACGCGCCATGTGCCGCATCGCGGTCAGCAGCGTGCCGACCCGGATGCCGCGCCCCTGCGAGCCGAGCGTGAACCCTTCGAGCACCGCCTCCACCACCTGGTCGAGGCTCAGCCCCATGGTGGTGTGCTGCTCGGGGGCGAAGCGCACCTCGGCGTAGACCACGCCGTCGTCGGCGAGGTCGCGGGCGCACTCGGCGGCCACCCGGACCAGGGACTCGCGGGTCTGCATGACCGCGACCGTGTGGTCGAAGGTCTCCAGGTAGCGCTCAAGCGACCCGGAGTCGGCGGCCTCCTCGAACCACAGGCGCAGGTTGTCGGGGTCGGTGGAGGGCAGCCGCCCGTAGTCGATCTCCCGTGCGAGCTCGACGATCGTCTCGGCGCGCAGCCCGCCGTCGAGGTGATCGTGCAACAACACCTTGGGAGCCAGCCGGATCTTGTCAAGCGTGGGGCTCATCTGGCCATGATATGAGCACACTCCTCCGCCGCCGCACACGTCGCGCCCGCCTGTGGACGACCCCTCCGGCACACCCGCGCGGCCTCCCGGGTCAGTCGCGGCCCGCGGCCTCCGGCGCGAAGGCGGGCAGGCACACGGCGACGTACTCGGCGCCGTCGGGGCCCGCGCTGTAGCGCACCCTCTCCCCCGGCGAGGTCACCACCGACTGGCCGGCGGCGATCTCGACCGTGCCGCCGTCGTGCTCGACGAGCACGCTGCCGCGCAGGACCACGGTGTACTCGGTGAACGACGGCGTCTGGGCGGGCTCGGCCCAGCCGGGCGGGGCGGTCATGTGGGCGATCGAGACCTGCTCGTCGCCACTGTTGACGCGCCCCACGTGCTCGTCGATGAGCTTGCCGCCGGGGACGGGGATGCGGGTCGGGCCCTCGATCTTTCTCACCACGGGGATCAGTGTGCCACGTCGAGCACCAGCCGGCTCGGCGCGGACTGCTCCTTCACCCGGAAGCCGGCCTTGCGGGCGAGCGCCAGGCCGATGCCCACGCGTCCCTCGAAGTCGCCGGTCCTGACGACGTCGGAGACGTTCTTGAGGTTGGCCGGGTAGACGGGGCCGCCCTTCCAGGTGGGATTGCCGTCGTCGTCGTGCGCGTTGGCGGGGACCAGGGTGAGCTGCAGGTACGCGCCGCCGCGGACGCCCATGGGCTCGCCGGAACCGTCCTCCAGGAACTCGTCCACCCATTTGACCTTGTATCCGGGAATGTCGCCCTTGAGATCGATGACCACCCGGTCGTAGCCGTCGTGGGTGGCGTACCGGACGCCGGTCACCACGGCCGGGTCGAGGCCGTCGCGCTCGACGTCCACCTCGGCGGTGCTGGTGGGGACGTCGGAGGGGGTGCTGCGTGGGGTGGCGGCCGGGCTGGTCTCCGCGGGGGTGTCCAGCCGGGCGGTCTGCGTGACGGTGCCGCACGCGGTCAGCACGGCGAGGCAGGCGAGCGGCGCGACGAGGCGAAGGCGCGACGACCGGTCGCAGGTCGGGGATGACGGGCGCATGCCCGGTAGATGCCCAGCCCACGGGCCTGCAAGCGGCTCCACGGCGGATCGGTCCGGGTTTCCGGGGCACTTCCGCGCGGCCGGGACTGCCTCTACGCTGATCAACCTCCAAGGAGTCATACAAGTGAGCAAATCCCACGACTTATCGGCTTTTCTGGCGTCCTATGAGCCCTCGTTCGCGCGGACGGCGTACCTGCTGACCGGCGACGTGGACAAGGCGCGCGAGCTGACCGTCCACGCCCTGCTCGCGGCCTGCCGCCGGTGGTCCGCCATCCGCTACCACCGCCCGGCCGACGCGGTGCTGCGCGAGCTGTACGGACGGTTCCTGGGCGCGACGGGCGAGCCCTGGCCGCTGCCGGAGGGCCACCTGTTCACCGGGCTCGCCCCGACGACCCGCGCGGCCGTCGTCGTCACCTTCCACGACGGGCTGAGCCTCCCGCACGCGGCCGCGGTCACGGGCCTGTGGACCGGCGCCCTGGACGACGAGCTGCGGCGGGCCCGCGCCCGGCTCCGCGCCTCCCACCCGCACCTGTTCCCGGACGAGCCTCCCCGGACCGACACGACGCCTTCCTCCCCCTGGACGCTCGGCGCCGCCCCCGAGCCCGCCGCCCCGGCGGAGGAGGGTCAGGACGCGGATCCGGCCCTGCGCGCCGCCCTGCTCTCCCTGGCCGCCGAGCTGCCGCGCACCGACCTCGCCGGCACCGTCCTGCGCCGGCTCACGACGCGGCGCAGGGTACGGGCGTCGGTGTGGACGCTCGCCTCCGCCGGCCTGGTCGCCGCGCTGGTCGCGACGGTCGTGGCGGGCCTGTCCGCGGTGGCCGACAACGTGAACGAGGCGATGGCCCGCTCCCCCTTCGACCCCGGGGCGGCGGGCGCCGCCGAGGAGACCCGCGACCCGCTGCCCGCCGCGCTCCCCGACCCGGTCCGCTTCGCCTATCCGGGCTACTGCCGCGACGCCGAGGTGGACGCCCACGACCCCCGGCCCTGCGGCCAGTGGGTGCTCACGACCCGGTCGGGCACGGAGTGGCGGCTGCCGGGCGCGCGGGCCGGCTACGACCCGGCCACCGGCGACTCCATGCCGCTCGCCCTCAGCCAGGACGGCCACCGGCTCGCCTACCAGAACCCGCAGGGCCGCTACCTGGTCCACGACCTGCCCACGGGCGCGGTCAAGCGCATCGAGGCGACGGCCGGGGACGGCGAGGCGCACATCGCGTCGTCCCCGGACGGCCGCTACTTCTCGCTGTCCTTCGGCGCGTCCGGCGACGGCGCGGTGCTCGACTTCCGGACGGGCACGACCAGCACCGTACGCGGCGAGGACGTCGAGATCCTGGCCGTGGACGACGACGGCACGCGCGTGGTCGCCGAACGCCGGGACACCACCGACGTGCCCGGCCACGCCTCCGTCAGCACGCTCAGGCTGGACGGCGCGCGCACCCGCACGAAGGGGTTCCGGATCGACCCCGCCCTCGTCGAGCACGGCGCCGCGCTCTCGCCCGACGGCCGCCTTCTGGCCCTGGTGACGGCCGACGCCCGGCTGGTCACCATGGACGCCCGCACCGGCCGCGTCGCCGGCCCCCGCACCCGCCTGGACGACGACGACCTCGAAGTGATCAGGGTGGAACGCTGGCTGGGCCCCGGCAAGGTCCTCGTGCGCCTGTGGGACCGCGAGGACGTGTACCTGATCCAGGTGGACGTCCGCACCGGCGAGGCCAACGCCTTCGACGACTCCGCGACGGAGTGGATCGACTACTCCGACCCGATCGGCGCGCTGGAGGAATGAGGAAGAGGGCCCCGCTTCGAGCGGAACCCTCTTCCCTGCCGCGCGGAGGTCAGACGGCCTCGAAGACCTTCGCGTCCTCCTGCTCGACCGCGGCGGCCTTGCCCGAGCGCAGGCCGGTGGCCGAGATCACCAGCCCGACCAGGGCCAGCACCAGCGCGACCACGATCGCCGAGCGCAGCGCGCCGATCGACAGCGTCTCGCCGCCCGAGGTGAGCACGGCGGTCACCACGGCCAGCACGATCGCGCCGCCGACCTGGCCGGAGGTGTTGAGCAGCCCGGAGGCCAGGCCCTGCTCGTCGTCGTCCACGCCGTTGGTGGCCTGGATGTTCAGCGCGGGGAAGGACAGGGCGAAGGCCACGCCCAGCAGGACCATGCCGGGGATCACCAGGCCGCCGAGGCTCGGCGTCTCGTCGATGCCCAGGAAGACCGCGTACCCGCCGGCCAGGGCCGCGGCGCCGATGACGATCAGCTTGCCGGTGCCGAACCTGTCGGCGAAGTCGCCCATCTTGGTCGAGGTGACCGCGACGAGCAGGCCCGCGGGCAGGAACGCCAGGGCCGTGCCGAGCGCCGACCAGTGCAGCAGGTTCTGGAAGTACTGCATGGCCACGAACTGGAAGGCCACGTACGAGCCCATCAGGATGAGCAGCCCGAGGTTGGCCCGCACGATGTGACCCGAGCGCAGGATGCCGAGCCGCACCAGCGGGTGCTTCAACCGCAGCTCGGTGAAGACGAACAGGCCGAGCAGCACCGCCACGGCCACCAGCGAGCCGATCGTCCGGAACGAGGCCCAGCCGGCCTCGGGAGCCTGCACGACGGTGAAGACCAGCAGCAACATCGAGGCGGTGATCAGCACGGCGCCGATGAGGTCGTGACCGCCCTCGGCGCGCTCCTCCTGGCCCTTCGGCAGCACCTTCAACGCGGCGATCAGCGCGATGACCGCGACCGGCACCGGCATGAGGAGCGTCCACTGCCAGCCGAGCCCGGTCAGCAGGCCGGAGAGCACGAGGCCGAGCGAGTAGCCGCTGGCGGCGCAGGCGGTGAAGATGCTCAATGCCTTGTTGCGCTCCGGCCCCTCGGGAAACGTGGTGGTGATGATCGACAAGGCGGCGGGCGCGGTGAAGGCGGCGGCCACCCCCTTGACGAACCGGGCGGCGATCAGCAGGCCCCCGTCGTCCACGACACCACCCAGCAACGACGCGACGGCGAAGACGCCCAGAGCGACCAGGAAAACCCTGCGCCGCCCGAGCAGGTCGGCGGTCCTGCCCCCGAGCAACAGAAGACCGCCGTAGCCGAGCACGTAGCCGCTGACCACCCACTGCAGGGAAGAGGTGCTGAGGCCCAGGTCGTGCTGGATGGCCGGCAGGGCGACACCGACCATGGAGACGTCAAGGGCGTCAAGGAAGATCACTGCACAGAGCACGGCGAGCGCGCCCCAACGGGATGAGGAAGAGGACATGAGTCAGAACAATACATGCGCTCGCATCTAATGCAAGTGCATTTAATGCCGTTGCATGAATCTTCCCGAGATGGTAACCTCCGCGACATGGACGAGGAGTTCGTGGTCGAGACCTGGCATTACGTCCTGGCCAAACACGCCAAGGCCATGTGCGCGCTGGAGCGGGAGCTCGGCGAGCGGCACGGGCTCGGGCCCAGCGAGTTCGAGGTGCTCGACCGCATCGTCCACAACGACAGGAAGCTGCGCATCCAGGAGCTCTGCGAGGAGGTCCACCTGAGCCAGAGCGCCCTGTCCAGGGTCGTGGCCAGGCTGGAGAAGAGCGGGCTCGTCACCCGCGACACCTGCGTCTCCGACCGCCGGGGCGTGTTCGTCTGCATCACCGACGAGGGGCGCGAGCGGTACACCGAGGCGCTGCCCACGCAGCGCGCCGTGCTCGCGGACGTCTTCACCGACGTCCCCGCCGTCACCACCTAGCCGGCCCGCGAGAAAGACCGGCGGCCGTCCCCGGCAGGGGTCCGGCCGCCGCGCACGAGTGATCCCGGTGGTCAGCCGATGCGGTCGATGACCAGGGGCAGCAGTTCGCGCCCCGACTCGGCGACCTCGTAGCCGCCCGCCAGCGCCTCCAGCGCCCGCTCGAACCTGGCCGTCTCGTCCGCGTGCAGCGTCATCAGCGGCTGCCCCTCGCGGACCAGGTCGCCGGGCTTGGCGTGCAGCACGATCCCGGCCCCGAACGACACCGGGTCCTCCTTGCGCGCCCGTCCGGCGCCGAGCCGCCAGGCGGCCAGCCCCACCGCGTACGCGTCGAGGTGGGCCAGCATCCCGGACGACGGCGCCGCGACCGTCATGGTCTCGGCCGCCCTCGGCAGGACCGCGTCGGGGTTGCCGCCCTGGGCGGAGATCATCCGCCGCCACGCGTCCATGGCCGAGCCGTCGCGCAGCGCGTCGGCCGGGTCCTTGCCGGAGACCCCGGCGGCCGCCAGCATCTCGCGCGCCAGCCGTACGGTCAGCTCCACCACGTCGGACGGCCCGCCGCCGGCCAGCACCTCGATCGACTCCTCGACCTCCAGCGCGTTGCCCACGGCGCGGCCGAGCGGCCGGTCCATGGCCGTCAGCAGCGCGACCGTGCGCACGCCCGCGTCACCGCCGAGCGCGACCATGGTCTCGGCCAGCTCGCGGGCCGTCTCGGTCGTCTTCATGAACGCCCCGGAGCCGACCTTCACGTCGAGCACCAGCGAGCCGGTGCCCTCGGCGATCTTCTTCGACATGATCGAGGAGGCGATCAGCGGGATCGACTCGACCGTGCCGGTGACGTCGCGCAGCGCGTAGAGCTTCTTGTCGGCCGGGGCCAGGCCCGAGCCCGCCGCGCAGACCACCGCGCCGGCCGTGCGCAGGACGTGCAGCATCTGGTCGTTGGAGAGCGAGGCCAGCCAGCCCGGGACGGACTCCAGCTTGTCCAGGGTGCCCCCGGTGTGCCCGAGGCCGCGCCCGGAGAGCTGGGGCACGTACGCCCCGCACGCCGCCACCAGCGGGGCCAGCGGCAGCGTGATCTTGTCGCCGACGCCGCCCGTGGAGTGCTTGTCGGCCGTGGGCCGGTCGAGCATCGACCAGTCCATGCGCTCGCCCGAGCGGATCATGGCCTGCGTCCAGTCGGCGATCTCGCGCCGGTTCATGCCGTTGAGCAGGATGGCCATGGCCAGGGCGGACATCTGCTCGTCGGCCACGTCACCGCGGGTGTAGGCGGCGATCACCCAGTCGACCTGGGCGGTGCTGAGCTCGCCGCCGTCGCGCTTGGCGCGGATGACCTCGATGGCGTCCATGGTCACGTGCTCCTGCTGAGGTCGTCGGGGCCGAACGCGTACGGCAGGATCTGCGCCATGCGCTTGGGGCCGTCGACGGTCTCGACCAGCAGGTCCTCACCGCCGAACTCGTACAGGAGCTGACGGCAGCGCCCGCACGGCATGAGCAGCTCGCCGTGGCCGTCGACGCAGGTGAAGGCCACCAGCCGGCCGCCGCCCGACATCTGCAACGCCGACACCAGGCCGCACTCGGCGCACAGGCCGAGCCCGTAGGAGGCGTTCTCGACGTTGCAGCCGGTGACGATCCGGCCGTCGTCGACGACCGCCGCCGCCCCCACCGGGAACTTGGAGTACGGCGCGTAGGCGTTGCGCATGGCCGTGGCGGCCTCGGCGCGCAGGCCGTCCCAATCGATGTTCAATGTTGATCCCCCCGACGGAAGCGTACGCCGTCGGCCTTGGGCATCCGCAGACGCTGCGAGGCGACCAGGAGCACGAGCAGCGTGAGCACGTGTGGCGTGATGAAGACGAACTCGCCCGGCAGCGTCTCCACGGTCCGCCAGAGCCAGAACAGCACGAGCGCGCCCACCGCCGCGGCGGCGATCACGGTGTAGTCCTTGACGCCCCTGGTCACGACCTCGGCCGGCTGGCTCGGCGCGACCAGCTTGCGGATCTGGAGCGCGATGTAGATCACCAGCAGCAGCGACCCGAACAGGAAGAACGTGGTGACCGCGTTGGCGTCGCCGGAGCTGCGCAGTTGCAGGCCGCTGGCGTAGCCGAACAGCGACGAGCCGGCCGCGAGCCCGCCGGGCCGCCAGTTGCCGAAGATCATGGCCGCCAGGCCGATGAAGCCGCGTCCCTGCGTCTGGCCCTCGACGTACTTGTTGGAGACGAAGACCAGGAACACGCCGCCGAGCCCGGCGAACGCGCCGGAGACGACGACCGCGAGGTACTTGATCCGGTAGACGTTCACTCCCAGCGACTCGGCCGCCCACGGGTTCTCCCCCGCCGAACGCAGCCGCAGCCCGAACGACGTGCGCCACAGCACCAGGTACGTCACCGGCAGCAGCAGCACGGCCAGGATGATCAGCGCGTTCACGTCGTGGGTGAGGCCGCGCAGGATGCCGGCCAGGTCGGAGAGCAGGAACCAGTGGGTGTTCTCCAGCTTGCCGAGCAGGTCGGGGCCGGACGACAACACGGGCAGGCTCACCTCGGGGGCGCCCGAGCTGATCGCCGGCGAGGTGGTGATGCCGGCGCCCTTCGCGCTGGCCGAGGTGCCCTCGCCGTAGAGGACCTCCGACAGGAAGCGGGTGATGCCGGGGCCGAGCAGGTTGATGGCGACGCCGCTGATGATGTGGTCGACGCCGAACGTGACGGTCGCGATCGCGTGGATGAGCCCGCCGAGCGCGCCGCCGAGCAGCCCGGCGAGCAGCGCGGCCACGGCGCCCCACTGGTATCCGGCCCAGCCGGCGAACCAGGTGCCGAGCACCATCATGCCTTCGAGGCCGATGTTGACCACGCCGGCCCGCTCGGCCCACAGGCCGCCGAGACCGGCCAGCCCGATCGGCACCGCGAGCAGCAGCGCCGCGTTGAACGTGCCGGAGGAGGTCAGGTCGTCCTGGCCGGAGATGATCCGCACCAGCGACAGCAGCAGGATGAGCGCGGCGACGCCGAGCAGCGCCAGATGGTATTTGCCGACCCTGCTCATGCTGCCACCTCAACCGGTCTGTTCGTGTCGAGCTGCCGGGCGGCCCGCTGCTCCTCAAGCCGCATGGCGATGCGGTTGGTCACCTCGTTCGCGATGACCACCAGCAGGACGATGACGCCCTGGATGATCGTGATGACCGACGACGGCACGTCCGCGATCTGCAGCGCGCCCTGCGCCCGGTCGAGGAAGGCGAACAGCAGCGCGGCGATCGCGATGCCGACGGGCTTGTTCCTGCCCAGCAGCGCCACCGCGATGCCGAGGAAGCCGAGGCCGGCGGTGAAGTTGGAGTTGAAGGCGCCCTTGTCGCCGAGGATCTCGGGCAGGCCGATGAGCCCCGCGATCGCGCCGGACAGCACCATGGCCGCGATGACCATCTTCTTCGGGTTGACGCCCGAGGCGAAGGCGGCCGGACCGTTGAGCCCGCTGGCCTTGACGTTGAAGCCGAACCGCGTGCGCTCCAGCACGACCCAGACCACCAGGCCGAGCACGACGGCCACGAGCAGGAAGCCCCACACGCCGCCGCCGCGGGTGGGCGGCAGCAGCCCGAACCAGTCGAAGACGAAGTTCAGGTTGGGGAACATGGCCGACTCGGGCAGCTGCGGCGTGGTCGTGGTGAGCTGACCGGCGGCCCGCTGGCCCGCGAACGGGCCGCGTACCAGGTAGGAGGCCAGCGAGATCGCGATGTAGTTGAGCATGATCGTGGAGATGACCTCGTTGACGCCGCGGGTCACCTTCATGACCGCGGGGATCAGCGCGTACGCGCCGCCCACGACCGCCGCGACGACGATGATCACCAGGATCTGGATCGGCTTCGGGGCGGTGAACGTCGAGCCGACGTAGGCCGCGCAGATGGCCGCGATCCGGTACTGGCCCTCGACGCCGATGTTGAAGAGGTTCATGCGGAAGCCGACCGCCACCGCGAGACCGGCGATGAACAGCGGCACCGCCCGGTTGAGGAACGCCGCGATGCCGTTGGACACCGAACGCGCGGTCTCGCCGAAGTCGAAGAAGGCGGCGAACGCGTCGATCGGGCTGGCGCCCGCCGCGATGATCGCCACGCTGGAGATCGCGATCGCCAGGACGATGGCGACGATGGCGCCTGCGACGGTGAGCAGCGCCCGGTTGAGCCCGGCGGGCATCACGTCTCCTCAGTACCGGCGATGGCGCCGGTCATGTAACCGCCAAGCCGCTCGGGCGTGACGTCGGACGGGTCGAGTTCGGCCACGAGCCGGCCGCGCAGGATGACCCTGATCGTGTCGGACAGGCCGATCAGCTCGTCGAGGTCGGCCGAGATCAGCAGCACGGCCAGACCGGCGGCCCGCGCGTTGCGCAGGTGGTCCCAGATGGCGGCCTGGGCGCCGACGTCCACGCCGCGGGTGGGGTGGGCGGCGATGAGGAACGACGGCTCGCCGCTCATCTCGCGTCCGACGATCAGCTTCTGCTGGTTGCCGCCGGACAGGGCCAGGGCCAGGGTGTCCACGCTGGGGGTGCGCACGTCGTACTCCTTGACGATGCGCTCGGTGTCGGCCTTCGAGGCGCGGCGGTCCACCCAGATGCCGCGGCGCGCCGGGGACCTGGTCTGGTGGCCGAGCACCCGGTTCTCCCACAGGGACGCCTCCAGCAGCAGGCCCTGCCGGTGGCGGTCCTCGGGGATGTAGCCGATGCCGGCCTCCCTGCGCTTCAGCGTGGACCAGGCGCTGACGTCCACGCCGCCGAGGGTGATCGTGCCGTGGGCGGGACGCATGCCCATGATCGCTTCGATCAGCTCGGACTGGCCGTTGCCCTCGACGCCGGCGATGCCCAGGATCTGGCCCGCGTGGATGTCGAAGGAGACGTCGTCAAGGATCAGGCGCTTGCCCTCCTCGCGGAGCTTGTCGACGTACAGGCCGACGGAGGTGCCCTTGGGCACCGGACGGAAGCCGTCGGCCTCCATCGTCAGCCGGGACACGCTCAGCGTGACGCTCTCCCGCACGGTGGACTCGCGGGTCTCCGGCGTGGGCAGCTCGCTGCCGACCATCAGCTCGGCGAGCCGGCGGGCGGTGACCTCGGCGGGGTTCACGCTGGCGACGGTGGTGCCGCGGCGGATCACGGTGATCGCGTCGGCGATGTTCAGCACCTCGTCGAGCTTGTGCGAGATGAAGATGACGGTCAGGCCCTCGGCCTTGAGCTCGCGCAGGTTCTCGAACAGCTCCTCGACCTCCTGCGGCACGAGGACCGCCGTCGGCTCGTCGAGGATGAGGATGCGGGCGCCGCGGTAGAGGACCTTGAGGATCTCCACCCGCTGGCGGTCGCCGACGCCGAGGTTCTCCACCAGCGCGTCGGGGTCGACGCGCAGGCCGTGGCTGCTGGCCAGCTCGGCGATGCGGGCCCGCGCCCTGCCGGTGTCGAGCACGCCGGCCTTGGTGGGCTCGGCGCCGAGGACGATGTTCTCCAGCACGGTGAAGTTGTCGGCCAGCATGAAGTGCTGGTGGACCATGCCGATGCCGACGTCGATGGCGTCGCTGGGGGTGCGGAAGGTGACCTCGCGGCCGTTGACCCGGATCGTGCCCTCGTCCGGCTTCTGCATGCCGTAGAGGATCTTCATCAGGGTCGACTTGCCGGCGCCGTTCTCGCCGACGATCGCGTGCACCGTGCCGGGTTCGACGGTGATGCGGATGTCGTGGTTGGCGACGACGCCGGGGAAACGCTTGGTGATGCCCTCCAGCTCTACGGCGGGTTGCACCGCGGCGAGGGTGTCCGAGCTCATTTCGCCTCTCCTAGAGCATGGGGGGCGGACGGGGCGGATAGCGAGAAGGCCCGAAGTGGGGACTCCGGGCCCTCGGTCGTCCGTTCCTACCCAGATTACGGCTTGGACGGAACCGTGATTTTGCCGTCGACGATGTCCTTCTTGGCAGCGTCGAGCTTGTCCTTGATGTCGTCGATCTCGCCACCGGTGGTGGACAGACCCACGCCGTCGACCTTGAGGTCGTAGACGGTGTTGCTGCCGCCCTTGGCACCGCCCTGGAAGGCCTTGACGAACTCGAAGACGCCGACGTCCACGCGCTTGAGCATCGAGGTCATGATGACCGACTGCAGGTCGGTCTCCTTGACCGTCTGCCGCTGGTCGGAGTCGACGCCGATGGCCTTCTTCTTGGCCGCGGCGGCCGCCTGGAACACGCCGAGGCCGGAGTCGCCGGCGGCGTGGTAGACGATGTCCGCGCCGTCCTGGTACATCTTCTCGGCCGCGACCTTGCCCTTGTCGGGGGCCTTGAAGCCGGAGAAGTCACCGTCGGGGGTGAGGTACTTGATGTCGATCTTGATGTCCGACTTGACCGACTTGGCGCCCATCACGAAGCCCGCCTGGAACTTCTTGATCAGGTCGTTCTCGACGCCGCCCACGAAGCCGACGTGGCCGGCCTCCGACTTGGTCGCCGCGGCGACGCCCGCCAGGTAGGAGCCCTGCTCCTCGGCGAACAGCAGGCCGGTCACGTTCGGGCCGTTGGAGGCCGAGTCGACGACGGCGAACTGCACGTCGGGGTACTCGGCGGCGGTCTTCTTGATGTCGTCGCCGTAGGCGAAGCCGACGCCGATGATGGGGTTGTAGCCCGCGTCCGCGAGCTGGCGCAGCAGGTCGCCGCGGTTGGAACCGTCGGCCGCCGGGCTGAGCTCCTTGATGTCGGCGTTCAGCTCAGTCTTGGCCTTCTCCAGGCCGGCGTAGGCGGCGTCGTTGAACGACTTGTCGCCACGGCCGCCGACGTCGAACGCCAGACCGACCTTCAGCCCGCCCTTGGGGGCCTCGCTGCTCGCGCCGGAGCTCGGCTGCGTGCTCGCCGAGGTGCCTCCACCCTCGCCGCCACAGGCCGCGACTGCCATGAGCATGACGCCGGCTACCGAGCCGACGGCAATCCTGCTGAATCGCTTGCCGAGCAAGGCGACTCCCTTCCATTTCCTCGCCGTCGAACTTCATCGCAGGCGCGAAGAAACGTACGGCACCTGCACGGAAGATAGTTGCTTGACCAGGGCAGACCAAACCGGCACACAGGGTCGCAACCGCTCCGTTATCGACATCAAGCGCGTCCGTGACCTGAATCTGGGTTCAGGCACTTGGGATGGTGTCCGAAGATTTTGCCCAAGTTTGGTATGGAAGGGGCCCTTGCCGAGCGGTCGATCATGGCAGAGATTCCGATCAACGGTGGAAATTTCGTATCGGAGCCCCGTATGCAGCCTTGGAAGACACTGGCCGTACCGCTGGTCGCGATCCTCGCCGTGACCTTGGGCGGCCCCACCCCCGCGACGGCGGACACCCCCGCCCTGAAGATCGAGAACAACGCCACCCAGCCCGTCTTCTCCCGTGCCGACGCCGTCAAGCAGACGGTGTTCGTGGAGGTCGCCGGGACCGACAGCGACGACGACGGGAAGCCCGACCGCGTCGCCATGGACATCCTGCGCCCCAAGGAGACCGACCAGGGACTCAAGGTCCCGGTGATCATGGAGGCCAGCCCGTACTACGCCCCGGGCAACGACGTCCCCAACCACCCCGTGGACGTGGACGAGAACGGCAACCCGCTGCCCACCCTGAAGTCGCCCTCGAACAAGCTCGCCAGTGAGCCGTTCGACGGCTACTACGACAACTACTTCCTGCCCCGCGGCTACGCCATCGCCCTGGTCGAGAACGTGGGCAGCGCCCGCGCGACCGGCTGCCCGACCTCCGGCGACCGCAACGAGACCGCCGGCCCCAAGGCCGCCATCGACTGGCTGAACGGCCGCGCCCGCGGCTTCGACGCCGACGGCAACGAGGTCAGCGCCACCTGGTCCACCGGCAAGGTCGGCATGATCGGCGTCTCCTACAACGGCACCCTGCCCAACGCCGTCGCCTCGACCGGCGTCGAGGGCCTGAAGACGATCGTCCCGATCGCCGCCATCTCCAGCTGGTACGACTACTACCGCGCCAACGGCGGCGTCCTGGCCCCCGGCGGCTACCAGGGCGAGGACCTGGACGTGCTGGCCAAGTTCGTGCTGACCAGGGACAAGGGCTTCGAGGTCTGCGGCGCCAAGATGGACGCCCTCGCCGCGGCCCAGGACCGGATCACCGGCGACTACGGCCCGCTCTGGGACGCCCGCAACTACCTCAACGACGTGAACAAGGTGAAGGCCAGCGTCTTCCTCGTGCACGGCCTCAACGACTGGAACGTCAAGACCAAGCAGTTCGCCCAATGGTGGAACGCCCTGGCCGAACGGCACGTGCCGCGCAAGATCTGGCTGCACCAGGGCACCCACATGAACCCCTTCAACCTGCGCACCGCCGAGTGGCTGCGCCAGCTGCACGGCTGGTTCGACCACTGGTTGCAGGGCATCGACTCGGGCATCATGCGCGAGCCGCAGGCCGACGTGGAGATCGGCGTCGGCGAGTGGCAGCAGCACGCCTCCTGGCCGCTGCCCGGGGCCACGACGGTCTCGCTGCACCCGGCCGCGGGCGAACGGCTCGGCCTGCTGCCCCGGCCGCTGTCGCCCGAGGAGTCCTTCGTGGACCAGAGCGCCAGGAGCGCCGAGCAACTGGTGGAGGCGACCGGGGCCGATCCGAACCGGCTGGCGTACCGGACCGGCGAGCTGCCCGCCGACGTGCGGATCTCCGGCACGCCGACGGTGTCGGTGCGGGCCTCGTTCAAGGACGGCGCCTCGCCGTACCTGACGGCGTTGCTGGTGGACTACGGCACGGACGTGCGCCCGGACGGCAGCCTGCTCTCGACCGGCCAGAGCTACTGCTACGGCGAGGGCGTCCCGGGTGACACGGGCTGCACGACGCTGCGGCGGCTCGGCACGGCGACGACCGCGTACAAGATCGTCTCCAGGGGATGGCTGGACGTGCGCAACCGCCATCGCGCCGACCGCACCGAACCGCTGCGCCCCGGCAAGGAGTACACCTTCACCTGGGACTTCCAGCCCAAGGACTACCTGTTCAAGAAGGGCCACCGGCTGGGCCTGGTGATCATCTCGACCGACCGCGACTACACCCTGCGCTACCCGGCGGGCACCCGGGTCACCGTGTCGCCGGGGCACTCGTCCCTGCGGCTGCCGGTGGTCTTCGGCAGGCTCTCCTGACACGCCGACGGCCCCCCCCGGGGCGGGGGGGGGGGGCGGACCAGGGGGCGGCCCCACGGGGTGGTGGTGTTGTGTTGGTGCGGGGCGCCCTGCCAACACGCGGGGCAGGGCGG
>NZ_JBEYTJ010000017.1:135506-198406 GCF_040642995.1 Nonomuraea sp. NPDC047529 | reverse complement strand
GTCAGCTCCTCCGGCCGGTGATCTCCCACGCCCCCCCCCACCCAGACCCCCGCCCCCCGCGGCCGGGGGCGCCGCCCGCCCCCCCCCCCCCCCCGGCCGAGGGGCCCGCCTGACCCGGGCCCCTCGTCCGGCGAAGGGGCCCGGGCCGGAGCTCGGGCCCCTTCCCCATCGGCCGCGCCGCTCAGCGGCTCTCGCGCCACTCCGACACGACACGCTCGACGTCGAAGGGCATCAGGTTGAGCGGCGGCCCCGGCAGGCCCCTCCTGATCGCGTCGCGGATCTTCTCGTTGACCTCTTCGAGCAGTTGCCGCACCTCGGTCTCGGACCTGGCCCCGCGGGCCTGCCGCAGCACCTCCTCGGCCTCCTTGCGCAGCGCCAGCGTCGGGGGCAGCGGCAGGGACAGCCCCTCGCTCTCCAGCTTCTGCTTGATCCACCACATCTCGTCGTGCGGCCGGTCGAGGCCGGGCAGCGGCTTGCCCGCGCCGGGCAGGTCGTCGAACTCCCCGCGCTCGGTCGCCTCGCGGATCTGCCTGTCGACCCAGCTCTCGAACGGCATGCCCACCGGCTTGCGATCGGTCACGGACGCGGCTCCTCTCACGCCAGATTGTGGCTCGGCGCGACCGGCGTCCGCCAGCCGAGCACGGCCTCGGTCATGCGCACGGACGCGACCGTCGCGGCCACGTCGTGCACCCGCAGAATCCGGGCGCCCTTGAGGATGGAGACGACGTTCGCGGCGATCGTCCCCTCCTTGCGCTCGCCCTGCGGGCGGTCGATGGTCTCGCCGATGAAGTCCTTGTTCGACAGCGCGACCAGGGTGGGGTAGCCGATCGCGGTGATCTCCTCCAGCCGCCGCGTCAGCTCCAGGGAGTGGAAGGTGTTCTTGTTCAGGTCGTGGCCCGGGTCGATGATGATCCGGTCGGGGGCGATGCCGGCCTTGAGCGCGAAGGCGACCCGTTCGCGCAGGAAGCCGGCGACCTCGCCGACGACGTCGTCGTAGCTCGGGCGGAAGACCCTCCTGCCGGGGCCGCCGAGGCTGTGGGTGACGATCACGCCGGCGCCGGTCTCGGCCGCGACCTCGGCCAGGCCGGGCTCGCGCAGGCCGTTGGTGTCGTTGATGACGTCGGCGCCGGCCGCAAGAGCCGCCCTGGCGACCTCGGGACGGTGGGTGTCGACCGAGATGACGGCGTCGGTCGCGGCCCTGACCTCGGCGATCACCGGGGCCACGCGATTGATCTCCTCCTCGACGCCGATCGCGGCCTGGGCCGCGCTGAAGGCGAACCCGCCGATGTCCACCCAGTCGGCCCCCTCCTCGACGGCCCGCACGCAGGCCGCGACCGCGCGGTCGAGCTCGTACGTGCTCCCCTGGTCGTGGAAGGAGTTGGGGGTGCGGTTGACGATGGCCATGATGGCGACCTGGCGCTGGAAATCGAACTCCCGCCGCCCGATGCGGCGGACCGGAGAGATGATCTCGGGGGGAATGTTTCCGCCGCTCACGTAGTGGCCCCTTCCGTCTCCTGCCGAGCCTACCCGGGGCCGCGGCGGGGCAGTCGGGCGCGCCCGCGCTCAGCCCTGGAAGTGCCCGGACGGCCCGCCGCTCCCGGTGACCCTGATCCGCTTCATGGTCCGCGGGAGGGCGGGCGCGTGCGGCAGGCGCATGGTGAGCCGGACCGTGGTGCCGTCCGGCCCGGTACGGAAGTCGGCCAGGTCGCACAACCGCCGGATCAGGTAGATCCCGCGGCCGGTGCAGGTGAGGTCGGCCGGCCGGACGGCGCCGTCGAGGTACGCCTGCGGGATGCCCGCCCCCTGGTCCGCCGTCTCCGAGCGGATGACCCCGTCGACCGTCCACAACGTCAGATGTCCGCGTCCGCCCGCGTGCTCCACGGCGTTGACCACGCTCTCGTGCACGGCCAGGACGAAGTCCTCCAGCCGGCCGTCGCGCAGCCCGCTGTTCTCGGCCTGCTCGGCGACCGCGCGGCGCAGCTTGGTGACGTCGTGGAGGGTGAAGAGCTGGGTCAGCAGAAGGGCCATGGCGCTCCTTCGTGTCGTCACGACACGCAGGCCACGCCTCTGGACCTTGCGTAGAGACCGGTCCCCTTCCCCGGTCCGGCGCCGTTACACCCCCGGATCAGGGACGGCCGCCGGCTCCCGTGGCCAGTTCCTTGGCCCGGCCCACCGGACCGCCGTCGGGCCTGAGCGGCGGGGTCTCCATGCCGGCGCCGTCGTGCAGGCCGTCCAGCAGCTCGCGCATGGCGTCCCAGGAGGAGCGCCGCGGCCGCCAGCCCAGGACGTCCCTGGCCCGGTCGGTCTTCATGACGGGGATGCGCAGGGCCAGTTCGAGCAGCCCCGGCGAGGCGGGCACCAGCCGCAAGTGCCAGCCGGCCGACATCAGCGTCCTGGCCAGCCAGGGCGTGACCGGCATCGTCCGGGTGCCGAGGAGCTTGGCCAGGTCGGCGGGGTCGAGCACGGGCTCGGCGGCCAGGTTGAAGGCCCCCGACACCGTCCTGGTCACGGCCAGCCGGTACGCCTCGGCGGCGTCGTCGGCGTGCAGGACCTGAAGCCGCAGTCCGGGCACGTCGGGCACGAACGGGATGCGGCCGGGCCGGAAGAGCCCGCGCGGCAGGAACGGCCCGGCGAACAGGCGGCGCTGCTCGCTGGCCGCCGCCCGCTGGAAGATGAACCCCGGTCGCATCCGCACCACGCGGATCGCCGGATGGTCGTGCTCGAAGACGTCGAGCACCCGCTCGACGTACGCCTTCTCCCGGCCGTACGCGGCGCCCGGCCAGCCGTGCGTGGGCCAGCTCTCGTCCACCGGCCGGTCCTTGGGGCCCGGCGAGTACGCCCCGACCGAGGACGCGTGGACCAGCGCCGGCACCCCGGCCTCGGCCGCCGCGCGGAACACCCGCATGCTGCCCAGCACGTTCGCCCGCCAGGTGACGGCCGGGTCCCTGGTGGGCTGGAACAGCCACGCGAGGTGCACGACGGCGTCGGCGCCGTCGAAGATGCGCGAGAGGTCGCCGGTGGCGACGTCGGCCTGCCGCCACTCGGTGCGGTCGATGCGCCATCCCGGCAGGCGGCGGGCGACGCCCACGATCGACGTCACGTTGTCATCCGCCGCGAGCGCGCGTACGACGCTCGTGCCGACGTTGCCGGTAGCCCCGACCACCACGACTCTCATGCATGCACCGCTGCCCGTGCTCCGGACGGCGAAACCCCTGCTCAGGGCTGCAACAGGATCTTTATCGCGCCATTCGCCTTCTTCTGGAACATCTCATACGCCTGCGGCGCCTCGTCCAGCCGCATGCGGTGGGTGGTGAGGTCCATGACGCCGAGCGGGTCGGAGTCGTCGGTGACCAGCGGCATGAGCCGGTTGATCCACCGCCGCACGTGGGCCTGGCCCATGCGCAGCGTGACGCCCTTGTCGAACATGCGCAACATCGGCATCGGGTCGGTCATGCCCCCGTAGACGCCGATGACGGAGATGACGCCGCCGCGGCGGACCGTGTCGATGGCCTGGTTGAGCGCGGCCAGCCGGTCGACGCCCGCGTGGGACATCAGCGGCGCGGCCACCGCGTCCGGCAGCAGCCCGGTGAGCGTCTGGGCGATCTTGGCGGCCGGGGAGCCGTGGGCCTCCATGCCGACGGCGTCGATCACCGAGTCGGTGCCGCGGCCCGAGGTGAGCTCGCGGATCGCCCCGGGCACGTCGGAGGTCTCGCTCCCGTCCACGACTTCGATGCCGTGGCGGCGGGCCATCTCCAGGCGTTCGGTGACGCCGTCCACGCCGATCACGCGGGCGCCGAGGTGGCGGGCGATGCGGGCGCACATCTGGCCGATGGGGCCCAGGCCGAAGACGGCGACGCTGCCGCCGTCCGGGATCTGCGCGAAGTCGACGGCCTGCCAGGCGGTCGGCAGCACGTCGGACAGGAACACGAAGCGCTCGTCCGGCGGGCCCTCGGGGACCTTGATCGGGCCGAACTGGGCCTCGGGCACGCGCAGGTACTCGGCCTGGCCGCCGGGCACCTGGCCGTACAGCCTGGTGTAACCGAACAGCGCGGCGCCCATGCCCTGCTCCTTGACCTGCGTGGTCTCGCACTGCGCGTACAGTTCCAGGCCGCACATGTGGCAGTGGCCGCAGGAGATGTTGAACGGGATGACGACGCGGTCGCCGGGCCTGATGTCGGTGACGGCCGCCCCGACGGCCTCGACGACGCCCATGGGCTCGTGGCCCAGGATGTCGCCCTCGGCCATGAACGGGCCGAGCACTTCGTACAGGTGGAGGTCCGAGCCGCAGATGCCGGTGCTGGTCACTCGGATCACCGCGTCGTTGGGCTCCTTGATGGCCGGGTCGGGGACCTCCTCGACCCGTACGTCGCGCTTGCCGTGCCAGGTGACGGCCTTCATGACGCCTCCAGATGGGATTCGGACGGCATAAATGCCGCATACCCCCACATAGCGCCCCAAACGATTTCCCCCATAACACCGTGATAGGGGTCTTTTGGGACGACCACTCCTCGTATTCGGACCCGTACCGTGCAGACACCCCCCTGTACGCGAGGAGACATGCACATGCTCCCCAGGAAGACCGTGACGGCGGGCATCGCGCTCGCGGTCACCATGATCAGCGTCCCCGCCCTGGCCTTCGCCGCCAAGGGCGCCACCGCACAGGACGACACCCCCTACGCCATCGCCCAGGCCAACGCCCAGGCCGTCGCCGACCCCCCTCAGGGCCTGGTCGACGCCATGAGCAGGGACCTCGGCATCACCGGTCAGCAGGCCGAGGCCCGCCTGGTCAACGAGTCCGCGGCGGCCGGTCTCGAACCCACCCTGCGCGCCCGGTTAGGCGCCTCCTACGCCGGCTCCTGGGTGACCGGCCCCACCTCCACCCCGGTCACCGCCACCACCGACAGCTCGCAGGTGGCCGCCATCGCCGCGGCCGGCGTGCAGGCCCGCGTGGTCACCCGCTCGCTGAGCAGCCTCGACCAGGTCAAGGCCAAGCTCGACGGCGCGTCGGCCAAGGCCCCGAAGACCGCCCCCGTCTGGTACGTGGACGTCGTCAACAACACCGTCGTCGTCCTCAGCTCCAACCCCGCCAAGGCCGCCGCCTGGGTGAAGGCCAGCGGCGTGGACGCCTCCGCCGTCCAGGTCGTGCGCTCGGCCGAGAAGCCCACGCTCTTCTACGACGTCCGCGGCGGCGACGCCTACTACATCGGCTCCGGGACGCGCTGCTCGGTCGGCTTCTCGGTGACCAAGGCCGGCTCGCAGGGCGGCTTCGTCAGCGCCGGCCACTGCGGCACCGCCGGGTCCAGCACGTCCGGTTCCAACCGGGTCGCCATGGGCACCTTCCGCGGCTCGTCCTTCCCGGGCAACGACTACTCCTGGGTCGAGGTCAACGGCCAGTGGACCCCGACCGGCGTGGTGTACGGCTACAGCGCCGGCATCCTGCCCGTACGCGGCTCGACCGTGGCCCAGGTGGGCTCGGCCGTCTGCCGCGCCGGATCGACCACCGGTTACCACTGCGGCTCGGTCCAGCAGCTCAACGCCAGCGTCACCTACCAGGAGGGCACCGTCTCCGGCGTGACGCGGACCAACGTCTGCGCCGAGCCCGGCGACTCCGGCGGCTCGTTCATCTCCGGCGACCAGGCCCAGGGCGTGACCTCGGGCGGCTCGGGCAACTGCAGCTCGGGCGGCACGACGTACTTCCAGCCGGTCAACGAGATCCTGTCCGCCTACGGCCTGACCCTCGCCACCCAGGGCGGCGGCCCCGGCCCGACCAGCACGCCGACCGTCACGACCACCGTCCCGGGCGGCACGTGGGCCGCGGGCACGACGTACGCCGCCGGCGCGACGGTGACGTACGGCGGCTCGTCGTACCGCTGCCTCCAGGGGCACACCGCTCAGCCGGGCTGGGAGCCGCCGAACGTGCCGGCTCTGTGGCAGCGCGTCTGACCCACTAGACGTCCAGGCGGAGATACCCCCTCACGACCTGGACCGCGCGGCCGGGCTATGTCCCACTCCTCCGTCAGGGACATCGCCCGGCCGATGCGTTCCCCACGCCCGTCAGGACGCCTCTCCGGCCAGCCGCAGGGCCTCCTCGACCAGCGTCTCCACGATCCGCGACTCGGGGACGGTCCTGACCACCTCGCCCCTGACGAAGATCTGGCCCTTGCCGTTGCCCGAGGCCACGCCCAGGTCCGCCTCCCTGGCCTCGCCCGGCCCGTTGACCACGCAGCCCATCACCGCCACCCGCAGCGGGTGGGGGAAGCCGTCGAGGGCCGCGGTCACCCGTTCGGCCAGCCCGTACACGTCGACCTGGGCCCGCCCGCACGACGGGCAGGAGACGATCTCCAGCCTCCGCCGCCGCAGCCCCAGCGACTCCAGGATCCCGATGCCGACCTTGACCTCCTCCACCGGAGGCGCGGACAGCGAGACCCGGATCGTGTCGCCGATGCCCTCGTCGAGCAGGATCCCGAACGCCACCGCCGACTTGATCGTGCCCTGCATGAGCGGCCCGGCCTCGGTGACGCCGAGGTGCAGCGGGTAGTCGCAGCTACGGGCCAGCATCCGGTAGGCCGCCGTCATCACCTGCGGGTCGTGGTGCTTGACGGAGATCTTGATGTCGCGGAAGCCGTGCTCCTCGAACAGCGAGCACTCCCACAGCGCCGACTCCACCAGCGCGGCCGGTGTGGCCCTGCCGTGCTTGGCCAGCAGCCGGGGGTCGAGCGAGCCGGCGTTGACCCCGATGCGGATGGACACCCCCGCGTCGGACGCGGCCCGCGCGATCTCACCTACCTTGTCATCAAATTTCCTGATGTTGCCTGGATTGACCCGGACGGCCGCGCACCCCGCCTCGATGGCGGCGAAGACGTAACGCGGCTGGAAGTGGATGTCGGCGACGACCGGGATCTGCGACTTGCGCGCCAGGGCCGGCAGCGCGTCGGCGTCCTCCTGCGTCGGCACGGCGACGCGGACGATCTGGCAGCCCGCCGCCGTCAGCTCGGCGATCTGCCGCAACGTGGCGTCGACGTCGGCCGTCACCGTCGTCGTCATCGACTGCACCGAGACGGGCGCGTCGCCCCCCACCGGCACGGACCCCACCATGACCTGCCTGGACGCCCTGCGCGCCCGATGACGCACCGGCAGTCCGAGATCTACAGCGGCCACCTGTCCAACTCCCTTCTGACGGCGTGCGCGATGCCCTGGCCGGTGAGCCCGGCCTCGGCGAGCAACCCGGCCCGGCTCCCGTGCGCGACGAACTCGCGCGGCAGGCCGAGGTTGACGATGTGCTGCCCGGGCCCGCACTCCTGCCGGAGCAGGGCGCCGGCCCCACAGGCGGCCAGACCGTCCTCGACGGTCACCACCAGCCGGGCGGCCGCGGCGAGCCCGCGCAGACCGGCAGAAACCGGGATGACCCAGCGCGGATCGGCCACGGTCACGCCGATCCCGGCGGCCGACAACATGGCCGCCGCGCCCAGGCACGGCCCGGCCATCGGCCCGACCGCCACCAGCAGCACGTCCTGGCCGCCCGCGAAGAGCACGTCGACATCGCCGACGCGCCCCGCGCGCGGGATCTCGGGACCGGCGGCCGCCTTGGGGAAGCGCAGCGCGGTGGGCCCGGGGTGCTCGACCGCCTCCTCCAGCAGCTCGCACAGCCGCCGGGCGTCGCGCGGCGCGGCCACCCGCATGCCGGGCGCCGTCGCCAGCGCCGCGAGGTCCCACATGCCGTGGTGGCTGGGCCCGTCGGGGCCGGTGAGGCCGGCCCGGTCGAGCACGAGCGTCACCGGCAGCCGGTGCAGCGCGACGTCCATCAGCACCTGGTCGAAGGCGCGCCCCAGGAACGTCGCGTAGAGGGCGACCACCGGGTGCAGGCCCGCCATGGCCATGCCCGCCGCCGAGGCCAGGGCCTGCTGCTCGGCGATGCCGACGTCGAACATGCGGCCGGGGAAGCGCCGCCCGAAGCAGGCCAGCCCGGTCGGCCCCGGCATGGCGGCGGTGACGGCCACCAGGTCGTCGCGGCGCTCGCCGAGCACGCACAGGTGGCGGGCGAACGCGTCCGTCCAGGTGGCGGCGCCGGCGCCGAGGGGACGGCCGGTGGCCGGATCGGTGGCCGGGATCGCGTGCAGGTGCTCGTCGTGGTCCTGCTCGGCGGGGTCGTAGCCGCGGCCCTTGCGGGTGACGCAGTGGAGCACGACGGGGGCCCGCAGCTCGCGGGCGGCGCGCATGGCCGCTTCGAGGGCGGCGATGTCGTGGCCGTCGACCGGGCCGAGGTAACGCAGGCCGAGCTGCTCGAAGACGGTCACGTCGGCGGCCGTGCGCAGGCGGGCCAGATGGTCGGCGATGCCGCCGTGGGTCGGGGCGTAGGAGCGGCCGTTGTCGTTGAGCACGACGACGACCGGCCGGTGGCGGGCCACGCCCAGGTTGTTGAGCGCCTCCCAGGCCATGCCGCCGGTGAGCGCGCCGTCTCCGACCACGGCGACCACCGCCCGGTCCGCGTCGCCGGCCAGCAGGCGCGCCTTGGCCAGGCCGTCGGCGTAGGCGAGCGCGGCGGAGGCGTGGGAGTTGTCGACGTGGTCGTGGACGGACTCCTCCCGGCTCGGGTAGCCGCTGAGGCCGCCGCGGCAGCGCAGCGCGTCGAAGGAGTCGCGCCGCCCGGTGAGGATCTTGTGGACGTACGCCTGGTGCCCGGTGTCGAAGACGATGGCGTCGCCGGGCGAGTCGAACACGCGGTGCAGGGCGATCGTGAGCTCGACGACGCCGAGGTTGGAGCCCAGGTGCCCGCCACGCGCGCTCACCTTGTCGACCAGGAAGTCGCGGATCTCGCGGGCCAGGCCGGGCAGCAGCTCGGCGGGCAGGGCGCGCAGGTCTTGGGGAGTGGAAACGTACGGCAACAGGCTCGTCATGACATCCCCTGACGGTGTTGCAGGTGAGCCAAAAAGATAGTTGAAAGGCCCAAGACACTTTACACGCTCTGTATTCAAGTAGTAACTATTGGTAGCGCGCGTCCCGACAAGAAGGAGCCGAGCGGATGCCGGTGAGCTTCACGCAGCACTACCTCGGATCGCGGATCGAGCGACGCCTCGCCGACTTCCTTGAGACCTGGCGGGCGCCCGTCTCCGATCCCGACGTGCAGACGGCCTACCGGTTGCTGACCGAGTTCATCCTCGGCGGCGGCAAGCGCATCCGTCCCCTGCTGTGCTACTGGGGCTGGCGGGGCGCGGGCGGCGCCGACTGCGACGAGATCGTCAGCGCCGCGGCGGCCCTGGAGCTGTGCCACGCCGGGCTGCTCATCCACGACGACATCATGGACGGCAGCGAGCTGCGCCGGGGCCGGGCGACGATCCACCGGAACCTCGCCGACCTCCACGACGGCCCGTCCGCGCAGGCGTTCGGGCACGCGGGCGGCATCCTGCTCGGCACGCTCAGCCTGGCCTGGTCCGACACCCTGTTGTCGTCGTGCGGCGTCGATCCCGTACGCCTGCGCGCCGCCCACCACCTCTTCGACGCCATGCGCACCGAGGTCATCAGCGGCCAGTACCTCGACATCCTCGCCCAGCTCCGCGCCGGCGCGAGCGTGACGGAGGCCCTGACGGTGATCCGCTACAAGACGGCCAAGTACACCGTCGAGCGGCCGCTGCAGATCGGCGGCGCCCTGGCCGGCGCCTCCGCCGAGCTGCTGGAGTCCTTCTCCCGGTTCGGCGTGCCGCTCGGCGAGGCGTTCCAGCTCCGCGACGACGTGCTGGGCACGTTCGGCTCCGTGGCCGAGACCGGCAAGTCCGCGCTCGACGACCTGCGCGAGGGCAAGCACACGGTGATGATCGCGCACGCCGTGGCGCACGCCTCGCCCGCGCAGCTCGACTACCTGCGCGCCTGGCACGGCAACCCGGGCCTCACCGAGGAGCAGGCCGCCGGGCTGCGCACCATCCTCATCGACACGGGCGCGCTCGACCAGGTCGAGTCGATGATCGACGAACGCGTGGGCGAGGCCACGGCCGCCCTGGCACGGGCGCCGATCGGGCCCGAGGCCGGCAGCGCGCTGTCCGTCCTGGCCGACCAGCTCGCGCACCGTACCAAGTAGGGGGCTTTCCGATGGGACGCGTACTGCTCGCGGCCCCGCGCGGTTACTGCGCGGGCGTCGAACGGGCGATCATCTCCGTGGAGGAGGCGCTCCGGCGCTTCGGGCCACCGGTCTACGTGCGCAAGCAGATCGTGCACAACACGTTCGTGGTGGCCGATCTCAGCAGCCGCGGCGCGGTCTTCGTCGACGAGCTCGACGAGGTGCCGGACGGCGCGCTGGTGATCTTCTCCGCCCACGGCGTCTCCCCCGCGGTCCGCCGGGAGGCCGGGCGCCGCGGCCTGCGCACGATCGACGCCACCTGCCCCCTGGTCACCAAGGTGCACAAGGAGGCGGTACGGCTGGCCGAGGCCGGCCACGAGATCGTGCTCATCGGCCACGCCGAGCACGAGGAGGTCGAGGGCACGGTCGGCGAGGCGCCCGGCCGCATCCACGTCGTCGACCCGGCCAGGACCCACGAGGTCACCGCGAACGGCGCGGCGCGCATGAGCTGGCTGTCGCAGACCACCCTCTCGGTCGACGAGACCATGGGCGCCGTCGCCGAGCTGCGCGACCGGTTCCCCCACCTGGCCGACCCGCCGAGCGACGACATCTGCTACGCCAGCCAGAACCGCCAGGAGGCGATCACCCGGATCGCCCCCGAGTGCGACCTGGTCATCGTCGTCGGCTCGGCCAACTCCTCCAACTCCCAGCGGCTGGTCGAGGTCGCGCGGCACGCCGGTGCCCCCGCCGCCCACCTGGTCGACCGCGCCGCCGACGCCGATCCCCGGTGGCTCGGCGGCGTGCGGACGGTCGGGGTCAGCTCCGGCGCTTCCGTGCCGGACGTGCTGGTCGACGACCTGCTCGACTGGCTCGCCGGCCACGGCTTCACCGACGTCGAGACCGTGACCGTGACCGAGGAGACGCTCACCTTCTCCCTCCCCCTGGAACTCCGTTCCTCCCGCAACCCCGGCTAGACCCCACACCGAGATTGGCGGTGCACCATGACAGAAACCACCGACTCCAGCGCGCCCGTGAACGGCAACGGACAGCTCAGCCTCAGTACCGAGGCCGCCAAACAGCTCGCGACCACGACCAAGACGCCACCGCAGATGCAGGAGATCACCTCCAGGTGGCTGCTGCGGCTGCTGCCGTGGGTGCAGTGCTCCGGTGGCGTGTTCCGGGTCAACAGGCGCCTGACGTACACGCTCGGCGACGGGCGCATCACGTTCTCCACGACCGGCTCCGACGTGCGGGTCATCCCGGCCGAGCTGACCGAGCTGCCCATGCTGCGCGGCTTCGACGACATGGAGGTGCTGGAAGCGCTGGCCGACCGCTTCCAGCAGCGCGAGATCGAGCCGGGCGAGGCCATCGTCAGGGAGGACGACCCGGCCGACCAGCTCGTGCTGATCGCCCACGGCCGGGTCGGCAAGGTCGGGCAGGGCGCCTACGGCGACGAGCAGAACCTCGGCGTCCTGGCCGACGGCGACCACCTCGGCGAGCAGGCGCTGGTCGGCGGCGGCACGTACGACTTCACCGCCACGGCCAAGACGCACACCACCGTGCTCACCCTGTCCAGGCAGACCTTCGAGCAGCTCGCCGAGCAGTCGCCGGCGCTGCGCGAGCACCTCCAGAACTGGCGCGCCTCCGGCGACCACGCCCAGAACGCCTACGGCGAGGCCGCGATCGACATGTCCTCGGGCCACTCCGGCGAGGTCGCGCTGCCCGGCACGTTCGTGGACTACGAGCAGTCGCCCCGCGAGTACGAGCTGAGCGTCGCCCAGACCGTCCTGCGGGTGCACAGCCGGGTCTCCGACCTGTACAACCAGCCGATGAGCCAGCTCGACCAGCAGCTCCGCCTCACGATCGAGGCCCTGCGCGAGCGGCAGGAGCACGAGCTGATCAACAACCGGGAGTTCGGCCTGCTGCACAACGCCGACTTCAGCCAGCGCATCCGCACCCGTTCCGGCCCTCCCACGCCCGACGACCTCGACGACCTGCTGGCCGTGGTGTGGAAGGAGCCGGCCTTCTTCCTCGCGCACCCGCAGGCCATCGCCGCGTTCGGCAGGGAGTGCAGCAAGCGCGGCCTCTACCCGCAGGCCAGCGAGGTCAACGGCCACCGCATCCCGGCCTGGCGGGGTGTGCCGATCTTCCCGTGCAGCAAGATCCCGGTCACGGGCAAGCGCACCACGTCGTTCCTGCTCATGCGTACGGGCCAGGAGAACCAGGGGGTCGTCGGCCTGCACCAGACCGGCATCCCCGACGAGTACCAGCCCAGCCTCTCGGTGCGCTTCATGAACATCAACGAGAAGGCGATCATCTCCTACCTGGTCAGCGCCTACTACTCGGCCGCCGTCCTGGTGCCCGACGCGCTCGGCGTCCTGGAGGACGTCGAGCTCGGCAGGAACGGCTAGCAGCCCCTTTCGTCCGTCCGGTCCAAGAATTGGTGGTGGTTGAGTTGACGGAGTCGGATCAGCGGCTGAGCCTGGATACCGCCGCGGCGCGGAAGCTCGCCACGACGACCAAGACGCCTCCGCAGATGCAGGAGATCTCCTCCCGCTGGCTGCTGCGGATGCTCCCGTGGGTGGACACCGCCGGCACCTACCGGGTGAACCGGCGGCTCACCTACGTGGTCGGCGGTGGCCGCGTGAGCTTCTCGCGCACCGGCGCCCGGGTACGGGTGGTGCCCCCGAGCCTGACCGAGCTGCCGCCGCTCCACGGGCTCGACGACGACCGCCTGCTCGACACCCTCGCGGGGCTGTTCGAGCAGCGGGAGTACGCCCGCGGCGACACGATCGCACGGGCCGGACGGCCGGCTGACGAGATCATCCTGGTCGCCGACGGCCGGGTCACCAGGTACCAGCCGGGCGACTACGGCAACCGCTTGGTGCTCGGCGCCCTCGGCGAGGGCGACCACACCGGCACCGAGCCGCCGGGCGAACGGGCCGTACGGCACGACACGCTGGAGGCCGGCACCAGGTGCACGGTGCTGGCCCTGCCGTGGGGGGAACTGCGCGCGCTGGCCGAGAGCGCGCCCGCCCTGCTCGAACAGCTCGAACGCCACCGCGCCCGGCGGGCCGCCCCCCAGACCAAGCACGGTGAGGCGGCCATCGACCTGGCGGCCGGCCATCGGGGCGAGCACACCCTGCCGGGCACGTTCGTGGACTACGACCCGGGGCCGCGCGAGTACGAGCTGAACGTCTCGCAGACCGTGCTGCGCGTGCACACCCGGGTCGCGGACCTGTTCAGCGACCCGATGGACCAGACCGAGCAGCAGCTCAGGCTCACCGTGCAGGCGGTGCGCGAGTCGCAGGAGCGCGAGCTGGTCAACAACCGCGACTTCGGCCTGCTGCACAACGTCGACCCGAGCCAGCGCATCCGCACGCTGTCCGGGCCGCCCACCCCCGATGACCTCGACGACCTGGTCAGCCGGAGGAAGAAGTCCCGGTTCTTTCTCGCCCATCCGCGGGCCATCGCGGCCTTCGGCCGGCAGTGCAGCGCCAGGGGCGTCTATCCCGACACCGCCGAGATCGAGGGTGTCCCCGTGCAGTCGTGGCGGGGGGTGCCCATCCTGCCGTGTGACAAGATCCCGATCAGCCGGGCGGGCACCACGTCGATCCTGTGCATGCGCACCGGCGAGAAGGACCAGGGCGTCGTGGGCCTGTTCCAGACCGGCGTCCCCGACGAGCGGGAGCCGGGGCTCAGCGTGAAGCTCACCGGCATCGACCGGAAGGCGGTCATGTCGTACCTGGTCAGCGCCTACTACTCGTGCGCGGTCCTGGTGCCCGACGCGCTCGGGGTGCTGGAAGACGTGGAGGTCGCGAGCTGATGGCACACCCGTTCGAGCTGCCCGAGTTCTACATGCCGTATCCGGCGCGGCTCAACCCGAACCTGGAGGAGGCCCGTACGCACGCCAAGCAGTGGGCGCGCGACATGGGCATGCTGGAGGGATCGGGCGTCTGGGAGGAGGCCGACCTCGACGGCCACGACTACTCGCTGATGTGCGCCTACACCCATCCCGATTGCGACGGCACCGAGCTGTGCCTGATCACCGACTGGTACGTCTGGGTGTTCTTCTTCGACGACCACTTCCTCGACGTCTTCAAGCGCACCGGCGACCTCCGGGGCGGCAAGCGGCACCTCGACCGGCTGCCCGCGTTCATGCCGATGGGCGATGACCTGTCCATGCCGGAGCCGGTCAACCCGGTCGAGGCGGGGCTGGCCGACCTGTGGCGGCGTACGGTGCCGGGCATGTCGGCCGACTGGCGGCGGCGGTTCGCCGAGAGCACCCGCCACCTGCTCAACGAGTCGATCTGGGAGTTGTCCAACATCAACGAGGGCCGGATCGCCAACCCGGTCGAGTACATCGAGATGCGCCGCAAGGTGGGCGGCGCGCCCTGGTCGGCGGGGCTGGTCGAGCACGCGGTGCGGGCCGAGATCCCCGCGCGGCTGGCCGGCACCAGGCCGCTGCGGGTGCTGAAGGACAGCTTCTCCGACGCCGTGCACCTGCGCAACGATCTGTTCTCCTACGAGCGTGAGGTCAGGGACGAGGGCGAACTGAGCAACGGCGTGCTGGTGCTGGAGACGTTCCTCGGGTGCACGACGCAGGAGGCCGCCGACGCCGTCAACGACCTGCTCACCTCGCGCATGCAGCAGTTCGAGCACACCGCGCTGGGCGAGCTGGGCCCGCTCTTCGTCGAGCACGCCGTCGACCCGTTGTCGGCGGTGGGCGTGCTGGCCTACGTCAAGGGGTTGCAGGACTGGCAGTCGGGCGGGCACGAGTGGCACCTGCGGTCGAGCCGCTACATGAACGAGGGCGCGACGACGGCCCGGCCGCTCGGCATGAAGTCGCTGATCAGCGGCACCGGGGCCAAGCGGCTGCGCAACTTCGCCCACGCCGGGCGGCAGCCGGTCGGCCCCTCGCGCATTCCCGAGCTGTACATGCCCTTCGAGCTGCGCCTCTCCCCCCACCTCGACCGGGCCCGGCGGCACGCGGCGGCCTGGTGCGCGTCCATGGGCCTGCTGGAGGCCCAGCCGGGCGTCGCGGGCTCGGCGGTCTGGGACGCCGACAAGCTGGCCGACTACGACCTGCCGCTGTGCGCCGCGGGCCTGCATCCCGACGCCACCCCCGAGGAACTGGACCTGGCCTCCGCCTGGTTGTGCTGGGGCACCTACGGCGACGACTACTTCCCCGTCGTCTTCGGCCGGTCGGGCAACCTGGCGGCGGCCAAGGTCGCGGTGTCCAGGCTCTCGGCGTTCATGCCGCTGGACGGCACGCCCGTGCCGCCGCCCGTGAGCGCGCTCGAACGCGGCCTGGCCGACGTGTGGGCCCGTACGGCGGGGCCGATGCCGCCCGCGGCCCGCGCGCGGCTGCGCCTGTCGGTCGTGACGATGTGCGAAGGCTGGCTCTGGGAGCTGGGCAACGAGGTGGCCGGGCACATCCCCGACCCGGTGGACTACCTGGAGATGCGCCGGCTCACCTTCGGCTCGGAGCTGACGATGAGCCTGTGCCGGCTGCGGCACGCGCACACGCTGCCCGAGGCGCTGTACGAGAGCGGCCCGATGCGGGCGCTGGAGAACGCGGTCATGGACTGCGGAATGTTGATGAACGACATCTTCTCGTACCAGAAGGAGATCGAGTTCGAGGGCGAGGTGCACAACTGCGTCCTGGTGGTCCAGAGCTTCTTCGACTGCGACTACCCGGCGGCGCTGGGCATCGTCAACGACCTGCTGACCTCGCGGATGAAGCAGTTCCAGCACATCGCCGCGCACGAACTGCCGGTCCTGTGCGACGACCTCGGGCTCGACTGCGCGGCGAGGGGGGTGCTCGACGCGTATCTGGCCGACTGCCGCCACTGGCTGAGCGGCATACTCAACTGGCATCGCGGTTGTTTCCGCTACGACGAGCCGTCCCTGCGGCGGCACCACCGGCCGCCGGTCTTCCGGCTGTCGGGTCCCCACGGGCTGGGCACGTCGGCGGCGACCCTGCTCTACAGCGGCGTCTACAGCGGCACGTCGTACGGGCGCGGGGCGTAGAACCAGCCCATCATGCGCAGCAGCCGCCGCACGTGCGGCGTGACGTTGTGCAGGCGGATCCACCGCTCGTCCGGGGGCAGCGCGGGCAGCGCCAGCACCCGCAGCCCGGACAGGTCGATGAAGGTCAGTTCACCGGTGTCGACGTCGATGTACGTGCTGCCCCCGCGCGAGTCGGACAGCGTGCTGGCGAGCGCGGGGCTGTTGGTGACGTCGATCTCCCCCGCCAGGGCGACGGCCGGGGCGCCGGCGGCGACCCGCAGCGTGATGCTGAGCTGCCCGTCCTGATAGAGCAGCCGCTCTTCGAGATCGTTCACGACGTGCGCACCCCCCAACAGCTATGGACCAGGGGGTTGCCGGTGGGATGACCGTCAGGGTTCCTCCCGGCCGTCCTGGCCGCCCTGAGGAGGTCACGGCGCCTTTCGCCGCGCTGACGATTAACCCGAAACCAGGTTACACGAATTATGTTTCACTATGGGATGTTCAGGCAAAAATGACCGAATTGCAGCCCAATGATGAAGGGCCGTCTCCGGGCCTGATCTCCGGTCTCTGAACTCCGCTCTCGGGTCTTCGCGGACGAACGAGGCCGGCCCAGCACGCAGGGCTGGGCCGGCCTCGGACCGTCCTCGCGGCGGGGCTCGCCCGCGTCCCGTCGCGGCCGATCCGGCGGCGTTCCGGCAAGGTGCCGCCACGAGGGGTCGTGGCTGTCGGAACGCCTTCAGGTCAGCCTGACGGGCGCACGGACGGGCCGCCGCCGATCAGTGGTTGCTCAGTTGTTGTCGCCGTAGTGGCTCTGGGCGTCCAGGATGTTGAGCTCGATGTCCTGGAGGTGCAGGGCGGTGAGGACGTCGACGTACTTGACGGAGTCGTTGAGGACGTCGTTGGCCAGCGTCAGGTCGTCCAGGATGGACAGCTGGCTCAGGATGGCCTTGCCGCTGTTGTAGGCGTTGGGGCCGACGTCGGCCGAGGCGCTCGTGGTCGTGAACCCGAACAGCGCGCCGGCGATGGCTGCACCGGTGAGAATGCGACGCATCATTTTTACTTCCCTTTCATCGGAATCGGCGCAGCGGTGCGCGTCATCATTTATTACCCGCCTCCCGAGTGGCAGGAATTTCGCGAATAACGATCTCGTGGGATCACGGTGGCCCGCAAGGGGAATATGCTAAGCCAAAGTCAAGTACCCGCACTTATTCCTTTGGCCGTCGATCGGGAGAAAGTCGTCCCGAAATGCCCGGAAATATCGTGACTCGTCGGATGCGGCGGGCTGTTTTATCCCCATACTCCCGGAGAAGGTAATCGGAAGAAGTCGCTTGAAACGCCGTGCTGTAACGGTGGCATGGCCTGTCACGCGGGGGTGCCTAATATGCCATGAACGGACTACTGCGGTTGCTGGCAATAGCATTGGCGCACATCAGCGTGTGCGTTTTTCATTCGTTTCCCGCGTATGGCGCCGCCGGATGCCATCCGCACGGGTGCCGCGCGCAGGCCGTGGCCGTCCGGTCGGCGGCGGGCTCGATCGCGCTGAGGGCGGCGGTGGAGATGATCGGCGTCCCGTACACGTGGGGCGGCGGCGGACCGGGCGGTCCCGGCTTCGGGATCGGAAAAGGGGCCAAGACCTGGGGGTTCGACTGCTCGGGTCTCACCGAGTACGCCTGGGCGCGAGCCGGCGTGGCCATCGGGACGACGACGTACGAGCAGTGGAGGTCCGGGATCCGGATAGCGCGGGAGGAGATCCAGCCCGGGGACCTGGTGTTCTACGACAGTGACGCCGACACCCCGGGTCCTGAGCACGTGGCGCTCGCGGTGGACGGCACCCAGATCGTGCACGCGCCCTTCAGCGGCGAATCCGTACGGTTCGACGCGCTGGAGCGGCCGCACTTCCTGGGCGTCGTACGCCCGAGCCCGGGTCGTTCCGACGCCTAGGCCGGGTCCGCCGGCTCGGCGCGGGTACGAACGAGCCCCGCGGCCCAGGTCGTCCTGCAGTGATCGACCCGGGCCGCGAGGCGTTCAGAGCTCGGTGCGCACCAAGCCCGTGCCGTGGCCTCGCGAAATGCCACGGCGCGTACTTTCGGTCCACCTCAAGGCACCAGGAAGCCGACCTTGGCCGGGCGGCTCGGCGGCATTGTCCGCGAGACGCCGATCGTCTTCCTGCCTACGCCATGTGAGGAGGCTCAGTTGTTGTCGCCGTAGTCGTCCTGGTTGTTGAGGACGTTGGCCTCGATGTCGTTCAGGTGCAGCAGGGTGAGGATGTCGATGTACTTGATGGAGTCGTTGGCGACATCGTTCAGCGCCGTCAGGTCGTCGAGAATGCTCAGCTGGCTAAGGATGCTCTGCCCGTTGTTGTACGGGTTGGGGCCGACGTCGGCGGACGCGGCGGAGACGGAGAAGCCGAGAGCGGTGACCGCGATAGCTGCACCGGCCAGAATGCGACGGATCATGTTTGCTTTCCTCCATGGATCGGCGCCGAATTTGTGCGCCATGGTCGTTTGTGCAGGGCTGTGAGGTGCCGCAAATAACCATCGCGGCAGGCAGCGAAAATCGCAACCTGGATTGGCCTAACGAAGGTCAAGGGGACGCCTCGATTTCTTGGGGATCGGTTTCCGCGCTCATCGACCGGGGACTGCATATATCCCGGCCCCGCTGCCCGGCGAACGGGATTCTTTTGGCCTTCCGGCGGCGAGGTTGGGGCGTTCGTGCACTGCCGTTTAGGCAACGATCACCCGAAACTTGATGAACGGCCTACGCCGAACGGCGTACCTGGGGCGCCATCCATGGGCGGACGTTCGGGGCGAACAAAGGGGTGACGGCGGGGCCTGAGTTCGGCGAATCCGGAGATCGGACGAGTGCAATGCGGACGGATATCCGCAAGACCGTCGTGGTTATCCATGCGGTCGCCTCGGTGGCGATGCTCCGACCAGCCATTGGAGGGTGTTCCGCCATTACTGGACGACGGTCGAGCCGGTTTCCCCGGCGGCCGCGCTCCGCGCGGGCACGTTCCCGTTCGGCCCCGGGGAATGGCGACGGCCCGCCTCCTCCCCCGGGCCCGGAGAGCGGAACCGGCCCGGAGCCGAAGAGCAGAGCGGGGAGGTCAGGCGTCGGTGAGGTGGGTGAGGGCGGCGGTGAGGTGGTGGAGGGCGGTCAGGGCGTCGCGGGTGGCGTCGAGGCCGAGCACCTCCACCAGGCGGGCGGCGAAGTCGCGGTGGCCCGGGACGATTCCGGCGATCGCCTCGCGGCCCGCGTCCGTCGGCTGGAGCAGCTTGGCGCGGCGGTGGGCGGGGTTGGGCCGGTATTCGGCGAGGCCCCTCTCCACCAGCAGGTCCGCGATCCGCTGCACCCCTTGCCGGGTCATGCCCATCACCCGCGCGATCCCCGCCACGGGCAGCGGCTCCCCCAGGACGGCGCCCAGCACCTGCCACCAGGCCGCGGTCATCCCCGCCGGCTTGGCCAGCTCCTCGGCCACGTGCAGGAACTGGCCGTTGAGCCGGAACGACGCCAGCGCCAGCCCGGACAACAGCTCAGCCGCCACATCCCCACCAGGCACGTCCGCGTGGTTGCCGGGGTCGGGGGTGGTGCTCGGGGTCATGCGGCCATCAGCACCTCGAACGCCGAGGCGTCGCTCTTGCCGAACAGGCGGTACCAGGCGTCGAGGACGTCGGGGCGGTAGATGTCGAGCCGGCGGAAGATCTCCCTGGCGAAGGCGGCGGGCTCGGTGGGCCCGGCGGTGACCAGGTCGCCGTCGAGGACGGCGTCCGCCTCCCGGTAGCGCCCGGCCCCGGCGTACCCCTGCTGGGCCATCAGGTACGGCGGCGCCGCGCTGGTGTGGTCGCGGTCGTCGAGCAGGCCCTCGCGGGCGAGGCCGGCGGTGGCGCCGCAGATGGCCGCCATCGGCACGCCCGCCTCCAGGAACTCGCGGGCCTTACGGGCGAACGGCGCCAGCTCGTCCCCCGCGTCCCAGAGGTCGGCCCCCGGCAGGATGAGCAGCGAGCTGCCCTCGGGCGTGAGCCGGTCGAGCGCGAGGCCGGGCGTGACCCGCAGGCCGCCCATGCTGACGACGGGCTCGGCGGTCAGGCCGACGTTGACGACCTCGTACGCCCCCGGCTCACGCTGGAAGCGCCCGCTGCGCAGATGGGCGGTCGCGTGCCCGGTCTCCCAGTCGGCGAAGGTGTCGTAGACGGCGTGGTGAATGATTCCCTTCATGACAACACACTGTCATTTCGACAGCATGTTGTCAACAGAGAACCGTGGGAGGATAGGCGCCATGGCACAGATCGTCGGCGGAGGACGGCCGGTCAACGACGCCGAACGGCGCGTGATCTCCTACTTGCGCGACCACGCCCCCGCCGACTGGCTGCTGCTGCACAACGTCGAGGTCCCCCGCGGCGACGACGTGTTCGAGGTCGACCTGCTCGTGCTGACCGGCCACTCGCTCGTGGTCGTCGACGTCAAGGGCACCCGCGGGCGCATCGAGGTGTCGGGCACCCGCTGGTACCCGCCGCGCAGGGAGGCGTTCGGCTCGCCGGTGACCAAGCTGCGGGGCACGGCCAAGGCGCTCAAGGGCCTGCTGGTGTCCAGGGCCACCCAGCTCGAACGCGTCTACGTCGACAGCCTGGTCGTGCTCACCTCGCCCGACGCCGAGCTGGTCGACCAGGCCGGCCGCGACGCGCCCAACGTCACCGACCTGCCCGGCCTGGTCGCCACGCTGGGCGACGTCTCACGGGTCAGGCGGGGGTGCAGCCCCGACGCGCGCCCCTACCTGACGGCGGTGCTCGACGCGCTCAACCAGACCGTGCGCCGCAGCACCGCGCCGCCCAGGTTCGGCAACTGGGAGGTCGAGGAGCAGCTCGGCGGCGACGCCAAGATCACCGAGTACCGCGCGTTCAACGCCACCCTGCCGGGCAGCGAGACCGTGCTGCTGCGGGTCTACCAGGCCGACCCGCTGGCCGACCACGAGGCGCGGGCCGCCGAGCGCCAGCGCATCGCCAACGCCTACCAGTCGCTCGCCCGCATCCCGCCCCACCCGTGCGTCGTGCGCTCGCGCGACTTCTTCGCCATCGACGACGAGAGCCGGTTCGTGCTGGTGCTCGACGACGTCCACGGGGAGGCGCTGCACCTGTCGCTGGGCAAGGGGGCCAGGCTGGGCGTGATCCAGGACCTGCTGCGCGGGCTCGCGCACGCGCACGCCAACGGCGTCGTCCACCGGGCGCTCACGCCCGGGTGCGTGCTGGTCACCGACGACGGGCACGCGGTGCTGACCGGGTTCGACTACGCCAAGCCGGGGCCGCGCAACTACACGGTCGCCCACGAGCTGGGCAACGTGCTCGACGCCCATTACGTGGCGCCCGAGTGCCAGGAGCGTCCCGACCGGATGACCACCGCGTCCGACGTCTACGCGGCGGGGGCCATCGCCTACCAGCTGCTCACCGGGGAACTCCCGACCAGCGCCGACGCCCACGGTCCCGACGTGCCCGACGTGGTGCGCCGGATGCTCGACCACGCTCCCGCCAAGCGGCCGAGCGCGGCCGAGGCGCTCGACGCGCTCCAAGGCGTGCCGTTGCAGCAGTCGCGGCTGCGGCGGCTGGTCCGCCGGCTGGTCTCCGGCCCGTGACCCCCCGTCAGGCCGGCAGGCTGCGGCGCAGGGCGCTGGCGTGCCTGAGGTAGTCGAGGGCCAGGCCGGTGCGCCCGGCCGAGCGGTGCAGCTCGCCGAGTAGCTGGGTGGCCGCCGCCTCGCCGCTGCGGTCGCCGAGCTCCTGGAAGACCTCCAGCGAGCGTTCAAGGCCGGTCGAGGCGCGGGTCAGGTCGCCGCGCGCCGCCTGGAGTCCCGCCAGGCTCTGCAGCGCGTACGCCCCGCAGTGGCGGTCGCCGAGCGACTCGAAGATCTCCAAAGCGTGCCGGTGGAACGACATCGCCTGGTGCAGGTGGCCCATCTGGAGGCACACGCATCCCTCCCGGTGGGCGTCCCCGAGCTCCTGGGCCAGCCGCATGGCCTCGCCGAGCGACTCCGCCGCCTGGACGAGGTCGCCCGAGTTCAGGCAGGCCCGTCCGATGGCCTGGTGGGCGAACGCCTCTCCGTGCCGGTCGCCCGAGGCCACGAACATGGCCAGCGCGCGGCGCAGGTGCGCGAGCGACCGGACATGCCGGCCGCGGAACTGGTTCACGGCGCCGAGCCCGCAGACGGAGGTCGCCTCGGCCCTGACGTCCCCCAGTTCGTGGAAGATCTGGCGGGAGAGGGTGAAGCCCTCGGCGGACTCCTCGTACCGGTCCTGGTACAGGCTGACCTGGGCCAGGCCCCTGAGCATGGCGGCCTCGCCGTACCGGTCGCCGGCGGCGCGGGCGGCGGCCAGGGCGACGGTGTGCGTACGGCGCCAGGTGCCGAGGTGGCAGTGCAGATCGAGGTAGGGCACCATGGCGGCGGCCAGCCCCCAGGCCGACTCGGCCAGGCCCAGCTCGGCCGCCAGGTCCACGGCTCCGGCCAGTGCCTCGTGCTCGGACTCGAACCAGCTGATCGGGTCGGCGGTGAGCCGGTCGAGCGTGCGCGCGGGCAGCCGCCACCTGGCCGCCCTGGCCGCGGTGAGGCTGAAGACGGTGGTGGGCAGGCGGGCCATGGCGTGCTCGGTGGTCGCCGTCCAGGCCGCCAGCACCCGGGCCAGCGCGGCACGGTCGGGGCCGCGTTCGCGCGCGTGCCTGCCGACGAGGTCGGGCACCCGGTAGCGCGGCTGGCCCACGTCGTCGGTGCCGACCGGGTCCAGCAGGTGGACGTCCACGAGCAGGTCGGTGACGTCGTGCGCGCCGTGCCGGCCGAGCGCGGCGTCCACCACCCAGCCCGGCTGCGCCCCGGCGGCGGGCCCGAGGACGCCGAGCGCGCTCAGCGTACGGGCGGCCTCCGCCGGCAGCCTGCGGTAACCGGCGTCGAGGCAGCCCCGGACCTCCTTCAGCTCGGCCAGCCAGTCCTCCTCCAGCCGTTCGCGCAGCACCGACAGCGACCAGCCGGGCCGACCCGCCAGCCGGGCTCCGGCGCTCCTCACCGCCAGCGGCGACCCGCCGCAGAGCGTCACGACGGCCAGGGCGTCGGCCGGTTCGCGGGCCACCCGTCCGGCTCCGGCGACGCCGCCGAGCAGCGTCAGCGACTCCTCCGGCGACAGCTCGCCGAGCTCGACGCGCAGCGCGCCGGGCAACTCGGTGATGCGCCGCCTGCTGGTCACGATGACGGCGCTCTCGTTGCCGGGGAGCAGCGGGCCTACCTGGGCGGCGTCGCGGGCGTCGTCCAGCACGACCAGCATCGGGCGCTCGGCCAGCAGCGACCGGAACAGCGCCGACCGCTCGCCGGGCGTCGGCGGCGCGCCGGTCACGCCGAGCGCCCGCAGGACCTCGGCCAGCAGCTCGCCCGGCGCCCTGCCGCCCAGCTCCAGGTAGAGCTGGCCGGCGGGGAAGGCCGCGCGCAGGCGGTGGGCGGCGTGCACGGCCAGGGCCGACTTCCCCACGCCGGGCGGGCCGGAGATCACCGCGACCGAGAACGTCCCGCCCAGCGCGGCGAGGGGCGCGGCCCTGCCGATGAAGTCCGGCAGATCGGGCGGGAGCTGCCGGGGCACGGCGGGCGCCGCGCGTCCCTCGTCGGCCAGGATCAGCTCGTACGCACCGCGCAGCTCCGCGCCCGGCTCGACGCCGAGCTCGTCCACGAGCTGGTCGCGGACCGCCGCGTACGTGCGCAGCGCCTCGGCCTTGCGGCCCCCGCGATGCAGGGCGAGCAGCAGCCGGCCCCACAGGTCCTCCCGGTAGGGATGCTCGGCCAGCAGGCCGCGCAGCTCGTCGGCCGCGCCGTCGTGGTCGCCGGCCTTGAGCCGCCGCTCGATCAGGCACTCGGCGGCCCGCAGCCGCAGCCGGTGGAGGTGCTCGATCCGGCGGTCCCAGACCGGGCTGCCGGGCAGGTCGCTCAGCGGCGCGCCGCGCCACAGCGCGAGGGCGTGGCCGTACTCGCCGCGGCCGGTCAGCTCCTCGAACAGGCGCAGGTCGAGGGCGTCGTCCGCGACGTCGATCGTGTAGCCCGCCCCGGCGGCGCGCAGGCCGACCGGCCCGAGCTGGGACCTCAGCGCGCTCACGTAGGTGCGGACGTTGGCCAGGGCCGAACGCGGGGGCCGCCCCGGCCAGAGCACCTCGGCGAGCCGGTCGGCGCCGACCACCTGCCCGGCTTCCAGCAGCAACGTGGCCAGCAGCATGCGGGGTTTGCCGCCGGAGATCCGTAGGGGGCGGCCGCCGGAGCGGATCTCCAGCGGCCCGAGGACGTGGAAGGTGACCGTCATGACAGCATCAGCCCCTTTACGGGAGATCTGACAGCTCTTTGTATCGGTTCTGGATGATTCTTGTGCGGCCAATGCGGACTCTGGTGTCACAGATCCCACTGGAAAGGATCACCCCATGAAGCTCAGCCGATCAATGGTCGCGGGCCTCGCATTGTTACTCGGCCTCGGTACGACGACCCCCGCCTTCGCCGACCCGGAACCGGAGTCCGCGCAGGCGCAGCTCCTCGCGACGAACTTCCAGATGCCGTTCCCCTGCGGCCAGACCTGGACCGGCAACTCCAGCGGGAGCAGCGCCCACCAGTCGTGGGAGATCGACTTCAACCGGGGCAGCACGGCCGACGCCGACCTCGGCGACCCGGTGGTGGCCGCGGCGTCGGGAACGGTGGCGATCTCGGCGCACCAGGGCTCGACCAACGGCTACGGCAACCTCGTCAAGATCGACCACGGTGGCGGCTGGACCACCTACTACGCCCACCTGAACACCCGGCTGGTCAGCGCCGGCCAGTCCGTCTCGCAGGGCCAGCAGATCGGCACGGTCGGCAACACCAGCAAGCCGGGCAACAACATCAGCCCCCACCTGCACTACGAGGTGCGCCTGGGCACCAGTTACCCGTCGAACATCCAGAAGGCCGTCTTCAACGGCGTCACCTTCGGCTACCCGGTCCAGACGGTGACCTCGAAGAACTGCGGCGGGTCCGCCAACCCGTACACGCCGCAGGAGGCCTGCGGCTCCGGCTACGACGTGATCGACTCGGCCGGGCTCGGCGCCGACGGGACCGTCTACCTGCTCTACAACAACTCCAACGGCAACAACTGCGTGGTCACCATGAAGGCGAAGTCGCTCGGCACGGCGACCGCGACGACCGCCTACCTGGAGGTGCAGGGCAGTACCAGGAAGACGGACTCGGGCAATTACGGCTACTACGCCGGCCCGGTCTACGCCGCCGCCGCGAACACGTGCGTCAAGTGGGGCGGCAAGGCCGGCGCCTCGGCCTACGACAGCCCGTTCGAGCACTGCGGCTGAGACGGCTCAGATGGGCGTGATCGTGTCGAGGACGTCGATCACGTACAACATGGGCCGCTCCCCCGGGGAGCCCACGGCCAGCCGGCTGCCGACCTGCTGGCCGACCAGGGCCTCCAGCCAGGCGGGCGGCACCGAGCCCGGCTTGAGCGTGAAGGCGCTCGGGCCGCCCCTCCGGTAGGACGAGTCCACCACCGAGCGGGACGGCCAGGACGCGGCCACGTACTGGATCACCACCTTGGAACCCGCCGTGACGTCCCGCCCCGAACCGTCGATGAGGGTCCGGGGCGCGGAGTCCGGCCGCAGGTCGGACGGGATCGCCGGCAGGGCCCGTCCGACGAGCCGCGCGTCGGGCGGGTAGCCGCCGAGGATGTCGAAGACCACCACCAGCGTGTCGGCCGGCGAGACGCCGGTCAGCGGCACGTTCGGGCCCAGGGCCTCCGACGCCGGGCTGACCAGCATGACCCGGCTGCCGGCCGGCCTGCCGATGAGCGAGGCCCGCCAGGTCTCGGAGACCTGCCTGCCGTCGAAGACGACCGTGGTGGGCTGGTTGCCGTCGTAGGTGCTGAGATACGGCTTGTTCCCCGACCACCGCCGGATGTCCACGTCGGCGAGCACGACGTCCCCCGGGACCGTACGCCGGCCGTTGCCCATGGAGAGCACCGTGATCCGCGGCGTGCGTCCCGGCTTCCCCCGAGGTATGGCGACGACGGGCTTGCTGCCGAACGCACCCGTCACGACGGGCTGGGAACCGTCCTCGGCGACGCCACACGAGGTGGCCAGCATGAGTACGGCAGGCCAGAGCAGGCGCACGATTTCCCCCAAGATGCCAGATCCGAAGGGGTTACTTGCCGCAATAGCCAAAAGGAAAGCTGCGGGTCTCGCCATCTCACGACAAAGGGCGCGGGAGACTGGACCGCGTGAGCAAGCCCAACCTGGCCCGCAGGGTCGCAGCAGCAGCCGAGATCGCGTTGACCAGCCGCCACTACGTGACGTTCATCGACGTCGTGACGGGGTTGCGCTGGCTGCACTCCCGGCACGTCGACCTCTGGCGGCAGGGCCGGGCCGGCACGCTGGCCGAGCTGGCCGCGGTCGACGAGGAGCGCCTGCTCGCCACGGCCGGGCTGCTGCGGGAATGGGCCCTGGCCAAGGGGCTCAAGCCGGTGGACACGCCGTACGTGGCCGGCACCCGCGACCGGCGCGACCTGCGCTTCACGTCCGGGCACGGGCAGGACGCCTTCCGCGTCCACTGGATCTCGCCGGACCTGAGCGAGGCCAGGGTGCGGCGGCTCACCGAACGGCAGAGCAAGGCGCCCGACCTGGTGGCGGTGGCCTCGCAGGAGCCGTGGAGGTGCGCGTCCTGCGGTGACACCGGGCCGTACCTGATCATGGAGGACGACCGGCCCCACTGCCTGAGCTGCGCCGACATGGACCACCTGGTGTTCCTGCCGTCGGGGAACGCGGCGCTGAGCCGGCGGGCCAAGCAGGAGAGCGGGCTGTCGGCGGTGGTCGTCCGGTACAACCGGCGGCGCAAGGTCTACCAGCGTCAGGGCGTCCTGGTCGAGGAGGCCGCCCTGACCGCGGCCGAGGAGCGCTGCCTGGCCGACGAGGAGGCGCGTATGCGCCGCCGGGAGCGCGACCAGGAGCGCAGGGCCGAGCAGGACGTCGGGTTCCAGGCGGCGATGGCGGCCGAGATCGCCCGGCTGTTCCCGAGCTGCCCGGCCGAGCGGGCCCACGAGATCGCCGAGCACGCCGGCCAGCGCGGCAGCGGCCGGGTGGGCCGGACGGCGGCGGCCAAGGCGCTCGACGAGAACGCCATCACACTGGCGGTGATCGCGTCGGTCCGGCATCTCGACACCGACTACGACCGCCTGCTCATGTCGGGCGTCCCCCGCATGGAGGCCCGCGACCGCATCAGGAACGCCATCGAGGCCAAACTGACGGAGTTCCGGCGACCGTCCCGGTGAGCGATCGTGGGCAGGCTCACCGGGTTCCGGCGAGCGTGTCGATGATCGGTCGCCAGGTGGTCAGTTCGACGAGGGGTGGGCGGGTCAGGCCGACCACCTTGCCCAGGTCGTCGGCGCGGCGCAGGGCGACGGCGGCCGGGCCGTGCGGCGCGGCGGCGAAGGCGGCGGCCTCCGCGGCCGACATCGGGCCACCCTGGAGCTCCAGCGTCCGCGCCGACTCCGGCGACAGGCCGCGTCCCGGCTCCACCGTGGCCAGGTAGCGCTTGGCGGGCACGTGCAGCTCGACCAGCGCGGCCACCCGGTCGCCGAGCAGCCCCCGCACCGCCGCCGCGCCGACGGCGGCGTGGCCGGCCTCGTCGCCCGGGGCCAGCAGGTGCCCGAGGTCGTGCACCAGCCCGGCCACCTGGAGCTCGCGGTCGCCGGGGTGCCGATCGCGCAGCACGGCGGCCACCTGGAGGCCGTGGTCGAGCAGCGGCACGGGGTCGCCGGTCCGGTCGGGGGCGTCCCAGGCGTCCTCGCACCGGGCCAGCAGGTCCATCAGCTCGTCGACCGTCACGTCACCAGCCTCCCGCGCCGCCGGCCAGTGCCGCCAGGCGGGACTTTTCGATACCGTCCATCGCATGGACGACTGGCACACCGTACGGGAGGAGCTGCGGACCTTCGCGCTGGGCCTGCCCGAGACCCACGAGGACCATCCGTGGGGCGAGACGGTCATCAAGGTCAACAAGAAGGTCTTCCTGTTCCTCGGCCTGGACGAGCAGACGGAGAAGTGGGACCCGACGTTCGGCGTGAAGCTGCTGTCGGAGGCGCACGGCCACGCGCTGACCGTCGAGGGCGCGGCCCCCAGCGGCTACGGCCTGGGCAAGGCCGGCTGGGTGACCGTGCCGTTCCTGTCGGCGCTGCCCGAGACCGACGTGCTGCTCGACTGGGTGGAGGAGAGCTACCGGACCATCGCCCCGAAGCGGGCGGTCAAGCTACTGGACGGCGAGCCGTAGCGCGAAGGCGACCAGCAGCACCCCGGTCACCTGCTCGACCCTGGCCCGCACCCGCGGCCTGCGCAGCAGCGCGCTCACCCGGTCGATGATCACGTTGTAGAGGCTGAACCAGAGCACGTAGAGCACGGCGATGATGCCCGACAGCAGCAGGGCCCGTCCCAGGGTGTCGCCGTGGCCGGGCAGGAACTGCGGCAGCCAGGTCACGAAGAGCAGCAGCACCTTGGGGTTGAGCAGGTTCGACAGCAGCCCTCTGCGTACGTGCACGAGCGGCGAGCCGGTCGGGGGCGCGGCGGCCTCCACGACCTTGGTCCGGTTCCGGCTGGACAGCAGCGCGTGCACCCCGAGCCAGAGCAGGTAGCAGATGCCGAGGGCGCGTACCACGGTGAAGGCGGTGGGCGAGGCGACCAGCAGCGCCGACAGGCCGACCGCCGCGGCGGCGGCGTGCACGGAGAGGCCGAGCAGGCCGCCGAGCATGGTCAGCAGGCCGGCCACGCGGCCGTGCGCGAGGGAGTTGCGCATGATCAGCGCGGCGTCGGGGCCGGGAATCATGATCATGATGAGCGTCGTGACCGCGAAGGTCAGCAGCATGGCGGGGGTCTCCCGGAGCCGAGGGCGCGCTCCCGCCCGACCCGCCGGGTGTGCGGAGGTCGCACGGTCACGCGGGCGAACATCGTCAGTGCCTTGTGGGCACTGACCATGATACTGGGACCAGTTTGCCCAAACACGCCAGGGCGGCCGATAAGGGATCTCTCCGGCGAAAGCCACCCTGGGCGCCCTGACGGGCCCCTACCGGGCGAAGACCGGGGGGCCCTACTGGGCGAAGGCCGCAGGGCCCCTACTGGGCGACGGTTGCGGGCGCCTCTTTGGCGAAGGCCGCCAGCGCGACGCCGAGGCCGCGCTCGTTCTGGCCCTGGGCCTTGGCGTCGGTGGAGTTGATCGAGTAGACCACGACGCGGCTCAGGTCGCGGGTGGCGCCGATGCCGGTGGAGCTGCCGTACCGGGCGCCGGTCTTGCCGTACGCGACGATGCCGCCGGGCAGCACCAACTCGGTCAGGCCGGAGGTGTAGTGGGCCGGCTCGTCGTCGGTGCCGAACATGGTGACCTTCGGCACGGTGAACATCAGCTCCAGCTGCTCGGCGGGCACGAGTCCGCCGCCGAACAGCGCCTTGGCGAACTTCTCCAGGTCGGCGGTGGTGGAGATGAGGTCGCCCGAGGCCCAGGTCGAGGTGACCTCCATCTCGGTGACGTCCACGACGTACCCCTTGCCGTAGGCGAAGGAGTCGGGGAAGCCCTTCGGGACGACCTGGTAGCCGCTGTTGTGCCGGCCGTGGACCTTGACGGACGCGCCGGGGAAGTAGCTCTGGTTCATGCCGAGCGGGCGCAGGATGCGGTCGCCCACCTCCCGCTCGTACGACCTGCCGGTGACCTTCTCGATCAGCAGGCCCTCGACGAAGGTGTTGATGTTGAGATAGTGCTGCTTGGTCCCGGGGGTGAACTCGATCGGGTTGAGCACGGCCTGGCGGACGTACTCCTTCGGGGTGATCGTCTTGAAGCGGTCGGCGTAGACCCGCTCGAAGCCGCCCTCCGACTTCGGCGCGGGCAGGCCGCTGGTGTGGTTGAGCACCTGGGACAGCTTGACCGGCGGGTAGTCGGCCGGCAGCAGCCCCGGCAGGTAGTCCTGGACCGTGCGGTCGAGGGAGAGTTCGCCCTCGGCCACGAGCTGGAGCACGACCGCCGTGGTCAGCACCTTGGTCACGCTGCCCGCCCGGAACCTGGCCCCCTCCCGGGCCGGGTGCTTCCCGCGCAGGTCGGTCACCCCCGAGACGCCGCGCCACGAGCCGGCCCAGCCGCTCACCCTGACCTCGGCGGCGGTGGCGTCGGGCGCGGGCAGCCCGGCGATGCTCTTCCGCAGCGCCGTCTCGTTGATCGGCGGCACCTGCACGGTGACGGCGCTGTGGGAGCTCGCCTGAGTCTGGGCCAGGGCGGGGGCGCTGACGGTCAGGGCGGCCAGAGCGAGGACGGCGGCGGCGATACGCGTGCGCTTCATGGGGGATCTCTCCAGGTCACATCGGCTTTCGATGGGACAATCCTGGCTGGCGACCCCCCGGCGGCGGATCGCCGACGACGGCGATCTTCCGGCTCGCTCTCAAGAGGGAGGGGACTCGCCCGATCAGGTGACCGCGAGCCGCCGGGCGTACTTCTCGTCCCGCCACAGCTCCTTGTCCAGCACCTCCAGCAGCGTGACGGCCGCGTCGTAGACGTCCGTGTAGCCGATGTAGAGCGGCGCGAAGCCGAACCGCAGGACGTCCGGCGCGCGGAAGTCGCCGTGCACGCCCCGGTCGATGAGGGCCCGCATGACCGGGTAGCCGTCGGGGTGGTGGAAGCAGACCTGGCTGCCGCGCGACTCCGGCTCGGCGGGCGAGGCCAGCTTGAGCGCGTCGCCGACGAGGTCGGCGAAGAGCGAGGTCAGGGCGATGCTCTTGGCCCGCACCTGGGCCATCGGCACCCGCTCCCACACCTCCAGAGCCGCCTCCAGAGCCGCGAACGACACCACGTGCGGCGTGCTGACCGCGAACCGCCGGATGCCCTCGGCCGGACGGTAGCCGGTCTCGAAGGCGAACGGCTCGGCGTGGCCGTGCCAGCCGGACAGCACGTTCTCGGCGTTGGCGTGGTGGCGCGGGTTGACGTAGAGGAAGGCGGGCGCGCCCGGCCCCGCGTTGAGGTACTTGTACGTGCACCCGACCGCGAAGTCGGCCTGCGACACGTCCACCTCCATGGCGCCGACGCTGTGGCACACGTCCCAGACCATGAGCGCCCCGGCCGCCTGGACCTGGGCGGTCACCGAGGGCACGTGCCGCCTGGCGCCCGTGCGGTAGTCCACCTCCGACAGCAGCACCACGGCCGCGTCGTCGAACCGGCCCTCGGCATAGTCGCGCACCTCGTAGTCGCCGAGCAGCCGGGCCAGGCCCTGGGCGATGTAGTGGTCGGTGGGGAAGTTCCGGGGGTCGGAGACGATCACCTTGCGGCCGGGGCGCAGCCGTACCGCGGCGGCCAGCGCCTGGTAGGCGGCGATCGTGGTGGTGTTGCCCACGACGACCTGGCCGGGGCCGGCCCCGATCAGCGGCGCGATCCGGTCGCCGGCGGTCAGGGGCTGGTCGTACCAGCCGGCCGCGTTCCAGCCGCCGACGAGCTGGCCGCCCCACTCGTCCACGACCGTGCGGCGCACCCGTTCCGCGGCGCGGCGGGGCATCGCGCCGAGCGAGTTGCCCACGAGGTAGACGACCCCTTCGGGCAGGACGAACTCGTCCTTGAACGGCCGCAGCGGATCGTCGGCGTCGAGGGCGAGGCAGGCGTCACGGTCCAGCACCGGTTGCGCTCCTTACAGGGGTGAGATGGTGGCAATTATCCGGTTTACACCATTCTGGTGCTGGTTGACGTACCAGTTCTGCACCGGATCGTGTGCCCGATCTCCGTGGCCAGTACGTCTAGCCCTTGCCGGGGTGCAGAGCACCGCACCGGTCGCACGTACGGGCCTTCTCGTCAGCGTAGAACGCCTCGAAGACCGGCGGCAGGTCCTTGACGATGTCGCGCACCTGGAGCTCGACCTCGTGGACCTTGGCGCCGCACTCCATGCAGTACCACTGGAACCTCTCCAGCTCGCCCTCGGGCCGGATCCGCTCCACCACCAGCCCGACGGACCCCTCCTCGGGGCGCTGCGGCGAGTGGGGCATGCGCGCCGGCAGCAGCCACATCTGCCCCTCGCGGACGTGCACGGTCTCGGGGCCGTTCTCCGTCACCACGTTGACGTGCATGTTGCCGCGTACCTGGTAGAACAGCTCCTCGTACGGGTCGACGTGGAAGTCGGTCCTGGAGTTGGGCCCGCCGACCACCATCACGATGAAGTCGCCGGCGCCCTCGAAGACCACCTTGTTGCCGACCGGCGGCTTGAGCAGATGGGCGTGCTCGTCGATCCACCTGGTGAAGTCAATGGGGGGAATCATGATCGCTCCTGTGGATGGTAGGCGACGGCCTGCATCTCGATGAGCAGGTGCGGATGCGGGAGCTGGTGCACCGCGACCGTGGTCCTGGTGGGACCCTCCTCGTCGAAGAATTCGGCGTACACCTCGTTGTAGCCCTTGAAGTCGTTCATGTTTACCAGGTACGTGGTGATCTGTACGAGATCGGCCAGCGAGCCTCCGGCGGCCTTGAGCAGGTCGCCGATGTTCTCGATGACCGCCCGCGTCTGGGCGCGGATGTCCAGGTCGGTGACGCCGTACCGGTCGGCCTGCGCGCCCGCGAAGGTGCCGTCCGGCCTGCGGGAGCTGGTACCGGAGACGTACAGGAAGTCGCCCGCGCGTCTGACGTGCGGGAAGCGTCCCCGGGGCACGGCCTTGCCGGGGACGGTGACGGCCTCGCGGCTCATGCGCCGAACACCGCCCGCACCGATCCGAGCCCCTCGATCCTGGCCTCGAACACGTCCCCGGCCTCGACCGGCACCACCGGGCCGAGCGCGCCGGTCAGGACGACGTCCCCGGCGCGCAGCGGGTGGCCGGCACCGGCCAGTGCGCCGGCCAGCCACAGGGCGGCGTTCAGCGGGTTGCCCATGCACGCGGCCCCCGACCCCGAGGAGACCTCCTCGCCGTTGCGCGTCATCGTCATCGCCGCCGTGCCGAGGTCGAGCGCCGTCAGCTTCTTCGGCGTGCCGCCCAGCACGTACGCGCCGCCGGAGGCGTTGTCGGCGACCGTGTCGGCGATCGTGATGTCCCAGTCGGCGATGCGCGAGTCGGCGATCTCGATGGCGGGCAGCGCGAACTCCACCGCCCTGATCACGTCCACCAGCGTGAACGGCCCCTCGGTCAGGTCCCGGCCGAACACGAGCGCGACCTCGGCCTCGGCGCGCGGTTGCAGGAACCGCTCCACCCGGACGGGCCGGCCGTCGAGCTCGGCCATGTCGGCGAAGAGCATGCCGTAGTCGGGCTGGTCGATGCCGAACTTCTGCTGCAGCAGCGGGTTGGTGGCGCCGATCTTCCTGCCGACCAGCCGCCGGCCCTCCTCCAGCGCCCGCCGGGTGTTGATCTCCTGCACCGCGTAGGCGTCGGCCACCGTGGTGATGAGGTCCCTGAGCGGCGCGCAGGGCTTGCCGGTACGCGCGGCCTCGACGAGCCGATCGGCGGCCTGCCCCCGGGTGTCGACGGCCAGGGACCATTCGTCATGCATCGGGTTGCTCCAGTTTGATGGTGATCGTGGTGGGCTCGGAGTAGAAGTCGAGCGACTGCGTGCCGCCCTCCCTGCCGATGCCCGACAGCTTCACGCCGCCGAACGGGGTGCGCAGGTCGCGCAGGTACCAGGTGTTGACCCAGACCAGCCCCGCCTCCAGGCGCTGGGCCACGCGATGGGCGCGGTCGAGGTTGGCGGTCCAGAGGGTGGCGGCCAGGCCGTACTCGCTGCCGTTGGCCAGGTCGACGGCCTCGGCCTCGCTGTCGAAAGGAGCCACGTGGCACACGGGACCGAAGATCTCCTCTCGATTGAAACGGGACCACTCCGATAACCCTGTCATTACCGTTGGTTCCACGAAATATCCGGTATCGCGGTGATCGCCGAACGTGGGGACGCCTCCTCCTGTGAGCACCTTGGCTCCCTCCGAGCGGGCCAGGGCGTAGTAGGACAGCACCTTCTCCCGGTGTCCGGCCGAGATCATCGGCTGCAGCTCGACCTCCTGTGCCCGGGACGCGAGCCGGCCGCAGAAGTCGTCGAAGATCGTCCGCTCGACGTAGAGCCGTTCGGTGCACAGGCACACCTGGCCGCCGTTGGTGAAGACCGACTTCACCGTCCCCTCGACGGCCCGGCCGAGGTCGCAGTCCTCGAAGACCAGGCCGGCGTTCTTGCCGCCCAGCTCGAACGAGATCGGCTTGACCCGGTCGGCGGCCGTCTTCATGATCTGCGTCCCGGTGGCGGTCGAGCCGGTGAACGTCACACCGTCCACGCCCGGGTGCTCGACGAGGAGCTGGCCCGCCGGGCCGTGCCCGAAGATGATGTTGACCACGCCCGGGGGCAGGCCGGCGTCGGCGCAGATCTCGGCGAAGACCGCGGCCGAGCCGGGCGTGTGCTCCGACGGCTTGACCACCACGGTGTTGCCGGCGACCAGGGCGGGCGCGAGCTTCCACGTCATGAGCAGGAACGGCAGGTTCCACGGCACGATCACCGCGACCACGCCGAGCGGCCTGCGGACGGTGTAGCTCAGCACGCCGGCCAGGTGGAAGGCGTCGTCGGGGCGCTGGGAGGCGATCTCGGCGAAGGCGCGGAAGTTCGCGATGCCACGCGGGACGTCGAGCGTGCGGGTCTGGCCGAGCGGTTTGCCGGTGTCGGCGATCTCGGCCGTGACCAGGTCGTCGAAGCGCACCTCGATGCCCTCGGCGAGGCGGCGCAGCCAGCCGGCCCGTTCGGCCACCGGCAGCCCCGCCCAGTCGCGCGCCGCCTCCCTGGCCGCGCGCACCGCCCGGTCGACCACCTCCGGGTCGGCCTCGTGGACCTGTCTGATCACCCCGCCCGTCACCGGGTCGTGGACCGGGAACGCCTTGCCCGCCGCCACCGGCAGCCCGCCGATGAAATGGGTCAGCACAGCAGCCTCCTCTAGCCTCACTCCCCGGTATAGATCGTCGGGCGACGGTGAGACAACAGTCCGGCGGGAGCGGGAAGCGCGCCGGGCCGTCATGCCCCGGTGGCGACGGTGACACTGAGCCACCCCTCGGCCGCGTCCGGGAGGACCTGTCCGTACGGACATCTTCCGGTACCCCTCGGCTCCCGAGATGATGACCGAATGGCGCGCACATGGGAGCTGTGGGGAAATATCGTTATTGCTGGTGTTTTAGCGCTTCCGGTGGCCCTGCTGGCCAGCATGGCGCTCGCCCGCCAGCGCGCCCGCGCCGGGCATCCGGCGCCGCTGCGCACCTCGCTCGCCGACGTCGGCATCGCCGTCGGGACCGCGCCCTGGATCTGGATGATCCTCACGCCGTCCACCGGTCGGGCGGGGGTCGGCCTCGTCCCGTTCGCGGACCTCGCCGATCTCGTCGGGGCGTCCTGGGAGACGGTGTTGGTGCAGGTCGGCGGCAATCTGCTGGTGTTCGCCGCGCTGGGGGCGCTGCTGCCCGTACGCACCGCCGCGATGGCCTCCTACGGCCGGGTCGCGGCCGTCGCGGCGGCCCTCTCGATCACGGTCGAGTTCCTCCAGTACGCCCTGAGACTGGGCCGGTTCTCCTCCGTAGACGACGTGATCATGAACACCGCGGGCGCGGTGCTCGCCGCGTCGGTTACTCGCCGCTGGTGGGCCCCGCGAATAGCGGCCGGGACCGTTCCACGATAACGGCCTGCATAAACGTCCTCCACTTCATCACACAGGCACGATCAGCTCAAAAGAAGCTCGGGACCAACCTCTGTATCTGTGCGATCGTGGACAAGACGGGGCAAGTTCTCTGGAGACGCCACAACCTGGTTGGTGACAGAGGGTGATCGAAACGTGTCTGAATCCCCGGTACCCCACGAGCCTCCTATTTATCGCCGCATCGCCGACGGCCTCCGCTCCCGGATCCTGTCCGGCGAACTGCGCGACGGGGACCGCCTACCGGGCGAGAACGCGCTCATGGCCGACTACGCAGTCGCACGCGCCACCGCCAGGCAGGCGCTTGCCGTACTGATCAACGAAGGGCTGGCGGTGCCCAAACGAGGCTCGGGGGTCTATGTGCGCCTGTTCAAACCGATCCGCAGGCACGGCTCGCGCCGCCTGTCACGAGAGCAGTGGGGTCAGGGGCGTGCCATCTGGGACGCCGACACCCGGGGCCGTCCGTTCACCGTGGACCAGGTGGAGGTGGTGCTGGAGCGGGCCCCGGAGGAGGTGGCGGACGTCCTGGAGAGCGGCGAGGTATGGGTTCGTCGGCGTCGCTACTCGGTGGACGGCCGGCCCGTGCAGCTGGCGACCTCCTCCTTCCCCGCCCGGCTGGTCCAGGGCAGCGCCATCACGCTGCCCGACAGCGGACCGGGCGGCGTCTACGCCAGGCTCGGCGACCTGGGCCTGCCCCCGGCCCACTTCACCGAGGAGGTACGTGCCCGCATGCCCGGCCCCCGCGAGACCGGGCTGCTCGACCTGCCCGGCGGCACCCCCGTCATCGTCATCGCGCGCACCGCGTACACGGCGGGCGGCCTGCCCGTCGAGCTCAACGAGATGGTCCTGGACTCGGCGGCGTACGTACTCCAGTACGACTTCGACGCCTAGTTCACGATCTGTCAAGCGATAGGTGGACCTGTCCACCCCGATCATTGAATTCTCTAGAGAAGTCCCTCATCTTCTAAGGAGATGGAACCGTTCAGGAGCGTGGGGCCCGGGAGAGGTGTGCAGATGTCCGTCGACCGGCATCTTGCCGAAATCGCCCGGGAGTACCCCAAGTGGACCATCTGGCGGAGCGACGCGGGCCGCTGGTGGGCCACCCGGCACCATCCGCTCGACGCGGCGCAGCGCGAGGCCGGATGTGCGACGACCATCGACGCCGACGACCCGGACGGTCTGCGCGACCAGCTCCGGGACCAGGAGGAGCGGACCGGCCGGCGGGCCGGCCCCGCCCCTCCCTGACGCGGGCCGTGGAGCGTTCCCCGGCCCGCACACGAGCAGCCCGGTGCCGGGTCCAGCGTCTCGGCGGCCCCGGTACCGGGCCACCAACGGGGCCACGTACGCGGAAGTCTCCGACCCTATCGGGGGCGGGGGCTTCCGCTCCCCGCCCCTTCACCTTCTAGGAGTGGTACTCGCCCAGCCGCAGGATGTGCACGTCGGTGTCGTCGGAGACGCCCTCCTTCGGCTTCTCCTCCTCTTCGACGATGACCCGCACGTCGTCCTGGACGGAGAACTGCGGGACCGGCTGCGGCGCGGCCTCGATGGCGGGCTCGGGCGTGCGCGCCGGCACGGCCGCGGGCTGCTGGGCGGCCGGCACGGGCGGCAGCGCCGACTCCGGCACGAGCTGCCCGGCCCCCGCCTCGGTGCGCATGAGGTCGCCGAGCACCGAGCCGATCTCGGTCAGCCGCCGCACGACCTCGGTGTGGGTGTTGGTCAGGTACTCCACCCGGCGGCCGGCGTGCTCGTCGAGCGAGGCGGTGCGCTGACGCGCCGCGGCCAGCATCGACTCGGCCTCCGCGTGCGCCCCCGACAGCAGCTGCTCGGCCTGCCCGTTGGCGGTCGCCATGACGCGCTCCGCCTCGGCGTGCGCGCCGCCGAGAACCCGCTCGGCCTCGGCGTGCGTCTCGCGCAGCAGGCCCTCGGCCTCGGCGCGGGCCGACCCAAGCTGCTCCTCCGCGTCGGCGCCCGCCTGGGCCAGCATGCGCTCGGCCGCCTGCGTGGCCTCGGCCACCCGCCGCTCGGCCTCCGCCTGAGCCGAGGTCAGCATCTTGTCGGACGTCTCGCGCGAGGTCGTCACCAGCCGCTCGGCCTCCGCCCTGGCGCTCTCCCGCACGGCGGTCGCCTCGGCCTCCGCGTCCGCGCGCTTGGCCGCGGCCTCCTCCTCGCCCAGCTTGAGGATCTGCGCGAGCCTCGGGCTGAGGTCCTCGTAGCTCTGGGGCGCCTCGACCATCCGCCGCCTGGCCTCCGCCAGCTCGACCCGGCCCTGCTCCGCCTGGTCGATCGCCCGTGCCAGCCGCTCTTCCAGATCCCGGATCTGGTTCCGGGTACGGATCATGTAGTCGTGCACCTGACGGCGGTTGTAGCCGCGCATCACGACTTCGAAGGTGTCCTCTTGCATCAGATCGGGAATGCTCTCGTGCTGGTTTGTCATGGGGGTTACCTAAGGGTTTGCGTGAGGCGGGGGAAAACTGCGAGTTGTGAGGGTCTGACGACGAGACGTCAGGAAACGACTTTCCTGCCATCTGCCCACGTCCGCAACCGGAACGCCACACCTGAGGCGGGAATTACGATTGGACGAATGTACATAGCAGCGTTGGACAACGGGGCGGTGCCGGACCTCCATCCGGAGGCGTACATCGCGCCCGGCGCCGTCGTGGTCGGAAGCGTGCGGGTGGGCCGGGCGTCCAGCATCTGGTACGGCTCCGTTCTCCGAGGGGACGACGAGCGGATCGAGATCGGCGAAGAGTGCAACGTACAGGATCTGTGCTGCCTGCACGCCGACGCGGGCCAGCCGGCGATCCTTGAGGACCGGGTCAGCCTGGGCCACAAGGCCATGGTCCACGGCGCGCACGTCGAGACCGGCGCGCTGGTCGGCATCGGCGCGATCGTGCTGGGCGGCGCCCGGGTGGGCGCGGGCACGCTGGTGGCGGCCGGCGCGCTGGTGGGCCCGGGCAAGAAGATCCCGTCCGGGGTGCTGGTGGCCGGCGTGCCCGGCAGGATCGTGCGCGAGCTCACCGACGACGACCGGGCCTCCTTCGCCCGCACGCCGGACAACTACATGGCCAAGGCGATCAGGCACCGGCAGGCGTCAGCAGTTTGATCAGGACCTGGTCCGACACCGAGGCGGTGTTGAGCGGGTCTGCGTAGTCCGGCAGCTCGGGGCGGAGGAAGCGGACGAAGTCGACGGTCAGCTTGAGGTCGGGGGTGCCCTTGATCTGCTTGGCGTTGGCCTTGGCGGCGTCCTTCTTGAGCGCGCCGTAGCTGTCCCAGTCGGTGTAGGCGGTGACACCCCATTGCAGCACCTCGGGGAGGTTCGAGGGCCAGCGCCTGGCCACCTTCCAGGCGCCGCCGTCCTCCTTGTAGAGCGCGACGGCGACCCGGCCCAGCCTGGCCAGCACGAGGTCCACCCAGCCGCTCTTGACCGCCGTCTCCAGCGGCTTGGAGCTGCCGTCCAGGGTGAACTTGGCCTCGACCTGCCCGGCCGCGTCGGCGGTGCCGGTGGTGACGGACATCCAGTTGGGCTTGTCGTACGTGCCGGGCTGGCGGGCCATGAGCCCGCCGAGCGAGAACTTGCGCGCGGGCCTGCCGCCCTTCGCGCCGGTGACCTTGACCCGGGCGTGCATGACGATGTCCCCGGCCAGCTCCTGGTAGACGAACGGGCCGCGGAAGCCGTCGTACCAGGTGGAGGTCTTGGGCTCCAGGTAGAGGGCGCCCTTGGCGGTCTTGTTCACGTCGAGCTTGGCGATCCTGTCGACGTCCTTCTCGGTGTCGCTCAGCTTGCTCCACACGGCCAGCTCCGCGGCGTCGGCGAACTCGCCGGAGGCCGACCCGACCTCGCCGCCGGGCGCGGGCGCCTGGGCGTTCTGGACGGTCAGCACGCCGGGACCGGTGGGGGTGGGCGGGGCCTCGGCCGCGAGTCCGCAGCCGCTCACCACTCCAGCCACCGCCAACACCCCTGCCACCTTTGCCCTCATAGCGGACATTCTGCCGTGAAATGCCGACAGGTAGAGTCCGGCAGGCCAGTACGATGACGGCCGTGCGCCCCTGGGATGCGTTCACCTCGACAGAGGCGGAGGTCCGCGCGATGGTCGCGGACCCGCGCTGGCAGGGCCTGTCCGTGCCCGACCGCGCGCACGTCCTGGCAGCTCGGGTCCTGGTGACCCCCGACGGCGACCGCTGGCTCCACGGCGCGTACGCGCGCTGGCACCTGCACGACCCCGGCGACGGCCGCTGGCATCCCGCGCCGCCTCCCAGGGGCGAACGGGCGCGCAAGGTGGGGCACGTCACAGCGGCATTGCCGGACGAGGTGGTGCCCACCGGGCCCGACTTCGCCGCCGAGCCCGGCTCGACCCAGGCGTTCATCGGCCCCGACGTGCCGCGGGCGGTGACCGAGCAGATCGCCGAGACGGTCCGCGGCGCCGGCCGCAAGTCGGAGCTCGACTACCCGCTGACCGCCTTCGGCGAGATCTTCGCCGCCGACGTGCCGAGCACGGTCGCCGCCGTCTGGGGGACGATCATGTGGTGCGCGTACGCGCCGGCCTTCGACGGCAACGAGCGCCTGATCACGCTCTTCGGCGAGTACCTGCGCCGCTCGCTGCCCGGCGACGAATGGGTGCGCTGGCTGCCCGCGCCGCCGCTGCTCGACCTCGTCACGCTGGTGTCCGAGCGCACCCGTGCCGGCCGCCCGCGGGCCGCGCTCCGGCTGGCCGCGCTGATCGCCGACACGGCCCAGGTGCTGCTGTCCGACATCCGGTTCAGGCCGCGGGCGCTGGCGCTGCTCACGATGGTGGAGCCGACGCTGCGCCGGCCCGGCCGCGACGACGCCGCGGCCGCGCGGGGCGACGACGCCGTACGCCGGGCCTGGCTGGACCGTTGCCCGCCGCGGCTGGCCCTGGCCCTGCTGCCGGAGACCGATCCCGGCGCCTGCTTCGCCCACTCGGTGTACGACCTGGTCGAGGCGCTGAGCTTCGTGGGCGACGCGTCGGGGGCGGCGGCGGCGTACCTGGCCGATCTGTCCGACTCCAGGAGGATGTTGCCCGAGCGGCTGAACCACCGGCTGCGGCGGGCGTACGGGGAGTTGGAGCGTGCCGGGCTGACGGGCACCTCGGCGGCCGAGCGCACCGAGCCGGAGGGCTTCGCCGTACGTCCGGGCGGGGAGCCCGTACCGCAGGCGGCGGTGGTGACGCCGCCGGACCGGGAGAGCAAGGCGGCCGTGCTGGGCGCGGCGTACGCCACGTGCCTGGCGTGGAGCCGGCTGACCGGGGCCAAGGTGCCGCAGCACGGCCTGGCCGGCCAGAGCGCGCTGGTCCGCGAGCTGATCCACGAACGCGACGATCACCACATCGGTCACACGTAACCCACTATTACCGTAATTTCACCCTTACTACGCCCATATCCCCGTATCACTTCAGTCACCGGGCAATTCGCTGAATTGTGATCTCGACTTCGGGAAATGATCCCTGTGGGGCCCCCGTGACGCCGAAAGGAATGACTCCGATGGGCCATGTCGCAGGAAGGGCGCTCGCCGTAACCTCGTAGAGGGTGTGGGCTGCGGAAGGAAGGACGACGCGGTGGGGCACGACGACCTGGACTCTCGGGTCCACGACCGTGTCGCGTTGGACGAGATTGCGCTCTACGCCGAGGTGCTCACCGCCGTCGCTGTCAGCGAGCGGCGGCTGACCTTGGACGAACTCGACGACGCGCTCGGATTGCGGACTTCGGCGAGTCGCTGAAGACCATCGAAAATTACCTGTCCCGGGCTCCGATGGGGTCCGGGACAGTCGTTCCCGGGGATTCCAGGTAACTAGTCAATCGAGGGTGTCTCTCTCCTACGTATGGAGGAGAACGGCCCTATGACTTGACCAGGCGGGCGATGGCGGCCGACGCCTCCTTCACCTTCGCCTCGGCCTCCGGGCCGCCCGTGTTGATCGCGTCGGCGACGCAGTGGGAGATGTGCTCCTCCAGCAGCCCGAGCGCCACGGCCTGAAGGGCCCGCGTGGCCGCGGAGACCTGGGTGAGCACGTCGATGCAGTAGGCATCGTCGTCGACCATGCGCTGCAGGCCCCTGATCTGGCCCTCGATTCGCCGGAGGCGCGTCAGATATGCCTGCTTGTCTCCGCTGTACCCATGCATGCTTCTACGGTACCCGTAACCCGTATGAGCTAGCGGAGATCTGAGAGCAGCTTCTCCCACTGTTCGGCGACTTCCTCGGCCGAATGGCGTACGGCGGTGTCCAGGGCACCGGCCGCGAGCGAGCGACGGCGGCGCTCGTCGTCGATGAGCGCGAGCAGCGCGCCCGCGAAGTGCTGCGCCTCGCTCTCGCTCTCGGGCACCAGCACGCCGTTGTAGCCGGTCGCCACGAACTCCCTGGGGCCCCTCGCGCCCTCGAAGGCCACCACCGGCACCCCGCACCCCATGGCCTCCAGCACGGTCATGCCCAGGTCTTCGCTGCGGGAGGGGTTGGCCACGATCGACGCCTTGGCGAACTCCCCCGCCAGGTCGGGCGTGACGCCCATGAAGTAGACGTGGTTGTGCAGGTCGAGCTCGCCCACCAGCGACCGCAGCCGCCGCTCCTCGGGGCCGCCGCCGTACAGGCGCAGCCGCCAGTCGGGACGTTTGTCCGCCACGATCGCGAACGCCCTGATCAGCCGGTCGTACGCCTTGACCGACACCCACCTGCCCCCGGCCGCCACGATCCGGTTGTCCATTCGCGAGCGCGGCCACGGGCCTCCCGGCAGCGCGTCCGGCACGGAGTGGACGGCGAGCCCGCCGCCGAGCAGCCTGACCCATTCCTCCTGGGCCGACTCCGTGGCCGTCACGACCGCGTCGAGGCGCGGGTAGAGCCGCTGCACCGGCCCGGGGACGGCGGGCCGCCCCCACTCTCTGGCGATCTTGAGGGTTTCACGTGGAGCATGCCGCGCCACCTGGACGCCGATGCCCGGCCTGGCGGTGATCACCACGTCGGCCCTGAGCCCGCGCAACATCCGCCAGAGCGCCATCTCGGTGCGCATCTGGCCGCGCGGCAGCAGGTGGCGCACCCCGGGACGGGCGTCGACCACGCTGCGCATGGCCACCTTGGCGCCGATGGGGAAGAACGGCTTCTCCTTCTGCCGCCTGACGCTGACGACCTCGACCTCGTGCCGCTCGGACAGGGCGGTGGCGAGGTTGAGCATCGCGCGCACGTCGCCGCGCATCCCGTACGCCGAGGCGAGGACCAGGCTGACCTTCATCCGCCCACCTCGATGCGCAGCTCGTCGTCGGCGGTGTAACTGGGCCGGACGGGCACGCCGTCGATCTCGGCCGACGGATAGTGCAGCCGTCTGCGTTTGCCGTCGACGTCGTCGAGCCAGGCGCCCAGCCGCAGCGGCGTGGGCACGCCCTCGACCTCCAGCGCGGGCTCCCACGTTCCGGCCGTGTCGGGATCGGCCTCGACCACGTTCACCAGCGACACCGCCGCGTGGAAACGCACGCCCTGGACGGTGGCGGTGGACGACACCCGTTCCCTGGTCGGCCTGCGGTCGAGGGTGAGCGTGGCCTCGCGGCGCGCGTCGTCGTCCTCCAGCCCGGTGTACGCCAGCAGCCCCGTCACCTCGAACCGGCCCTCCCTGAACCAGATCGCCCGCACCTCGGCCACCGGCGTGGCGTCGGCTATCTTCAGGGCCAGAAACCCGTTCCGCGTCCGGTACGACCGGTAGGCCAGCGTCCGGCGGCACAGCGCGTACGCGTCGAGGTGGTCGAGCGAGAACCCGGGATCGACGCTGCGCAGTCTGCTGCGGCCGCCCTCGTGCCGCAGGTAGGCGTCCCATCGGCCGGCGGTCAGCTCCAGCGGCGCGAGCGAGACGGCCAGCGTGGCCTCCCGCGTCCGGCTTCCCGTCCGGCCCAGACGCACGTCGCGCTCGACCCCCGTGGCGCGATGGCGCAGGACGAGCTCGGTGCCGTCACCCAGGGGCTCGTCGATGGCGAGTCGCAGGGAGAGCACGTCGGCCAGGGTGACTTCGGCGTCCGTGACCACGACGCGCATCACTAGCCCCCTCCCCGTCGAATAAGGCCATGCGACGTTGAGGTTACCGTGATTTTCCCGTTATGTGGATGGGAGATTTCCTGGGCATGGCCTCGTGACGTGCGAAACTCCTCTACAGAGCCTGTAGAGGAGTCCGACTTTTCGAGGTCAGGAAGCGCCCTTGACAGATTTGATCAAGAGCTGCGCGACGTCCACGACTTCCAGCGTTTCCTTGGCCTCGCCGTTGTTCTTCTTCTCGTTGATCGCGTCACCGAGCATCACCATGCAGAACGGGCACGCGGTCGAGACGGTGTCGGGATTCGTGGTCAGCGCCTCGTCGACCCGCTCGGTGTTGATGCGCTTGCCGATGCGCTCCTCCATCCACATGCGCGCGCCGCCCGCGCCGCAGCAGAAGCCGCGGTCCTTGTGGCGGTGCATCTCCTGGGTCTGCACGCCGGGCACCTTCGACATGATGTCGCGGGGCTGGGAGTAGACCTTGTTGTGGCGGCCGAGGAAGCACGGGTCGTGATAGGTGATCTTCTCCTCGATCGGCGTGACCGGGGTGAGCAGACCCTCGTCCACCAGCTTCGACAGCAGCTGCGTGTGGTGCACGACCTCGTAGGTGCCGCCGAGCTGCGGGTACTCGTTGGCCAGCGTGTTGAAGCAGTGGGGACAGGTCGCGACGATCTTCTTGACGCCGGCCTCGTTGAGCGTCTCGATGTTCTGCTGGGCGAGCATGTTGAACAGGTACTCCATGCCCAGGCGGCGGGCCGGGTCGCCGGTGCACGCCTCCATCGGGCCGAGCACCGCGAACTTCACGCCCGCGATGTGCAGCAGCTCGGCGACCGCCTTGGTGGTCTTCTTGGCGCGGTCCTCAAGGGCGCCCGCGCAGCCCACCCAGAACAGGTACTCGGCGTCCTCGGGCATCTTCTCGTCGACCAGCTCGACCTCGAAGTCGAGCTCCTCGATCCAGTCGGCCCGCTTCATCTCGGACATGCCCCACGGGTTGCCCTTGTTCTCCAGGTTCTTCACCATCACCCCCGCCTCGGACGGGAACGACGACTCCACCATGACCTGGTAGCGGCGCATGTCGAGGATGTGGTCGATGTGCTCGATGTCCACCGGGCACTGCTCGACGCACGCGCCGCAGTTGGTGCACGACCACAGCACGTCGGGGTGGATGACGCCGTCCTCGCCGACGAGCGGCTTCTCCAGCAGCGCGAGCACGTCGGTGCCGGCGTGCTCGTTGCTCGCGGCCATCAGGTACGGGGCCACCTTGAAGGCGTGGTCGCGCTGGTCGAGGATGAGCATCTTCGGCGAGAGCGGCTTGTCGGTGTTCCAGGCCGGACACTGCGACTGGCAGCGGCCGCACTCGGTGCAGGAGTAGAAGTCGAGGAAGCCCTTCCAGGTGGTGTCGCCGATCTTGCCGCGGCCCAGGCGTTCGGCGTCGAGCTCCTCGTCCTCGAAGTCGACGAGCTTGCCGTCGACGCGCAGCTCCGAGGCGGCGCCGAGGCCGTCGGGACGCCGGGAGAAGAGCACGTTGAGCGGCGCGGTGAAGATGTGCAGGTGCTTGGAGTTCACCACGATGACCAGGAACACCAGCATGAAGCCGATGTGCAGGAGCAGCGCGATCTCCTCCAGCAGCGGGCTCGCCGGCAGCGCGTCGCCGAGCGCCAGGGAGACGAAGGCGCCGGAGGAGTAGGGGAAGTTGCCGTTGGCCGCCGAGGCGCCGCGGGCCAGGAACAGCGTCCAGATGATGTTGAAGATCATGAACAGGACGAGCCACGCGCCGCCGAGGTGCGAGCCGGAGAAACGCGACTTGCGGCCCAGCGTCTTGGGCGAGTTCTTGACCCGGATGATCGCGAAGGCGACCAGCCCGAGCAGACACGCGACCGCGATGAAGTCCTGGAGGAAGCCGAGCACGCCCCAGGTCCCGATGAGCGGGATGTGGAAGTCGGGCTCACCGGTGATGGCGCCCTGGATGATCGCGCCGTACGCCTCGATGTAGACGGTCAGCAGGATGAAGAACGCCCACATGACGAAGAAGTGGGCGATGCCCGAAGGCGTCCACTTCAGCAGCTTCTTCTGGCCGAAGACCTCGACGAGCTGGGCCTTGAGCTCATCGGCGGCGTGCTCCTTGGCGTACTCGACGCGTTCGGGCGCCGGTGGCCCCGAGGTCGCCAGCTTGAACAGGAACAACACCCTGCGGCCGGCGACGGCCACCGCCAGGACGGTCATGACCAGCCCGATGATCGCTACCCAGAGCACGGGGTCCTCCCACAGACGACGATGGCTGCCAGCATACGGACACGTGTTTTCCAGGAATCTTACCGGCCAGTAACTTCCCGGGACGACACCTATACCCTAAGGTCAGTGCCCTATACCGAACAATGCTCTACGCCGTGAAGTACCTCTGGATGGTCGGCGCGATCAGCTCGACCAGCTCTTCCGGGTCCGCGCCGGCCAGTGGCTCCAATTTGATCACGTAGCGGGCCATGATGAGGCCGTACATCTGGGCGAACGCGGCCTCGATCCGCAGGTGCGGCACGCCGAGGCTGTCGGCCACCTGGAAGAGCAGGGCGTTCGTGATGAACTCGCGGAACATCGCCGCGGCCTGCTCGTTCGTCAGCGCCGAGCGGATCAGGGCGATCATCGGCTCGCGGGTCTCCGGCTCGGCGGTCACGCCGAGGATCGTCCGCACCAGCCGCTCGCCGATCTCCTCGCGCGGGCCGTCCAGCAGCATCGGGACGATCTCGTCGGGGGTGATCGGCAGTTGCAGGGCCGCCGCGAACATGCCCTCCTTGGTCTCGAAGTAGTGGTGCACCAGAGCCGGGTCGACCTTGGCCTCCCGCGCGATCCCGCGCACCGTGGCCTTGTCGAAGCCCTTCTCGGCGAACACCCGCCGCGCCGCCGCCAGGATCTCGCCGCGCGTGTCGGCGGACCCGGGCCTGCGTCCGGGCCGGCGTCGTACGTCGGTCATGGCCGCGCCCCGCCGGTCACCGGCCCACCGCCAGGTACACCCGCATCGGCACCGACAGCACGCCCTCGGGGAAGACCTTCCCCAGCTCCCCCCGCTGCCGGGCGACCAGCCCGTCAGCCGCCTCCGGCGACAGCGCCGCCATGTACGAGTGGGACCGCAGATCGAGCAGGAAGTCCTCGATGCCGACCAGCCTCGTCCACGGGATCCAGCGCTCCTCGACCACCTCGAAGGCCGCGGCGATGGGCGGCACCGACCACTCCTCGACCGCCGGCCCCCAGTACGTGGGCACCGCCTCGGCCAGCCGCGCCTCGTAGGCGGCCAGCCAGTCGGCCTGCGCCGCGTGGTGGAGGTTCCAGCAGCCCACGATCGCGCCGCCGGGCCGCAGCACCCGCCTGGCCTCGGCGATCGAGACGACGGGGTCGAGCCAGTGCCACGACTGGGCGTACGTCACCAGGTCGGCCACCCCGCCGGCCAGCGGCAGCGCGTTGCCGTCGGCGATCAGCGCCGTGACGGCCGGCGGCTCGCCGTCGATCCGCGTGACCAGCCGGGCCAGCATCTCCGCGCCCGGGTCGACCGCGATCACCTGCGAGCCGCGGGCCCGCAGCGCGTGCGTCAGGATGCCCGTGCCCGCGCCCACGTCGACCGTGGTGGCGCCGTCGAGCTCGACCCCGGTGATCTCGGTGAGCGCGCGGAACATCTCGTCGGGATAGGTCGGGCGGCCCGCGTCGTAGGCGTCGGCCACGCTGTCGAAGACCCTGGCGAGGTCTCTGGTCGGCCCCACGTTCCTGGTCGGCCCCACGTTCATCGGGACGCCGCCAGGTGCAGCCGGGCGAAGGCCAGCGCCTCGGCCAGGTCGTCGACGCGCTCGGTGCGGCTGGCCGCCTTGCGGGTGTTGATCTCCAGCACCACCAGGCCGCCGTAACCGGAGGTCGCCAGGCGTTCCAGCATCTGCGCGCACGGCTGGTTGCCCCTGCCGGGGACCAGGTGCTCGTCCTTGTTCGTCACGCCCATGCCGTCGGCCAGGTGGAGGTGGGCCAGCCGGTCGCCGAGCTTGGTGGCCATCTCCATGGCGTCGGAGCCGGACACGGCGGTGTGCGACAGGTCGAGGGTGACCTGCGGGAAGTCGTAGTCGATCGGGTTCCAGTCGGGCGAGTACGGCACCACGTCGTTGCCCCTGGCGCGCAGCGGGAACATGTTCTCGACCGCGAACGTGACCGCGGTCTCGTCACGCATGCGGGCCAGGCCGTTCTCGAAGTCGCGCGCGTAGTCGCGCTGCCAGCGGAACGGCGGGTGCACCACGACGGTCGAGGCGCCGAGGCGCTCTGCGGCCTTCTGCGCCCTGACCAGCTTGGCCCAGGGGTCCCTGCCCCAGACCCGCTGCGTCACGAGCAGACAGGGCGCGTGGATCGCCAGGACGGGCACCTGATAATGCTCCGACAGCCGCTCGATCACGTCGATGTCCTGGCTCACCGGATCGGCGCCGACCATGATCTCGACACCGTCGTAGCCCAGGCGCGCGGCCAGTTCGAACGCGTCGGGAGTGCGTTCTGGATATACCGAAGCGGTGGACAATGCGATCTTCGCATTGGGCACGCGGATGACATCAGCCACGTTGCCAGCCTAAGCCGGAGAAGCGCCTCTGGCGCGTGAGCCCCACCAGATAGCCCTACCCAACCCCCCATCCCACCCCAAAGACGCTCCCCCACACCCCACTACGGTTGGGACCATGCCACGGATAGCCAGAGGCGCGATCCCGAGCCCGAACATCTGGAACACCCCCCAGGTCTACGAGCTGGAGAACCGCGCCGTCGACCCCCAGGGCGCGGCCGACGCCGCGATGCGCGAGCTGCGCCCCTGGGCCGGCGCGACCGTGCTCGACATCGGCTGCGGCACCGGCTACCACCTGCCCGTCCTGGCCGCCGACGCGGCCGCCGTGATCGGCGTCGAGCCCCACGGCGACCTGGCCGGCCTGGCCCGCCGCCGCTGCGCGAACCTGCCCAACGTCTCGGTGCACGCCGCCACCGCCCAGGACCTCCCGATCCCCGACGGCAGCGTCGACGTGGCCATGGCCCGCTGGGCCTACTTCTTCGGCCCCGGCTGCGAGCCCGGCCTGCGCGAGCTGTCCCGCGTCGTACGCCGCGGCGGCGCGGCCTTCGTCATCGACCTCGACGCCACCCGCGGCTCGTTCGGCCGCTGGTTCTCCCGCACGGTGCCGGCGTACTCGGCGCGCGAGGTGGAGGCGTTCTGGGTCCGCCAGGGCTGGCAGCGACGGCCGCTCGACCTCACGATGTCCTTCGAGCGCCGGGCCGACCTGGAGGCGGTGCTGCGCATCGAGTTCGCCCCCGACGTGGCCGAGCAGGCCGTCGCCGAGACCCCCGGCCTGGAGATCTTCTACCCGAACGTGCTGCGCTGGCGCTACTTCTGAGCTCATGGCCGCACCTCGCCCGGAGGACTTGACGTTGACGTCGGTGTCAACGTTTACCTTGGACGCATGCGCATCGGGGAGCTGGCGGAACGCACCGGGGTGAGCACCCGTTCACTCCGCTACTACGAGCAGCACGGCCTGCTCTCGGCCAGACGCGGCCCCAACGGCTACCGCGAGTACGCCGAGGAGGACGTCAAGCTGGTGTCCGAGATCCGGTCGTTGCTCTCGGTCGGCTTCACGCTGGAGGACACCAGGCCGTTCGTCGACTGCCTGCGCTCGGGCCACAGCTCGGGCGGCTCCTGCTCGGAGTCCGTCGAGGTCTACCAGCGCAAGATCATGCAGATCGACGAGGAGATCCGCGTGCTGCTCGCCCGCCGCGCCGAGGTCGCCGCCCAGCTCGCCCAGTCGTGCCCGGGCTGTTTCGTAAGGGGAGACAAATGATCACGTTGACCACCGACAACTTCGAGGAGCAGGTGCTCAAGAGCGACCAGCCGGTGCTGGTCGACTTCTGGGCCGAGTGGTGCCCGCCGTGCCGCATGGTGGCCCCCGTCCTGGACGAGATCGAGGCCGAGCACGGCCTGGCCATCGGCAAGCTCAACACCGACGAGAACCCCGAGATCATGTCCCGCTACGGCGTCATGGGCCTGCCCACGCTGCTGCTGTTCGAGAACGGCGAGCCCGTCAGGCAGATCGTCGGCGCCCGTCCCAAGCGCCTGCTGGTGCAGGAACTGGGCCTGTCGCGGTAGTCGAGGATTGTCGGCACGGGCCGCTAGCCTGCTCGACATGGCCAAGACAGCGCAGAAGCCCGGTTACCGCTGTGCCGAGTGCGGCTGGCGCACGAGCAAGTGGGTCGGCAGGTGCGGCGAGTGCCAGGCGTGGGGCACTGTCGACGAGGAGGGCGCGCGCGCCGGGGTCAGCGTCGTCCAGGGCGGCGCGACCACCGGGCCCGCGCTGCCCATCGGCCAGGTCAAGGCCGAGGTGGCCACGGCCCGCACGACCGGGGTGAGCGAGCTCGACCGGGTGCTCGGCGGCGGCCTGGTGCCCGGCGCGGTGGTGCTGCTGGCCGGCGAGCCCGGCATCGGCAAGTCCACGCTCCTGCTGGAGGCCGCGGCCCGCATCGCCGAGCGCACCACCGTCCTCTACGTGACGGGCGAGGAGTCGGCGGCCCAGGTCCGCCTGCGGGCCGACCGCATCGGCGCCATCCAGGACAATCTCTACCTCGCCGCCGAGACCGAGCTGTCGGCGCTGATCACCCACATCGACAAGGTCGAGCCGAGGCTGCTGGTGGTCGACTCGGTCCAGACGATCGGCTCGGCCCAGGCCACGGGCGTGCCCGGCGGCGTGACCCAGGTGCGCGAGGTGGCCGCCAACCTGGTGCGCCTGGCCAAGGAGCGCAACCTCGCCACGGTCCTCGTCGGCCACGTCACCAAAGAGGGCTCGATCGCCGGCCCCCGCACCCTTGAGCACCTGGTCGACGTCGTGCTCAGCTTCGAGGGCGACCGCCACTCCAGGCTGCGCATGGTCCGCGCGATCAAGAACAGGTTCGGCCCCACCGACGAGATCGGCTGCTTCGACCTGCACGAGCGCGGCATCGAGGGCATCACCGACCCCAGCGGGCTGTTCGTCTCCCGGCGCACCGAGCCGGTCGCCGGCACCTGCGTCACCGTCACCGTCGAGGGCACCCGCCCGCTGCCCGCCGAGGTGCAGGCGCTCGTGGCCCGCACCGAGGCCCAGCAGCCGCGGCGATCGTCCTCCGGGCTCGACACCTACCGCGTGCAGATGATCCTCGCCGTGCTGGAGCGCCGGCTCAACGCCCGGCTCGGCGGCTGCGACGTGTTCACCGCCACCGTGGGCGGCATCAAGCTGGCCGATCCCGCCGTCGACCTGGCGGTGATGCTCGCCGTCGCGAGCGCCGCGGGCGACAAGCCGCTGCCGGCCGGGCTGGTGGCGCTCGGCGAGGTGGGCCTGGCGGGCGAGCTGCGCCCGGTCAAGGACGTGCGCAGGCGGCTGACGGAGGCGGCCAGGCTGGGGTTCAAGCGGGCGCTCGTCCCCGCCGGATCCCTCGAAACGGGCACCGGGAAACGCAACGGGCAGCGGGCTCTGGTGCCTGTGGGGCCCGTCGCGTTCGCCCCCGGGTTCGAGGTCGTCCAGGCCGAGAACGTCTGGGACGCACTCACGCACGTCACATAGCACGGCTAAGCTGGGCGTGACCAATCGACACGGGGGTCAGGTGGACAGGAGTCTTGACGACCGCCGTCGCGACGCTTTGGCCGCTGTGGCGCCGGGCACTCCGCTGCGCGACGGCCTTGAGCGCATCCTGCGCGGGCAGACCGGCGGGCTGATCGTGCTCGGCCACAACCGGACCGTCGAGGAGGTCTGCAGCGGCGGCTTCGAGCTCGACGTCGAGTTCTCGGCCACCCGCCTGCGCGAGCTGGCCAAGATGGACGGCGCGATCGTGGTGAGCAACGACCAGAAGATCGTGCGCGCGGCCGTGCACCTCGTCCCCGACCCCGCGATCCCCACCGACGAGTCGGGCACCCGCCACCGCACCGCCCAGCGCGTGGCCAGGCAGACGGGCCTGCCCATCATCGCGATCAGCAAGTCCATGCGGATCATCGCCCTCTACCTCGACGGCATCCGCTACGTGCTGGAGGAGTCGGCGGCCATCCTGTCCAAGGCCAACCAGGCCCTGGCCACCCTTGAGCGTTACAAGCACCGGCTCGACGAGGTCTCCGGCACCCTGTCGGCGCTGGAGATCGAAGACCTGGTCACCGTGCGCGACGTGTCGGCGGTGGCCCAGCGTCTGGAGATGGTCCGGCGCATCTCCGACGAGATCAAGGGCTACGTGGTCGAGCTCGGCACCGACGGGCGGCTGCTGTCGCTGCAGCTCGACGAGCTGGTGGCGGGCGTCGACTCCGAACGCGAGCTGGTCGTGCGCGACTACCTGCCGGCCCCCGCGAGCCGCCGCCAGAAGCGCCTGACCGAGGCCCTCCACGACCTCGACCACCTGTCGGGCGGCGAGCTGCTCGACCTCTCGGCCGTGGCGCACGTGCTGGGCCACGGCGGGGCCGAGCGGCTCGACAGCCCGGTGAGCCCGCGCGGCTTCCGGCTGCTGGCCAAGGTGCCCCGGCTGCCCGCCACGGTGGTCGACCGCCTGGTCAACCACTTCGGCGGCCTGCAGAAGCTGCTGGCTGCCAGCATCGACGACCTGCAGGAGGTGGGCGGCGTCGGGGAGTCGCGCGCCCGCAGCGTCCGCGAGGGCCTGTCGCGCCTCGCGGAGTCCTCGATCCTCGAACGTTACGTCTGAGCGGGCCGCCCCGGTCAGCGCAGGTGGAAGACGCCCTTGCCGCTGCGCAGCGCGCCCATGCGGGCGGTGGCCACGTACGTGCCGGGCAGGGCGGCGGCCGGGGTCGAGCGGCAGTCGGTGCTCGACCGGCGCCGGTCCCACTCCAGGGTCCGCACGTACGGAACCCCGCGCTGCAACTCCCTGACCTCGGTGCCCAGCCCGCTGACGCAGTCGGCGGTGGACCAGATGCGGTCGGCGCCCGAGGTGATGCGGATCTCCATGGCCCGCGGCCCGACGTCGGCCGTGCACATCACCGGCCCGGTGTTGACCAGCGTGACGATGAAGGTCGGCCGCGTCGCGCCCGTGTAGATCGGCTCCTTGCCGCCCTGGAGGCTCAGCACCAGGCTGTCCTGCGGGCACGGCTCCCCCGGCCGTCTGGGTTTGACGGCCGGGCTCTCCTTGGGCGCCGGGGTGGGCGAGGGGCTGGCCGTCCCCATGGCGAGCGTGCGCAGGCCGGCCAGCAGCGGATCGGTGGCGGGCGTGGCGCTCGGTGAGCTCTGCGCGTTGGACGGTCGTTCCGGCCCGGAGCCCCCGCTGGAGCACGCCCACGCCACCACGGCCACCACGACGAGAACGGCCACCAGCACGCTCATGCGACGCCGCCAGTAGACGTCACCGCCGTCGCCACCCATCGAATCCGGATCCATAGGCACAGCATGGTAATTGATCGGCTACCAACAGTGACGACACGCCGAACGAGTCCGTCTCCGAATACGCTTGACCCCGTGGTTGAGCCGAACCTCCTGCACGCCCCCGTTCTGGAGTGGTACGAGGGCAACGCCCGAGACCTCCCCTGGCGCGCTGACGACGCGACCCCGTGGGGGGTGCTGGTCAGCGAGATCATGCTCCAGCAGACCCCGGTCGTCCGCGTCCTGCCGGTGTGGCTGGAGTGGATGGCCCGCTGGCCCACGCCCAAGTCGCTGGCCGCCGAGCCGCCGGGCGAGGCCGTACGGCATTGGGGCAGGCTCGGTTATCCGCGCCGGGCGCTGCGGCTGCACGCCTGCGCCCGTGCCATCGCCGACGAGCACGGCGGCGAGGTGCCCGACGACCACGCGACCCTGCTGGCGCTGCCGGGCATCGGTGAGTACACCGCCGCCGCGGTCGCCAGCTTCGCGTACGGCGGCCGGCACGCCGTCCTGGACACCAATGTGCGCCGGGTGTTCGCGCGGGCCGTACGCGCCGAGGAGTACCCTCCCACGGCCACCTCCGCGGCCGAGCGGCGGCTGGCCGAGTCGCTGCTGCCCGAGTTGGGCGCGGCCCGCTGGGGCGTGGCCGTGATGGAGCTGGGCGCGCTGGTCTGCACGGCCCGCGCGCCGCGCTGCGCCGACTGCCCGATCGCCGACCTGTGCGCGTGGCGGCTGGCCGGCAAACCGCCGCACACCGGCCCCGTCCGCAAGGGCCAGACGTACGCCGGCACCGACCGCCAGTGTCGCGGCCGCCTGCTCGCGGTGCTCCGCGCGGCCCACGGCCCGGTGCCGAAGACGGCCCTCGACGTGGTGTGGGACGACGCGGTCCAGCGCGAACGCGCACTCGACGGCCTGGTCACCGACGGCCTGGCCGAGGTGCTCGACGACGGCACGTACCGCCTGCCGCACTCCTGAGCCGGCCGGGCCGCCCGCTAGGCCATCCACGGGGGCACGGTGCGGTCCGTGCCCTTCGGGGCCAGGTCGCAGGCGTCGGGCGCGGACTCGCCGCCGGGGTTGTAGACCTCGACCCCCGCGGGCGCGACGACGATCGAGACGAACCCCCGCCCGGGGGCGGCGAACATCCGCCGGCTCACGTCGGCGGGCAGGACCATGGTGTCGCCCGGCCCCACCTCGAACCGCTCGCCGCCCAGCTCGACGACCGCGCCGCCCTCCAGCCAGGTCCACACCTGCTCGCCGGCGGCGGCGTGCACCGGGCCCTCCATGCCGGGGTTGGCGTCCACGCGCCACATGGCCACCCCCGCCCGCCCCTGGGTGGGCGAGGCGAGCGTGGTCATCAGGGCGTTGGGCGTACGGACTTCACGGGCGTCGGCGGACATGACGACTGGCATCGCACGAACTCCTTGGGTTCTCGGCTGGAACGTTCCTGATGGCGATCACGCGATCCACGGCGGGGTGCCGACGTCGGTGCCGTCGGGCATGATGGCCCTGGCCCCGGCCGCGGCGGTGACGACGGCCGTGTAGCCGGCGTCCGGGTCGGCCAGCACCCTGCGCAGCACGCGGGCCGGCATGACCACGGTGTCGCCCGCGGACACCACGAACCGCTCGTCACCCAGCTCGACGGTGGCCCCGCCGGAGAGCCAGCTCCACACCTGCTCGGTGTCGATGTCGTGCCGGGGCCCTGCGACGCCCGGCTTGGCGTCGACCCGCCAGAGCGAGCACGAGGCCCCGCCCTGCGTCGGCGAGGCGAAGGTGGTCATGACCCCGCCCGGCGTCTCGGAGCGCCGGGAATCCGCGTCACGAATGACAGACACGATGCGACCCCTTAAGATAGGTAACTACGTTGTCTATATAGTTAACCAGGTTGTCTATCGTGTCAAGCGACACCCCGGGCTTCGAACTGCCTCTGCGGCTTCTGCTCGCCTTCCGCACGCTCATCGACGAGCTGCACGCCGAACTGGCCCGCCAGGGCCATCCGGACATGCGCCCGAACCACGGATTCGTCATGCAGGCGATCGGCCCACGCGGCACGACCGCCGTCGACCTGGGCCGTACCCTGGGCGTCTCCAAGCAGGCCGCGGGCAAGACGATCGAGGCCCTGGAACGCGTCGGCTACGTCGAGCGCACCAGGGACGACGCCGACACCCGGCGCAAGATCGTGCGCCTCACGCCCCGCGGCGTCGACGCGCTCGACCGTTCAGCGCGGATCTTCGACGACCTGCGCGCCCGTTGGGCCGCGGAGCTGGGCGAGGACCGCCTGCGGGCCCTGGAGTCGGACCTGCGCAGGATGACGCCGGCGAACGTGTGGCGCCTGGACACGCCAGGCTGGTTCGCCGGCCTCTGAGGGGATCAGGGGGTCAGGCGGCCAGTTGCAGGCCGAGGCTGGTCAGGTTCGTACGGGCCCAGGCCAGCTCCTCGGCCAGCAGCGACACCAGCGCGCCCGGCCCCTTCGCCCGCCCCGGCACGAACAGGTTGTGCGTCTCGACCTCGATGTGCGCGCTCCCGCTGACCGCGCCCGACAACATCGCCGTCAGCGTGTCGTGCAGCACCGCGCCGGTGCTCGGCGTCTCGCCCGTGTGGTTGTGCACGTGCCCCAGCTTGACGACGGGCGCGCCGGCCTCCGCCAGGCCCTTCAGTGCCGCGCCGGGCTCCTCGGCCCCGCAGGCGAGGTGACAGGCGTCCAGGCACACGCCCAGGTGCTCGGAGTCGATGCCGCCCACCCGCTCCAGCGCCTGCTCGGTCGTCTCCAGGACGCAGCCCGGCCACGGCTCGAACCCGACCCTGATGGTCTTGCCGGTCACGCTGTAGATGCCGCGCAGCTCGCGGGCCAGCCGCTCCAGGCGGCGGGTGGCGATGGCGTGCAGGTCGGCGGGCCAGTCGCGGCGCCAGCCGATCGGGATCGTCGAGATGCTGCCGAACCGTACGTCGTCGGGCAGCAGGAACGCCAGGATCTTGGCCAGCGCCATGGTGTAGCGGTAGCGCTCGGGCTTGGCCCAGTCGGGGCCGGGGACCTCCTGGTTGCGGCCGCCGGTGCCGTTCAGGCTGACGACCTCCAGGCCGCGCTCCTCCAGGGAGCGGCGCAGCCGTACGAGCTCGATGCGGTCGGCCGTGAGGTGATCGGCGACGCCGGGCGACAGCCACAGCCCGATGCCCATCCGCTCCACGCCCAGCCTCTTGCGCACCGGCACCGCGTAGCGGGTCAGGTGGGCGATCAGGTTCTCCAGGTCCTCGGCAGGATGGATACCTGCGTTGTAGGCGAGGTGAACGAGCGTTCCGTCGTTGTGACGCAGGCGCATCGGTTCCTCCACGGCTTGCTTGAGTGTTCCCGTCGCCCGCCTCAGACGCGCGAACCCTGTGAGCATGCCTGCTTCCGGGTGGCGCACGCGTCCGCCCTGAGTTGATTCCTTACTACTCCCCAGGGAGCAGCCCTGACTCTAGGAACACGCTCTTGCGGATCACTTGGATGAGACTTGGCGATGCTCTACGGAGTGTAGTACTACTAGCGGTGGCGATGTACCCAACCACCCAACAATTACGCAACAACCCCGTCTCGCAGCTTCGAACGCCCCCGCCACCATGCAGGAAGTGCCGCCCACCATAGGCGAGCCGAGATGGGACGCGGCGGCACTCAACGGTCACGAGCGAACGCACCCCAGAGCCACGCCGAAAGCCAGGGGGCCCCGAAACCGGGATATGCGCGGCGTGATGTTGGCCGGCCCCGTGCGGCGTCCGGGCTTGCTTGGCCCCGCCGCGAAGAACCGGCGTCCGGGGAACACACGGTGCTGCGGACGGTCGGGCCCGGACATGCGAAAACCCCCGCCGGGGCGGGGGTTTTCGGTGGTGCGTCGGTGCGTCGGTCAGTGCTGGATCGGCGCGGCGATCGCCGCCGCCGAGTCCGGGACCTCCGTGGTGGACTCGCCCTTGAAGACGAACTTGGCGTTGTCGCCCTCGCCCTCGATCGTCACCTTCACGACCTGCCCCGGACGGAGCTCGCCGTAGAGGATCTTCTCGGACAGGGAGTCCTCCAGCTCGCGCTGGATCGTACGGCGCAGCGGCCGCGCGCCCATGACCGGGTCGTAACCGCGGTCGGCCAGCAGCTGCTTGGCCTCGGGCGAGACGTCGAGCCCCATGTCGCGGTCCTTCAGCCTGGCGTCCACCTGGGCGAGCATCAGATCGACGATCTTGATGATCTCGTTCGGCGTCAGCTGGTGGAAGACCACGATGTCGTCGACACGGTTGAGGAACTCGGGCCGGAAGTGCTGCTTGAGCTCCTCCTGGACCTTCGCCTTCATCCGCTCGTAGTTGGACTCGGTGTCGTTGGACTTCGCGAACCCGACCCCGATGCCCTTGGAGATGTCACGGGTGCCGAGGTTGGTGGTCATGATGATGACCGTGTTCTTGAAGTCGACCACGCGGCCCTGGGCGTCGGTCAGGCGACCGTCTTCCAGGATCTGCAGCAGCGAGTTGAAGATGTCGGGGTGGGCCTTCTCGATCTCGTCGAACAGGACCACGGAGAACGGCTTGCGCCGCACCTTCTCGGTGAGCTGGCCGCCCTCCTCGTAGCCGACGTAGCCGGGAGGCGAGCCGAACAGCCTGGAGACGGTGTGCTTCTCCATGAACTCCGACATGTCCAGGCTGATCAGAGCGTCTTCGTCGCCGAAGAGGAACTCCGCCAGAGCCTTGGACAGCTCGGTCTTACCGACACCGGACGGGCCCGCGAAGATGAACGAACCACCGGGACGGCGCGGGTCCTTCAGACCGGCGCGGGTACGCCGGATGGACCGCGACAGCCCCTTGATGGCGTCGTCCTGGCCGATGATCCGCTTGTGGAGCTCGTCCTCCATGCGGAGCAGGCGCTGGGACTCCTCCTCGGTCAGCTTGAAGACCGGGATGCCGGTGGCGGTGGCCAGGACCTCGGCGATGAGCTCCTGGGTGACCTCGGCCACGACGTCCATGTCGCCGGCCTTCCACTCCTTCTCCCGGCGCTCGCGCTTGAGCTGGAGCTGCTTCTCCTGGTCGCGGAGCGCAGCGGCCTTCTCGAAGTCCTGCGCGTCGATCGCGGACTCCTTGTCGCGACGGACGTTGGCGATCTTCTCGTCGTACTCGCGCAGGTCCGGCGGAGCGGTCATCCGGCGGATGCGCATCCGGGAACCGGCCTCGTCGATGAGGTCGATCGCCTTGTCGGGCAGGTAGCGGTCGCTGATGTAGCGGTCGGCCAGCTGCGCGGCGGCCACCAGGGCGTCGTCGGTGATGGACACGCGGTGGTGGGCCTCGTAGCGGTCGCGCAGGCCCTTGAGGATCTCGATCGTGTGGCTGAGAGAGGGCTCGGCCACCTGGATCGGCTGGAAGCGGCGCTCCAGCGCGGCGTCCTTCTCAAGGTACTTGCGGTACTCGTCGAGGGTGGTGGCGCCGATCGTCTGCAGCTCGCCACGGGCCAGCATCGGCTTGAGGATGCTGGCGGCGTCGATCGCGCCCTCGGCGGCGCCCGCGCCGACGAGCGTGTGCAGCTCGTCGATGAACAGGATGATGTCGCCGCGCGTGCGGATCTCCTTGAGGACCTTCTTCAGGCGCTCCTCGAAGTCACCGCGGTAGCGGGAGCCGGCGACCAGGGCGCCGAGGTCAAGCGTGTAGAGCTGCTTGTCCTTCAGCGTCTCGGGCACCTCGCCCCTGACGATCTTCTGCGACAGGCCCTCGACGACGGCGGTCTTGCCGACGCCGGGCTCGCCGATCAGCACCGGGTTGTTCTTGGTCCTCCGGGAGAGGACCTGCATGACCCGCTCGATCTCCTTCTCACGGCCGATGACCGGGTCGAGCTTGCCCTCGCGGGCCGCCTGGGTCAGATTACGGCCGAACTGGTCGAGCACCAGGGACGTGGACGGCGCCGACTCCTGCGGACCACCCGCGGCGGCCGGCTCCTTGCCCTGGTAACCGTGGAGCAACTGGATGACCTGCTGCCGGACACGGTTGAGATCAGCTCCAAGCTTGACCAGCACCTGGGCGGCCACACCCTCACCCTCGCGGATGAGCCCGAGCAGGATGTGCTCGGTGCCGATGTAGTTGTGGCCCAGCTGCAAGGCCTCACGGAGCGACAGCTCGAGGACCTTCTTGGCCCGCGGGGTGAACGGAATGTGCCCCGACGGAGCCGACTGGCCCTGGCCGATGATCTCCTCGACCTGCTGACGCACACCCTCAAGGCTGATGCCGAGGCTCTCCAGAGCCTTGGCGGCTACGCCCTCACCTTCATGGATCAAACCAAGAAGAATGTGCTCAGTGCCGATGTAGTTGTGGTTGAGCATCCTGGCCTCTTCTTGGGCCAAGACGACAACACGCCTCGCTCGGTCGGTGAACCTCTCGAACATCTCGTCGCTCCTCACAGAGCGGTCAGTCAGGCCGGTAAATCCGGTCCCGTCATCCCGCATGCTAGCCCTGGCTCGGCGAACCGTGCCCACTGCCGCTGACACGCTCTATAGCAGAGACGTTCCCCGAGAGCAGGGCGTTCACCCTCTATCCAACTACTGTTCGGGGGTGACGTGTTCCCGATACGCCGCAAGCGAACGATGTTTAGGCGCTTCCCGGAAGCGCCTGGAATTCGACGCCCGCGGCCCAGGGCGGACCAACACGGATCGGCCATCGGACGCTGGGCGAAGCCGGCCTTGGGGTGCCCGTCCGCCCACGCATCTCGGATGCCCGCGCCCGTATCTGTTACGCAATCATCGTATGTCCTGCACCAAACCGAGTCCAAGCGCGGACGCTACGCCCTGAGCACAACGCGGCACGGAACGCACGCCACGCGTAATCCCCATCGGGTCAGCCGGGTTACCGGTCCGCCGTCCCCGTGGGGCTCCCGCGACGGGACAATGTGCGGCACAAGGGAGAGGACGCCGGTTTTCCATCGCGTCCCACCAGTCGCACGGCCACGTTTTGCGGCCGTCCGCGACGCCGTCACCGAGAAGCCCGAGAACCCCGCAGAAGACCGTAAGAAGCCGGTGCGCAAGAGGGCGGACTCAGGACGCGCCAGAAGGGCCCACCAGAAGGGCGCGGTCCGGTTTGTGTGGCGGAGCGTCACCGCTTTGCGCGTACGCCGCAGGAGCCGGGAACGGGAACTTTGCGGCGGGTGACGGCATTGGCCCGTTCCCGGCGCGGGAGGCGGCGAAGAAGCGAGCCCGCCGGGGCGCCCGGGAATTGGCACGGACGCCGCCGCAAAGCCCGGCGCGTTCCACTCCCCCACAAGACGCCTTCCACGGCGTCCTAGGAGAGCAATACGCCCACATTTGGGCGAATCAGAAGATCAACAAGTGGCCGGGAAGATTCGCGAACTCCCCACAAAAACGATCATGCGCTTATGGCGCTCGCCGGGGTCCTAGGCGAACGGCATAAGCGCATGGTCAGGAGATGGCTCTCTCGACGAGGCTCAGTGAGCCGCTTCGTACTTCTCCACGACGGTGGAGGCGATGCGGCCGCGCTCGCTGACCGGCAGACCGTGAGCCTTGGCCCACTGCCGGATCTCCGAGCTCTTCTCGCGGCTCATCGCACGGTTGCCGCCGCGACCACGGCGGCGGGCGGACACGGCTCCTGCCCTGCGGGCGTGCTGCACGAAAGGCGTGAGTGCGTCCCTCAGCTTCTTGGCGTTAACGTCGCTGAGGTCAATCTCATAGGAGGAGCCGTCAATAGCGAAGCTGACCGTCTCATTGGCCTCGCCCCCATCGAGGTCATCGATGAGAATCTCCTGGATCTGCTTGGCCATCTACGCAATCCTTTCCCGGAGCATTGTTTCATTCGCTCGCCCAAACATATACCCGGAAAGGCGCGGAGACAATTCAGCGCCACGTGGATTCGCTGACTGGCAGATCAGTTCTGGTTCTCGGCCTGATCCTGGTGGTTTGACCGGCGCCCGGCGACCTCGGAGCGCAGCAACTTCACCGCGCCAAAGATGAAGGCGCCGCCTACCACGACCGGGGGGATGAGCGCTGACAATACGTCTGTTACGGCTTCCATTCGTCCTCGCCTCCAGGGCTAGCGGGGTTTCGGGGGCGCTAAATACGCATCCCGGCGCGACCTGCGGAGCACGCCGGACGCTCATGACGCCTAGGTGACAACTCACCCGGAACCGACCATAGCCACACACAGTCGCCCTCAGGGAGCAGGGGCACCGACATCCGGCAACCCGGACGCCCCATAGCCTAATGCCAGTCTCTCCAGGCTCCTTACCGGATCAAGGGAAAATTTTGCGAAAAGGCATCTTCCCAGGTGCGGATGCCTCAACGAAGATCTTTTACCACCCGCGTTCCGGCCAGCCTGTCATGCGGCCCGCGCTCCAACGGCTTGTCGATCAGGATGAGCAGGCCGACGCCGAACAGCAGCATTCCGGCCAGCAGATTGACCACCGGAATGCCCATCAGCATGACAGGCCCGGGATAGATCAGCGCTCGTTTCAGCAGGGCCCGGCGCGGCAGGGCGTCCGGCGCCAGGCGAATCTTCATGATCGCTTGGCCGAAGGTCCGCCGGCGCAGGCAATGGGCCCGCCAGTCATAGGCCGTATAACACAGGCCGGCCAGGAACCACGCGAAGATCCCCGGGAGCCGCCCGTCGAACGCCTCCAACATCCCGACAGTTCGGAAGATGCCCCACAGCGCGATGAACAGAATGTAATAGAAGACCCCGAAGACCAGCGCCTCAATGAAGCGGGCGGCGAGGCGTTCCCACCATTCCGCGGGCACGGTGCCCGCCCACGACGGTGTCCCGGCCATATCCCACCTCACGGGGTCGGCGGTCGTCCCCCCATTTTGGTACGCCCCGCACACACAAAACAGAGGCCGGCGGGAAGCCGGCCCCTGTTTTACGCTGACGCGGGATTACTTGATCTTCACGACCACCGTGCCCGCGAACTTGTCCGCGAACGTCTGCTGCAGCGGCTTGTCCCACAGCTGCGAGGCGCCGTTGACCGCGACGCACACCCAGCCGATCAGCGCACCCAGGATCGGGATGATGCTCAGGATGTAGCCACCCCAGGTGACGCCGGCACGCTTGATCGCCATGTCGGACGCGAGCCCGCCCGGAGCCAGCGCCTGGCCCACCGGGACGACCTTGATCCCCATGACCAGCTTGCCGACCGTCTGGCCGTTCGACTTCGTCATGAAGAACTCGTAGACCACCCAGATGGCGGTCGTGACGATCGTCGACAGGATGGCGATGACGAAGGCCGACATGAAGCCGGACGTCGAGCCGGTCGCCGAGTCGTAACCGATCGCGAACAGGCCGAAGATCAGGCCGATCACGAAGTTCACGATCCCGAGGATGACGCCGTCGATGATCCTCGCGACCAGACGCTGCCACCACTCCGCCAGAGGGGCCGGAGCGCCCGGGGGCTGCACGCCGACGGGCTGACCGTAGGGCTGGCCGTAGCCGGGCTGACCGTAGGGCTGCGACTGCTGCTGCTGGCCGTATGCCTGGCCGTACTGCTGCTGGTCACCGTACTGCTGTTGCCCGTAGCCCTGCTGCTGCTCGCCGTACTGCTGCTGGGCGTAGCCCTGCTGCTGGTCGCCGTACTGCTGCTGGGCGTAGCCCTGCTGGCCCGAGGCGGGCTGCTGGCCGTAACCCTGCTGGCCGTACTGCTGCTGGGCGTAACCCTGCTGCTGGTCGCCGTACTGCTGCTGGCCGGAGGACTGCGGCTGCTGGCCGTAACCCTGCTGGCCCTGCTGCCCGTACTGGGCCTCCTGGCCATAGCCCTGCTGCTGCTGACCGTAGTCGGGCAGCGACTGGGGCTGCTGGCCGTA
>NZ_JBEYTJ010000017.1:0-135407 GCF_040642995.1 Nonomuraea sp. NPDC047529 | reverse complement strand
CTGCTGGCCCGAGGCGGCCTGCTGGCCGTACTGGGCCTCCTGGCCATAGCCGGGCTGGGTGTACTGCTGGCCCGAGGACTGCGGCTGCTGGCCGTAACCCTGCTGCTGGCCGGAGGCGGGCTGCTGGCCATAACCCTGCTGGCCCTGCTGCCCGTACTGGGCCTCCTGGCCATAGCCCTGCTGCTGCTGACCGTAGTCGGGCAGCGACTGGGGCTGCTGGCCGTACTGCGGCTGCTGGCCATAACCCTGCTGGCCCGAGGCGGCCTGCTGGCCGTACTGGGCCTCCTGGCCATAGCCGGGCTGGGTGTACTGCTGGCCCGAGGACTGCGGCTGCTGGCCGTAGCCCTGCTGCTGGCCATATCCCTGCTGCTGGCCGTACTGGGGCTGCTGGCCGTAGCCCTGCTGCTGGCCGTGCTGCTGTTGCTGACCGTATTGGGGTTGCTGGCCGTAGCCCTGTTGCTGCTGCTGGCCATATGGGGGCTGGCCATAGGCGTCGTCCGCCCGGTAGCCGACCACAGTCACGTCCGGGTCGGGCTCACCGGGGCGACGGCCCTGGTGCTGCCCGTACTCGGGGTTCTCGCCGGATTCGTCCTGTGGATACGGCGGCTGTCCGGTGCTCACCGTGTCACCTCGCTTCGAGTGCGCATGTGGCACGTGTCAGGACACATGCCTGTGCTGCCCAACGTATCGACATAGGTATCAACAATCACCTTTCCAAGTGGTCAAGGTCCGCGTCACCCGATGTCAGATGCAGCAGCATGCGGGTGTTGCCAAGGGTGTTCGGTTTGACGTGTTCCAGATCAAGGAACTCCGCCACACCCTCGTCGTACGAGGCCAGCAACTCGGCGTAGACCTCGGGTGAGACCGGCGTGCCCTGGATGGGGCGGAAACCGTGCCTCGCGAAGAAGTCGACCTCAAAAGTCAGACAGAATACACGTCGCAGCCCCAGATCCTTCGCCTGCCGGACGAGTGCCGAGACGATCCGATGCCCGGCCCCCATTCCCCGGCACGCCGGATCGACCGCCACCGTACGGACCTCGGCGAGATCCTCCCAGAGCACGTGAAGCGCGCCGCAGCCGACGACCTCCCCGCTCAGCTCGGCCACCCAGAACTCCTGGACGTCCTCGTACAGCGTGACCGTGGCCTTCTCCAGGAGCCGCGGACCCGCGCCCGCGTAGGTGTCCACGAGACGCCTGATCGCGCGCACGTCGGGCGTGCGGGCACGCCTGACCACGACCGCGGTCTCGGGGACTGCCACTTCGGCCACCTGCTCCATGGCTCTCCAGGGTACAGATCTCATTACGGCTCAGCCCTAAATCCCACGTCTCGGGCATCTCATCACATGCTGTGTCCAGATGAACACGCCCCGACCTGGAGCTTTCCTCCAGTCGTCACCCCCCAGAATGCTGGACAAAAGGTGCAGAAGCCCGCTTCCGTACGGCTACCCACGAGATCACCTTGTGACCCTTCAGTTGTGAAACCTCTACAGACTCGGTAGTTCCGGTTGAGCGCGAACCCGGAGTGCATTAGTGTCCAGCGACGATGTTCTCCGCGTAATGCGCGCGGAAAGACACGCCCAATTCCCGCAAGGGAAGCCGGGGAACCACCGGTGGCGAGCACCTCGCGCCACCACTCGGGGTGAATCCGATCATCTCGGTAGGGCTGCTCCGGCCCGAACCCGTCAGCTAACCCGGCCGGCGTCGATGAGAGGAGCTTGGTTGGTGAAGCGGACGCTCGATCGCGAGGGGAAGCCGGGGGGCAGGCACGCCCGTCCCCGGGAGCAGGCCAGGCGCTCACGTCGCCTCGGCGTCATCGGCGCCGCCGTCGCCGCGATGCTGTTCGCCGTACCCGTCGGTTCCGCCGCCGCCGACCCGAAGCCGTCGCTCTCCGAGCTGGCCGACCAGGTCGAGAAGATGCACGAAGAGATCGAGACGCTGACCGAGGAGTACAACGGGCAGCGCGAACGGCTGAAGTCCGCGCAGAAGGCCAACGACGCCGCCCAGAAGACCCTGGCCACCAGCGAGTCCGACCTGGCCGCCAAGCGCGCCAGGGCCACGCTGCTCGCCCAGAACGCCTACATCACCGGCGGCCTGGACAAGGCCCTGGTCTTCGCCCAGTCCGACGACCCTGAGACCTTCCTCGACCGGGCCGCGACCACGTACGCGCTCGAACAGCAGCAGGGCGAGGAGGTCAACCAGCTCGCCAAGGCCATGGAGGCCGCCGAGCGCGCCAGGTCGGGCGCCAAGACCCGCATCGCCGAGGTCCAGAAGATCGTCAGTGATCTTGAGGGCAAGCGCTCGAAGATCACCAAGCTGGTCGCCAAGGTCGAGAGCAACCTCTACCGGCGGGCCGTCGGCGAGGCCGGCCGGCCCGGCACCCGCGCCGTACGCGTCAACCTGCCGGTCATCGGCAACGGCAAGGCCGCCCAGGCCGCCAAGTGGGCCCTCACCCAGCAGCTCAAGCCGTACGTGTGGGGCGCCGAAGGGCCGCGCTCCTACGACTGCTCCGGCCTGGTGATGGCCGCCTACCAGCGCGTGGGCATCTCGCTCCCCCACTACACCGGCGACCAGTGGACGGCCGGCACGCACATCAGCCGCGACCAGCTCCGCGCCGGCGACCTGGTCTTCTTCTACAGCGACCTGCACCACGTCGGCATCTACATCGGCGGCGGCATGATGGTCCACGCACCGCAGACCGGCGATGTCGTCCGGATCTCCGCGCTCGGCAATCGGCCGTTCGCCGGCGCCGTGCGCATCGCGGACTGACCGGCGATTCACTTCGGAGTTCCGCGCCGTCAGATGAGCTGGCGGCGCGCCGCCCACGCCACGGCCTCGATCGCCGTGGCCACGCCGATGCGGTCGCAGATGCCTCTGAGCCGCCGGCGTACGGTCCGTCCGCTGATATCCAGCCGTCTCCCGACCCGGTCGACGGTCACCCCTCTGGCCAGTTCAGCCAGTAACGCCAAATCCGCGTGGCTCAGCTCAACGCCTTCAGTGAGCACATCCACCGGGAGCCCTCCCCCCAACAGCAGAACTTGGACCTTTCAGTAGGAGCAAAGCCGCTCGTCTCGGTGAAGGTAAACGCATCGCGGAAAGGTCGTCAAGCACGACAATCGCCGCCCTTGACCAGTGCTATTGACATGATCACTTATATGTGACGTACTCCGCATATGTCGGCACGCCACGGTCCGCTATGAACGGTCCAAACGATCAATTCGGCGGCCCGGTCCAGCCACCGATGAGCGCCACCGACCTCCTGGGTTTTGATCCCTCGGATCCGCAATTTGTGCGCGATCCGTACGTCCGATATCGAGAGCTCCGCGCGGTCGGGGCGATCTTCAGAACGCGCGGCGGGCTGCTCGTCACGACCACGTACGAGCTGTGCGCGGCCGTCCTGCGTGACCCGATGTTCGGTCACGGAACGTCCGCGCCCGTGGCGGAAGAGGCAGGTCAGCCCGGCAGGTCGTTCCTGCTCATGGACCCGCCCGATCACACCCGGTTGCGGAACCTTGTCAGCCGCGCGTTCACCCCGCGCATGGTCGAACGGCTCAGGCCGCGGGTCGCGGCGATCACCGCCGACCTGATCGGACGGCTGCCGGAGGAGGCGGAGCTGATTTCCGGCTTCGCCCACCCGCTGCCGGTGATGGTGATCAGCGAGATGCTCGGGGTGCCGCCGGAGGACCACGAGCGCTTCCGCGGATGGAGCGAGGCTCTTGCCCGCGGACTTGACCCGATGCTGACAGACGCTCTCATGTCGGAAACGGAGCGTTCCAGGAACGAGTTCCGCGACTACTTCCGCCGCCTGATCGCCCTGCGCCGCGAGCGTCCCGGTGAGGACCTCCTGAGCGCCCTCGCGCACGTCGAGGAGTTGACCGAGGCCGAGTTGCTGTCGACCTGCGTGCTGCTGCTCGTGGCCGGCCACGAGACCACCGTCAACCTCATCGCGAACGGCGTGCTGAACCTGCTGCGGCACGGCCTGCTGCACCGCGCCGCCGAGCGGCCGAGGGAGGTGGTCGAGGAGGTGTTGCGCTTCGATCCGCCGGTCCAGCTCACCTCCAGGATCGCGCTGGAGGACAGGGAACTGGGCGGCACGCCGGTGCCCGCCGGCTCGGCCGTGCTCGTGCCGATCGGCGCGGCCAATCGCGATCCGGCCGCGTTCGCCGATCCCGACCGGTTCGACCCGGGCCGCGAGCCCGGCCGGCATCTCGCCTTCGGGCTCGGCCTGCACTTCTGCCTGGGGGCGACGCTGGCCAGGATGGAGGGCGAGATCGCGCTGTCCGCGCTGGCCGTGGCCGCGCCGAAGATGGAGGCCGCCGATCCGGAGCCGCCGTACAAGGAGAACGTGGTGCTGCGCGGGCTGGCCCGGCTGCCGGTGCGGCTCAGGCGGTAGCGTCGTAGCGTTCCCTGGCGGCCTCGACGTCCTCGATGTGCTCCTCGGCCCAGGTCTTGATGGCGATCACCAGCGGCATCAGGCTTTCGCCGAGCGGGGTGAGCGCGTAGTCGACCCGTACCGGCACCTGCGGCGTCACCCGGCGCGCCACCAGGCCGTCGCGCTCCAGGCCGCGCAGGGTCTGGGTGAGCATCTTCTGGCTGACCCCCGCGATGTGCCGGGACAGGTCGCTGTAGCGGCGCTCGCCGCGGGCCAGCGCGCTGAGCACCAGCGTGACCCATTTGTCGCTGAGCCGGTCGAGCAGCTTGCGGGAAGGGCATTCGGCGAAGTAGGCGTCGAAGGCCAGCCTGGCCTGGTCACGCCGCTGCGCCGCCGTCGTGGTCGCCACCGTCTCACTCCTTGCCGTATGTTACGCACTTCCAGGTGCCTACTTACTGAAAGAGAGTAGCTCTTCTTAGGGTCGTGGGCATGACGAACATGCGTGCACTCATCGGCGGCTCCGGCGTTCCCCTGCTGGTGTCCGCGCCGTTGCCGGAGGCGGGGCCCGGCCAGGTACGGGTCAAGGTGGCGGCGGCCGGGGTCAACCCCTTCGACCTGGCCGTGGCGGCCGGGGCGCTGGCCTCGTACGGGCTGGCCAGGAAGCTGGACTCGTACGGGATCGGCTTCGACGCGGCGGGGACCGTGGACCAGGTGGGCCCGGGCACCTCCTTCACCGTGGGCGAGGACGTCGTGGGGCTCTCCGCGCGGCTGGAGCTGCCGTACAAGGCGCAGGCCGAGTACGTCGTGCTGGACGCCCCGGCCGTGGCCCGCGCCCCGCGGAACGTGAGCCCTGCACACGCCTCCACGCTGCCGCTCAACGGCCTCACCGCCTGGCAGGCGCTCGACCGGACCGGCGTCGGCCCAGGGGGCACCCTGCTGGTCACGGGGGCGGCGGGGGCCGTCGGCGGCTACCTGGTCGAGCTGGCCGCCGTCCGCGGCGTCAGGGTGGTGGCCGCCGCCGGCGCCGCGGACGAGGAACTGGTACGCGGCTTCGGGGCGGAATGGTTCGTCCCCCGCGAGGAGGACCTGGCCGAGGGCGTACGGGCGCGGGTCCCCGGCGGGGTGGACGCCGTCGTGGACGCCGCCGTGCTGGGCCTGCCCGCGCTCGACGCCGTACGGGACGGCGGGACCTTCGTGGGGCTCACGTCGGGGGCCGCGCCGGTGCCGCTGCGCGGGACGGACGTGGCCACCGTGCTCTTCCGCTCGGACGCCGGGCAGCTCGCGGAGCTGGTGCGCCTGGTCGAGGCCGGACGGCTGACATTGCGGGTGGCCGACACGTACCCGCTGGAGAAGGCCGCCGACGCCCACGCCCGCCTGGCCGAGGGCGGGCTGCGCGGACGCCTCGTGCTGGTGCCCTGACCGCCCTGACCGCCCGATCCGGCGCCCCGCGCATCGGCGGGGCGCCGGACGACGGCTCAGTGAGTGGGCTTGACCAGCGGGAACAGGATGGTCTCGCGGATGTTCTTGCCGGTGAAGGCCATGATCATCCGGTCGATGCCGGCGCCCATGCCCCCCGTGGGCGGCATCGCGTACTCAAGGGCCTGGAGGAAGTCCTCGTCGAGCTGCATGGCCTCCAGGTCGCCGCCCGCGGCCAGCAGCGACTGCTCCACCAGGCGGTGGCGCTGGTCGATCGGGTCGTTGAGCTCGGAGTAGCCGGTGCCGAGCTCGGTGCCGAACCCGATCAGGTCCCACTTCTCGGTCAGCAGCGGGTTGTCGCGGTGGAGGCGGGCCAGCGGCGAGGTCTCCAGCGGATAGTCCATGACGAACGTCGGCTGCACGAGCGTGTGCTCGACCAGCGCCTCGAAGAGCTCCTGGACGAGCTTGCCCGAGCCCCACTTCGCGTCCCAGTGGACCTCGCGGCGGTCGGCGATCTTCCGCAGCTCGTCGAGGGTGGTCTCGGTGGTGATCTCCTCGCCGACCGCGTCGGACACCAGGTCGTAGAGCCTGACCCGGGGCCACTTCTCCGCGCCGAGGTCGATCTCGACGCCGTCGTGCACGACCACGGTGGTGTCCAGGGCGGCCACGACGGCCTTCTGGTACATGCGCTGCGTCAGGTCGGCGATGTCGTTGTAGTCGAGGTAGGTGCCGTAGGCCTCGAGCATGGTGAACTCGGGGTTGTGCGTGGAGTCGGCGCCCTCGTTGCGGAAGTTGCGGTTGATCTCGAAGACCTTCTCGACGCCGCCGACCACCAGCCGCTTGAGGTAGAGCTCGATCGCGATGCGAAGGTAGAGCTCCATGTCGTAGGCGTTGATGTGGGTCTTGAACGGCCGGGCCGTCGCGCCGCCGTGGATGGGCTGCAACATCGGGGTCTCGACCTCGAGGTAGCCCTCCTCGTGCCAGAAGTCGCGCACCGCGCGCACGGTCGCGCTGCGCACCCGGGCCATCTTCCTGGCCTCGTCGTTGACGATGAGGTCGACGTAGCGCTGGCGCACCCGCGCCTCGGGGTCGGTGAGGCCGACGTGCTTCTCCGGCAGCGGGCGCAGGCACTTGGCGGTGATCTGCCAGCTGTCGGCGAGGATCGACAGCTCGCCGCGGCGCGAGGTGATGACCTCGCCGATCACGCCGACGTGGTCGCCCAGGTCGACGTCGCGCTTCCAGGCCGCCAGGGACTCCTCGCCCACCTTGTCGAGCGAGATCATGACCTGCAGGTCGTCGCCGCCGTCGCGGAGCGTGGCGAAGCAGAGCTTGCCGCCCACACGGTTGAGCATGACGCGGCCCGCGACCGCGACCGTCTCGCCGGTGGCGGTGTCGGGCTCCAGGCCCTGGTGTTTCTCCCTGACCTCGGCGTTGGTCGCCGTGCGTGGGAAGTTCACCGGGTAAGGGTCGACGCCCTCGCTGCGGAGGCGGTCGAGCTTTTCCCTCCGGATGCGCATCTGCTCTGGAAGTTCCTCGCTCACAACAACAAAGCGTAGGGGATACGGCGAACTGCAAGCGCTCGTGACGGTTCTCTGCAGGGGCCCTGCAAGGCCCCTTTTGTACCAATGAGTCACGAGCTCCGGGGGGAGCCGGCAAGGAGCCGGCCCGAGAGGAGCTCCGGGAGAGATCATGATGAAGAAGATCGCGACGGGCATCCTCGCCATCGCCGCCACCAGCGCCGTGGCCCTGTCGCTTCCTTCGGCCGCCAGCGCCACCACCGCCACCGCCGCCACCGCCGCCGACTTCGACGACTACTCCGACTACTGGGGCCCGGTGTACGCCAAGCAGCACCTGGCCAAGGCCCAGGGTCACGTCGACGTCGCGTGGGACGAGGAGGACTCCAACGAGGTCCAGGTCACCGGCCGGCTCTACGACCTGGACGACCGCGACTACGACGAGGGCGGCAAGTGCGCGTACGTGAAGTTCCAGGCCGAGGACTCCGACGGCGACTGGTCCACGGTCTACACCAGGAAGTACTGCGGCTCCCCGGGCTACAAGAAGTTCCACTTCGAGGAGAACGACGTCTTCACCCTGCGGGTCAAGGTCTGCCAGGTTCCCGAGCAGGGCACCTTCGCCACCAAGTGCGGCTCCTGGCGCGAGCTCTACAGCGCCGAGGACGCGTGACGCTCATAGGTGACACCACGACCGACAGGCGGCCCCCCTTCCCAAGCGGGGGCCGCTTGTCACGTTCTAAGCGGTGTTCCGGTGATAAATCAGGCGCAGGCCGATGAGGGTCAGCCAGGGCTCGTGCACGTCGATCGAGCGCGACTCGCCGACCACCAGCGCCGCATGGCCGCCGGTCGCCACGACGGTCACCTCGTCGGGGTCGTCGGCCAGCTCGGCGGCCATCCGCTCGACGATGCCGTCGACCTGGCCGGCGAAGCCGTAGATGATGCCCGCCTGCAACGCCTCGACCGTGTTCTTGGCGATCACCGAACGCGGCCTGACCAGCTCGACCTTGTGCAACTGGGCGCCGGCGGCGGCCAGCGCGTCGACCGAGATCTCGATGCCGGGGGCGGTGACCGCCCCGACGTACTCGCCCTTGGCCGACACCGCGTCGAAGGAGGTGGCGGTGCCGAAGTCGACGATGATGCACGGGCCGCCGTACTGGTCGATGGCGGCCAGGGCGTTCACGATGCGGTCGCTGCCGACCTCTTTGGGGTTGTCCATGCGGACCGGCACGCCCGTGCGCACACCGGGCTCCACGATCACGGCGGTGACGTCGCCGTAGTAGCGGCGGCACATCTCCCGCATCTCGTTGAGCACGCTCGGCACGGTCGAGCAAATGGCGATGCCGCTGATGTCGGCGCCCTTGAGCAGTGGTGACTGGGCCAGCAGCCCCTGGAGCACGACGGCGATCTCGTCGGCGGTGCGGCGGGCGTCGGTGGCCAGCCTCCAGTGCTCGATGACGTCCTCGCCCTCGAACAGCCCCAGCACCGTGTGCGTGTTGCCGACGTCGATCGTGAGCAGCATCAATTACCCCCGCAAATCCAGTGCGATGTCCAGGGCCGGCGCCGAGTGGGTGAGCGCTCCCACCGCAAGGTAGTCAACGCCAGTTTCAGCCACATCACGAGCCGATTCCAAGGTCAATCCCCCACTCGCTTCAAGCGCAACCCTGTTTTTCGCCCGACTTTTCACGATTTGTACGGCATATACGGTGTCCTCGACCGTGAAGTTGTCCAGCAGGATCTCCTCGGCGCCCTCGTCCAGCAGGGGCTCCAGCTGGACGAGCCGGTCGATCTCGACCTCGATCGGCAGCTCGGGATAGCGCTCCCGCACCGCCCGGTACGCCTCGGCCACGCCGCCGGCCGCCACGACGTGGTTGTCCTTGATCAGGGCCGCGTCCGACAGCGACCTGCGGTGGTTGACGCCGCCGCCGCAGCGCACGGCGTACTTCTCCAGGGACCGCAGACCCGGCAGGGTCTTGCGGCTGTCGCGCACCCGCGCCCGCGTGCCCTCGATCGCGGCGACCCACCGGGCGGTCATCGTGGCCACCCCGGACAGGTGTGTGAGCAGGTTGAGCGCGGTGCGCTCGGCGGTCAGCACCGCCCGCGTCGGGCCCTCGACCGTCATCAGCACGTCGCCGGCCGCGACCCGCTCGCCGTCCTTGGCCCGCCGCTCGACCCGGCCGGCGCCCAGCCGGAGGAACACCGCCTCGGCCACGCCCAGCCCGGCCACCACGCCGTCCTTGCGGGCCACCACGTCGCCGGTCGAACGCTGCCCGGCCGGGATCGTGGCCAGGCTGGTCACGTCGCCGGCCTCCTGCAGGTCCTCTTCGAGCGCGCGGTCGATCAGCGCGTCGACCTCGGCCGGGTCGAGCCCGGCGGCGGTCAGCTCCTGTGCCAGGCGCGGTGGCATCGTCTCACCGTGCGGGGTGTACGTCATGCGAAGGCCCTCCTCGGTCAGGGTCACGTCCAGGTGGCCCAGCCACTCATTGTCGTCCCGGCTCTCGTGGTCCTCGCGCCAGTGGGAGCCGCGCGTCTCCAGCCGCGCCGCCGCCACGCCGGTCAGGACGGCGGCGACGGTGAGCAGGTTGGTCGCCTCCCACGACTCGGTGCAGGCGGGCACCTCGACGGGCGTCCAGAGCGCGTCGCGCAGCGCCTTCGACGTGGCCTGCAGCGACGCGCGGCTGCGCAGCACCCCGGCGCCGGCGCTCATGTGCGCCTGGAGCCTGGTCCTGACCCTGGGGTCCACCAGGCCCGTCGCGGCCCGTGCCGGAACCGGCTCGCCCGGCTGCGGACGCCTCCGGTGGATGTCCTCGGCGATGCGCTCGGCGAAGACCAGCCCCTCAAGGAGCGAGTTCGAGGCCAGCCGGTTGGCCCCGTGGACGCCGGTACAGGCGACCTCGCCACAGGCGTACAGGCCCTCGATCGAGGTACGGCCGGACAGGTCGGTGTGGACGCCGCCGCTCGCGTAGTGGGCGGCCGGCGAGACGGGGATCGGTTCGGTGACCGGGTCGATGCCGTGCTCGCGGCAGACGGCGTAGATGGTGGGGAAGCGGCTCTCCCACTTCACCCTGCCGAAGTGGCGGCCGTCGAGGAAGACGTGGTCGCGGCCGGTCTCGCTCATGGTCGTGGTGATCGCCTTGGCCACGACGTCGCGCGGCGCCAGGTCGGCCAGCTCGTGCACGCCCTGCATGAACCTGTTGTTCTCGTGGTCGACGAGGAAGGCGCCCTCGCCCCTGACCGCCTCGGAGATCAGCGGCTGCTGGCCGGTCGAGCCCTCGCCCAGCCACAACACGGTCGGGTGGAACTGCACGAATTCGAGGTCGCGCACGACCGCCCCGGCCCGCAGCGCGAGCGCCACGCCGTCGCCGGTGGACACGACCGGGTTGGTGGTGGCGGCGTAGACCTGGCCCATGCCGCCGGTGGCGAGCACCACGGCCCGCGCCCGCACCGCCCCGACGCCGTCGCGCGCGCCCTCGCCCATGACGTGCAGGGTCACCCCCCTGGCCCGGCCGTGGGCGTCCTTGAGCAGGTCGAGCACCAGCGCGTGCTCGATCACCTCGATCGAGCCGGCGCGCACCGCCTCGACCAGCGCCCGCTGCACCTCGGCGCCCGTGGCGTCGCCGCCGGCGTGCACGATCCTGCGGCGACGGTGCCCGCCCTCCCTGGTGAGCTGGAGCTCCCCGTTGGGATTGCGGTCGAACCGGGCGCCGCGTTCCATGAGCCGCCGCAGCGCGCCGGGCCCCTCCGTCACCAGCGTCCGCACGGCCTTGGTGTCGCACAGCCCGACCCCGGCCAGCAGCGTGTCGCTCAGGTGCTCTTCGGCGGTGTCGCGCGGGTCGAGCACAGCGGCGATGCCCCCCTGGGCCCACTTGGTGGACCCGGCCGACAGCACGTCCTTGGTGACGACCAGGACCTTGGCCGCGGGATCCAGCTCGGCGTGGCGCAGCGCCACGGTCAGGCCCGCGACGCCGGACCCGACGACGACCACGTCGGCGTCGACGGTCCATCCGGGTTCGGGGGCCGTCAGGTGCAGGGGAATCGCCGGTGCACTCATGGGGGTCTCCTCGCTGAGGCGATTTCGTCACTATGACGATAACGCCTGCCGTGGCGTGGACATGCCCCGGGGGCCGTACGGATCAGGGGCGCACGCTCACCACGACGTTGTCGATCAGCCGGGTGCCGCCCACCCTGGCCGCCACGGCGAGCACGGCCGAGCCCTCGTAGGAGTCGTCGACCTCCTTGAACGTGGCCGGATCGACCAGCGCCAGGTAGTCGAGGTCGAGCTCGGGCCCGGCCTCGGCGAGCACCGCGCGGGCGGTGGCCCGCATCGCGTCGGCGGTCAGCTCGACCGCACCCGCCCGCAGGGCACGGGACAGGGCCAGCGCGACCGTGCGGTCGCCGGCCGACAGGTAACGGTTGCGGCTGGACAGGGCCAGGCCGTCGGGCTCGCGTACGGTGGGCGCCCCGACGATCTCGATGGACAGGTCGAGGTCGGCCACCATGCGGCGGATGACGGCGAGCTGCTGGGCGTCCTTCTGGCCGAAGATCGCCAGGTCGGGTCGCACCAGGTTGAACAGCTTGAGCACCACCGTCAGCACGCCGTCGAAGTGGCCCGGCCTGGACGCGCCCTCGACGATCGAGCCCATCTCACCCGCGCAGACGCTGACCTGACGATCGGGGCGGTACATGTCCTGCGGCGAGGGCGCGAACACGACGCCGACGCCCTCCTCCCGGCACACGTCGAGATCGGCCTCGAATGTACGGGGATAGCGTGAAAAATCCTCGTTAGGCCCGAATTGCAGAGGGTTGACGAAGATGCTGACCACGACCTGGTCGGCGCGTACGCGAGCGGCCCTCATCAGCGACCGGTGGCCCTCGTGCAGCGCGCCCATGGTCGGGACCAGCGCCACCCGCCCTTCACCCCGAGCCTTCGCCAGGTCGTCCCGGTCGCCGGCCACGATCAGATCCATTGCTGCCCTCCACACCCGACGGTCAGGTCCATATATTGCCCCCAAGCGCGTCGAGCAGCCGCTCGGCCTCCTCCGGTTTGAGCAGCCCCGCGGCCAGCGCCCGGTCGGCGGTGAGCCGGGCCAGCGCGATGTAGGCGTCGGCGGCCTCCGGAGCGGCCAGGATCAGCGCGTCGACGTGTTTGCGCACCGTGCCCGCGTCGCCGCGGACGACCGGCCCGGTGAGCCCGGCGATGCCCAGCCGCAGCACGTTGTCGAGCGCCGCGCCGAGCAGCGGGCCCAGCATGCGCCCCGGGTGCTCGACGCCGATGCGCTGCAGCAGCTCCTCGGACTCGGCGATGAGCGTGACCATGTGGTTGGCGGCGTTGGCCAGGGCCGCGTGGTAGAGCGCGCGGTCGCTCTCGGCGATCCAGACCGGCTCACCGCCCATCTCGATCACCAGGGCCTCGGCGACCGGTCGCAGCAGGTCGGGCGCGGTCACGCCGAACGAGATGCCGGTGATCTTGTTGAGGTCGTCGTCGCGGCCGGTGAAGGTCATGACCGGGTGGAGCGCGAGCGGCAGCGCGCCCGCCTGCGCGGCCGGGTCGAGCACCGACAGGCCGTACGCGCCGCTGGCGTGGACGAGCAGCTTGCCCTTGAGGTCGGCGCCCGTGCGGGCCAGCCCTGCCACGAGGTCGGGCAGCGCGTCGTCGGGAACGGTCAGCAGGATGAGCTGGGAGGCGGCGACCACCTCGTCGGGCCGGGTCAGCTCGACCCCGAGCCGGTCGGCGGCCCACCTGCGCGAGGTGTCGGAGACCCCGCTCGCGGCCACGATCCGGTGGCCCGCCTGAGCCAGCGCGGCGCCGAGCACGGAGCCGACCTTGCCCGCACCGAGCACGCCGACGGTCAGCCGTGCCGGGCGATCACCTGCGTCCATGACGTCTCACCCCTGTCGACCGCAACGGCACCGTGGTGGCACCGTGAAGGCACTGCGGACCAGCGTAACCGGCGGGCGGGGGCCGACAGGTCGGGGGCCGTCGAACACGTTCCGGCATGTCCGGCGCTTTGCCGCCCGTTGAGTTAACGACAAATGCGACAGGGGCATACGAATCATGCACCCCCTGTCGAAAGAGATGAGGAGAGGGGTCCACGCACGACGACGGGCGCCGAGTCCTGACAACCCGACGCCCGCCTGGATGCGACCTCCTGGAGGTGCACTGACCGGTCATCCGCCGACTGACCGGCCGGGATCAGAGCCCGGACCGCGCGCGAGCGGTCCGGGCTCTCCCTGCCTCAGCGGCTGTAGACCGCGGTGTTGGGGCTCCCCTGGCAGCCGTTGATCGGCACCGCCTGGATGCCGATGTTGTTGCCGCAGACGGGCACGACGGCGGTGATGGGGAGGTGGATCGGGCTGCCGCTCAGGATGCCGTTGTTGCCGTGGGTGACATCGTCGGCGTACGCGGGGGCCGCCAGGGCCAGGAGGGCGATGGCACCTGCCATGACCAGAGTCTTCTTCACGGGGGGCTCCTCTCAGTCTGCGGCCTCAGGGCCGCAATGCTTTCGGTGGAGCGATCCGGCTCGCCGCTTACCGCGGATGGGCGAAACGCAGTCGCTCTGTGACAGTGCGTAAACGTTAGCGCAATGTAGCGACCAAGAGTAGTCAATGGACGACTCTGCGTGTCGAACCCTTCGGTCATGAGATAGTCACCCTCATGTGGCTCACCTGGCGCGCCGCCACGGAACGCGCGCTCTACGGCGAGGAGGGCTTTTACCTCCGCGAACGCCCCTCGGGCCACTTCCGCACCTCGGTCGGAGCCTCGGCCGTGTTCGCGGAGGCGGTCCTGGCCCTGCTGGTGGAGGTGGACTCCGAGCTCGGCTCCCCCGAGCGGCTCGACCTGGTCGACGTCGGCGCGGGCGAGGGAGTGCTGGTCAGCCGCATCCTCGCGGCGGCCGAGCCCGCTCTGCGCGACCGGCTCCGGGTCACCTGCGTCGACCTGTCGCCCCGGCCCGCCGGGCTGCCCGAGCAGGTGGAGTGGAGCCGCTGCCTGCCCTCCAGCATCACCGGGCTGGCCGTCGCCAACGAGTGGCTCGACAACATCCCGCTCGACGTGGCCGAGCAGACCTCCGGCGGCCCCCGTCTGGTCATGGTCAACACCAGGACCGGCGAGGAGCGCCTCGGCGGCCCGCTGCGGCCCGCCGACCGCGAATGGCTCGAACGCTGGTGGCCGCTGCCGCACGTGGGCACCCGCGCCGAGATCGGCCGCCCCCGCGACGACGCCTGGGCCTCCGTTCTGGTACGTCTCACCCACGGCCGGGCGATAGCCGTGGATTATGCACACCCTGTGGATAACCGACCGCTCTGTGGCACGCTGACCGGTTACCGCGGCGGCGCGGTCGTGGCCCCCGTCCCCGACGGGACCTGCGACATCACCGCCCACGTCGCCCTCGACGCGTGCGCCGAGGCCGGGCGGCGGGCCGGCGCGATATCCACAACCTTGTCCACACAGCGCGACATGCTGCGGGCGCTGGGCCTCACCGGCGCCCGGCCCCCGGTCGACCTCGCCGCCGCCGATCCGCGCGCCTACGTACGGGCGCTGTCGAGGGCGTCGGAGGAGGCCGAGCTGATCGATCCGGCCGGGCTGGGCGGGTTCGGCTGGCTCAGCCAGAGCCGGTGACGTCGAGGTCGAGCGAGCGCAGGCCGCGGATGACGAAACCGGGCTTGTAGACCGGCTCCGCGCGCAGCTCGATCGTCCCGACCCGGCCCAGCAGCGCGGTGAACGACTCCGTCAGCTCGATCCTGGCCAGCGGCGCGCCCAGGCAGAAGTGGATGCCCGCGCCGAAGGAGATGTGCGGGTTGTCCGGGCGGCCCAGGTCGAGCCGGTCCGGGTCCTCGAACACCTCGGGGTCCCTGTTGGCCGAGCCGAACAGGCAGGCCACCTCCGAGCCGCGCGGGATCCGCACGCCGTGGACCTCGATGTCCTCCAGCACCCAGCGCTCGAAGAGCTGGAGCGGGGTGTCGTAGCGCAGCAGCTCCTCGATGGCGGTCGGCAGCAGCGAACGGTCGGCGCGCAGCCGGGCCAGCTCGCCGGGGTTCTTCAGCAGGGCCCGCCAGCCGTTGCCGGAGACGTTGACCGTGGCCTCGTGGCCCGCGTTCAGCAGCAGGACGCAGGTGCCGGCCAGCTCGTCGAGGGTCAGCTCGGGGATCGCGGCCAGGGCGCTGACCAGGTCCTCGCCGGGGTTGGCGATGCGTTCGCGGGCCAGGTCCTTGAGGTAGGACTCGAACTCCTCGGCCGCGCGCACCGCCTGGTGCTGGGTCTCCAGGCTGGGGTTGAGCTCGTACATGCCGCACATGTCGGCCGACCACGGGCGCAGCAGGTGACGGTCCTGCTCGGGCACGCCGAGCATCTCGGCGATGACGGTGACCGGCAGCGGCTCGGCGACCTCGGCGATCAGGTCGCCGCCGCCCTTCTCGACGTACGCGTCGATCAGGCTCTCGGCGATGGCCCGGACGCGCGGGCGCAGCGACTCGACCATGCGGGGCGTGAACGCCTTGGACACCAGCCGGCGCAGCCTCGTGTGGTCCGGCGGCTCGACCTCCAGCATGCCGTTCCTGCTGACGCGCCAGAAGGCTTCCTGGAACTCCGGCTCGGGCTGCCGGCCGAACTCCTCGTGCGTGGCGACGTGGGTGTAGTCGCGGCCCAGCCGGCGGTCTCTGAGCAGCGCGTTCACGTCCGCGTGCCGGGAGATCAGCCACTGGTTGGACGGCTCGAAGTAGCGTACGGGCGCCTCGCGCCTCAGCTCGTCGTACGCCGGATAGGGGTCGACGACGAAATCCGGATTCCAGGGATCAAAGCGCACTATTTCATCTTATGAGACGGGTTGACCTGCTGGACTTGCGAATCGTGCCCCGGTGTCGGTTATAGTGCCGTCGTAGGTCATGAGTGCCAGCGACAAGCCCCGGCTAGCTGGCCGGCAACCCTCGCGTCCGCGGCGGGGTGCCCCGGGTGAAGACCTGGTCCGTCACGAGGTGTGGCGGGCAAGCGCGGGCTCCGTGGCTGTTCCCAGGGGTCCGACCGACCCCGTGAGGAGCCGTGCCATGTCCACTTTGACGATCTTCAACTCCGTGCCCGCCCAGGCCGCCGAGACCCCCGCCGCCCCCGCCGCCGCCTCCGGACGGCCGATCCCCGCCGTGCTCGGCGCCGACCTGGAGGTGCCGGTCAAGGGCGGCCGCCTGGTCAGCTACGCCAACCTCGACTACGCCGCCAGCGCCCCCTGTCTTGAGCCGGTCAGCGCCGCCGTCGCCGCCGCGCTCCCGGCCTACTCCAGCGTCCACCGCGGCGCGGGCTACGCCTCCCAGCTCACCACCGCCCGGTACGAGCAGGCCCGCCACACGGTCAGGGCCTTCGTCGGCGCCCGTGCCGACGACGCCGTCATCTTCACCCGCAACACCACCGACGCCACCAACCTGCTGGCCCGCTGCCTGCCCGAGGACGCGACCGCCGTCGTCTTCGACTCCGAGCACCACGCCTCGCTGCTGCCCTGGGCGCGGTCCGTGCGCCTGGCGCCGCCCGCCTTCCCCGGCGAGGCCGTCCGCGCCGCCGACGAGGCGCTGGCCGGGATCGAGGGCCCCAAGCTGCTCGTGGTCACCGCCGCCTCCAACGTCACCGGCGAACTGTGGCCCATCGCCGCCCTGGCCCACATCGCCCACCGGCACGGCGCCCGCATCCTGGTGGACGCCGCCCAGCTCGTCCCGCACCGCAGGCTCAACCTGACCGCGCTCGACCTGGACTACGTGGCCTTCTCCGGCCACAAGCTGTACGCGCCCTTCGGCGCCGGCGTGCTGATCGGACGCCGTGACTGGCTGGCCGAGGGCGAGCCGTACCTGAAGGGCGGCGGCGCGGTGCGCTCGGTCGGCGAGACCACCGAGTGGCACGACGACCCCGAGCCCCGCCACGAGGCCGGCACCCCCAACGTGCTCGGCGCCATCGCCCTGGCCGCCGCCTGCGACGCACTCACCGCCACCGGGTGGACGGAGCTGGTGCGCGAGGAGGAGCGCCTGATCGCCCGGCTGCGTACCGGTCTGTCGTCGATCGAGGGGGTGCGCGAGCTGTCGCTGTGGGGCGAGGACCACCCCCGGGTGGGGATCGTGTCGTTCGTCGTGGACGGCTACTCGGCCCGGGAGGTGGCCGAGGCGCTGTCCGGCGAGTACGGCATCGGCGTGCGTGACGGGAAGTTCTGCGCGCACCCGTTCGTCCGGCACCTGCTGGGCACCTCGGACGGCGGCTGCGAGGACGGGACCGCCTCCGCGGTACGCGCCTCCATCGGCATCGGCAGCACGCAGGAGCACGTCGACCGCCTGGTCGAGGCCCTGCGGGACCTGGTCGGCCGCTGAGCTCAGCGGTTGGGCGGCTTCGGGTGGGGCGGCTCGTCGGACACCAGGGCGTCGATGTCCCTCATGTCCTCGTCGTTGAGGTGCCCGGGGCGCGGCGCGTTGGGCTGCCTCGGCACGTTGGGCTGCTCGACCTCGCCCTCGGGCCGGACCGGCGTCGTCGGGCCGCCCTCGGGTCGCGTCGGGCCGCTCTCCGGGCCGGGCTGTGTCACGGGCCCCTCGGTGACGACCGTCGTCGGCTCGGCACGCCGGGCCGGCCGGTGCGCGGCGAGGTCGTCCTCGGCGATCCGGCGTTCCTTGCGGCGGCGGAACATCGAGTGGACGATGCCGTCGAGGCCGATGCGGCCGCCACCCAGCGCGGCGAGCATCAGCGAGAGCGCGCCGAGCGCGCCCGGCAGCTCCCATCCCCCGTTCTGCGACAACACCCCGTGTCCTGCGTGCACGAAGACGATCGCGCCGATCATGTCGATGAGCAGCAACAACGCCACCGGCCGGACCAGCAGGCCGAGGATCAACAGGACGCCGCCGATCAGCTCCACAATGGCGGCGAATCCGGCGGACAACCCAGGCATGGGTATGCCCATCTCCCGGAACTGTCCCGCCGCGGCACCCAGCCCGCCCTGCCACTTCTGCCAGCCGTGGACCACGAAGATCACGCCGAGTACCACCCGGGAGATCAGGGCCGCCACATCAAACAGAACTCTTCTCACAGTGCTTTCTCCCCCCGTTCCCGGGTATTGATCCCCATGTCTGGCTTCGGGATGCGTTGCCATACGATTCCTTGACCATCCCCCACGCTGGCTCACCTTGCGGGACGGTGGCAGCATGGGCCCTATGACGGAACGCGTGGTCGGGATCGGCGCCGGCGCGAAGGAGCTGGCGACCGAGGACATGATCCTCAACATCGGTCCCCAGCACCCCTCCACGCACGGCGTGCTCAGGCTCCGGCTCACCCTCGACGGCGAGCGCATCACGGCGGCCGAGCCGATCATCGGCTACATGCACCGGGGCGCGGAGAAGCTGTTCGAGGTCCGCGACTACCGCCAGATCATCATGCTCGCCAACCGGCACGACTGGCTGTCGGGGTTCGCCAACGAGCTGGGCGTCGTGCTGGCCGCCGAGCGGCTGCTCGGCATGGAGGTGCCGGTCAGGGCCGTGTGGGCGCGTACGCTGCTGGCCGAGCTCAACCGGGTGCTCAACCACCTGATGTTCCTCGGCTCCTACCCCCTCGAACTGGGCGCGATCACCCCCGTCTTCTACGCCTTCAACGAGCGCGAACGCATCCAGGCCGTCATGGAGGAGATCTCCGGCGGGCGCATGCACTACATGTTCAACCGGGTCGGCGGCCTGAAAGAGGACCTGCCGCTCGGCTGGCTCGACCGGGTCGCCGAGGCCGTGGCCGAGACCCGCCGCCGGGTGCCCGACATCGAGAACCTCATCCTGAACAACGAGATCTTCCTCGCCCGCACCAAGGGCGTCGGCGTGCTGACCCGCGAGCAGATCCTCCAGTACGGCGTCAGCGGGCCTATCGCCCGCGCCTCCGGCGTCGATCTCGACCTGCGGCGCGACGACCCGTACCTGGCGTACGGGGAGCTGCCGGTCAAGGTCGTCACCCGGCGCGACGGCGACTGCCATGCCCGGTTCGAGGTGCTGTTCGAGCAGCTCAAGGTCTCGCTCGACCTCGCCGACGCGTGCGTCGCCCGGCTGCGCGAGCTGCCTCCCGGGCCGGTCAACCAGCGCCTGCCGAAGGTGCTCAAGGTGCCGGAGGGCCACACGTACGCGTGGACGGAGAACCCGCTCGGCATCAACGGCTACTACCTGGTCTCCAAGGGCGACAAGACGCCGTGGCGGCTCAAGCTGCGCTCGGCGTCGTTCGGCAACGTCCAGGCGCTGCGCGAACTGCTGCCCGGGACCCTGGTGGCCGACATGATCGCCATTCTCGGCTCGATGTTCTTCGTCGTGGGTGACATCGACAAGTGAGCACCCCCGAACGCGACAAGTACGTCGACTGGCTGCGTGCCCTCAGCCTCATCGTCGTGGTGGTCTGGCACTGGGCGTTCACGATCCTGGAGTGGAAGCCCACCGGCCCCGAGCCCACCAGCCCGCTCGGCTTCACCTCCGGGTTGTGGATCCTGACCTGGCTGCTCCAGGTGCTGCCGCTGTTCTTCTACGTCGGCGGCCACGTGCACCTGCTGTCCTGGAACCGGGCCCAGGCGCGCGGCGTCGGCATCGGGGCGTTCGTGTGGCGGCGCATCCGCGCGCTGTCCCTGCCCGCGTTGTTCCTGTGCGGCGTGTGGATCTCCGTCGGCGCGGTCGTCACCTGGGCCTTCCACGTGGAGTGGATGTGGCGGGTGGTGCTGCTCGTGCTCAGCCCGCTGTGGTTCCTCGGCGTCTACCTGGTGCTGATCGCGCTGCTGCCGGTGGCCCTGTACCTGCACAGACGCTACGACGTGCTGGCCCTCATCTGGCTCGGCGGCTCGGCCCTGGTCGTGGACGTCGTACGCTTCCGTTACGGCTACGAGTGGGCCGGCTGGCTCAACATGATCATCGTCTGGGGCCTGGCCCACCAGGCGGGCTTCTTCTACGACCGGATCGTCGTCCTGCCGAGGCGGTACGACGTCGGCATCCTGTGGACCGGCCTGTTCGCCCTGATCGGCCTGGTCTACTCGGGCATCTACCCGGGCTCGATGGTCGGCGTGCCCGGCGACAAGTGGTCGAACATGGCGCCGCCCACGTTCGTCATCGTCGCCCTGCTGATCTTCCAGATCGGCCTGGTCGAGGTGCTGCGCCCGGCCATGGAACGGGTGCTCGAACGCCCCCGCTGGGCGCGCGCGAACTCCTTCATCAACCGCTACGCCCTGCCGCTGTTCCTCTTCCACACGACCGGCATGGCGATCGCCTTAGGGCTGTCGTGGTGGCTGTTCGGCAACCTCGGCACGAAGATCCCGCCGGACCTGAAGTGGTGGCTGGAGCGGCCGATCGCCATCGTCGGACCGCTGATCTGCACGCTGCCGGTCATCTACCTCTTCGGCCGCCGCCGCCCCTCCGCCAAGACGCGCTAGTCGGACTTGCGCTCGTCGGAGTCCTTGGGGATGCGGCAGCAGTGTTCGAGGTAGAGGGCCGCGCAGACGAGCACCACGCAGGCCACGAACGACCCGGCCGCCACGAAGAACTCCGAACGCGGCGTCTCCCGGTCGAAGATCTGCAGCGTGTACGCGGCGAACCCGGCGAACATGCCCGCGAACACCGCCCCCGCGTACGCCGACGCCTTGGCCAGCGCCGCCAGCCGGGCCACCGCCAGCGGCTCGACCGGCTTGGTGTCCGGCTTCCTGGCGATCCTGGCCTTGGTCACCCACCCGCTGTAGCCCTCGCCGAGGGCCAGCAGCAGCACGGTCGGGATGGCCGTCCAGGGCATGATGGGCAGGTCGGAGTAGAAGTGCCGGACCGCCGCCCAGACGACCAGGGCGACGACGAGGAGGAGAGCGGCCAGCCGGCCGGGATGCGTCGGCCTCAATCGGGCCTCTGCAGCTTCAGGTCGTCGCGCAGGTGCACGCCGTGCCGGTCGAGCCCGGCCAGCAGGTCGGCCACCCGGCCCCTGCCCGGCACCGTGGCCTCGGGGTCGACCACCGACCAGGGCACCAGCACGAACGCGCGCTCGTGCACCCGGGGATGCGGCAGCGTCAGCTCGGGGTCGTCGGACACGGTCTCGCCGACGACGATCAGGTCGACGTCGAGCGTGCGCGGCCCCCACCGCTCCTCACGCACCCGCCCGTAGGCGTTCTCCACGCCCAGCGCCCGTTCGAGCAGCGTACGCGGCGGCAGCTCGGTCTCGGCGACCACGACCGCGTTGAGATACGGCTCCTGCCCGGCGGGCCCTCCGACCGGATCGGTCTCGTAGACCGGGGACACCTTGACGAACTCCAGGCCCGGGGCGTCGAACATCGTGTCGATGGCCCCCTGCAACGTCTGGAACCGCTCGCCCAGGTTGCTGCCGAGCGCGAGGACGGCCTTCATGTGCGGCTCCTCTCGATCGTCACGATCACATCGTCGAACGGCAGCGGGATCGGCGCCGCCGGTTTGTGCACACTCACCTCGACCTTGTCGACCAGCTCACTGGCCAGGCAGACGTCGGCCAGCCGCTGCGCCAGCGTCTCGATCAGCTCGACCGGCTCACCCTCGACCACCTCGACCAGCGCCTGAGCCAGCTCGCCGTAGTGGACGGTCTTGGTGAGATCGTCGCCGGCCGCCGCCGGGGCGGTGTCGAGGAACAACGTCGCGTCGACCACGAACTCCTGGCCGAGCTCACGCTCGGCGGGCAGGACGCCGTGCCTGCCCCTGGCCCGCAGGCCCTTGAGAGCGATGCGGTCAGACCTCAAGCTCGCCCTCCTCGTCCTCGTCGTCGTCTCCCTGGAGCACCGGGGAGCCGTGGTGCATCCACAACCGCCAGCCCTGTGAGGTGCGGATGTAGACGTTACTGGCCACCACCTTGCCCGCGGCGAAGCTGGACTCACCCTCCTCGCCCGCCGTCAGGATGTTCTCCACGCAGGTGAGCACGGCCACGTCGCCCAGCACGGTCGTGTTGACGTCGGTCAGCACGAACTGGATGTAGGTGGTGTTGGCCATGATCAGCGCCCACGACCGCAGCACCTCCGACCGGCCGGTCAGCAACGTCCAGCCCGGGTGGACGCAGCTCACCTGGTCGTCGGCGGTGTCCTCGGCCCAGATCTCGGTCATCTTGTCGAGATCGGCGCTCTCGATCGCGGTGTAGAACTCCTGGTTGACCGTCTCGATGGCGGCGGTGTCGACGCTCATGTGCCTGCTCCGGCTCTCTTCCATGCGGCCGCCACGCGCACGGCATCGGCATTGGGACCTACCTCGTGCACGCGCACGCACCAGGCCCCCGCCTGCGCCGCCAGCGCGGTCACCGCCAGCGTTGCGTCGTCGCTCCTGCTGAACGGGCGGGGTGCGCCGTCGGGGCCGGCCAGCAGCCGCCCGAGGAAGCGCTTGCGGGAGGCCCCGATCAGCAGCGGGTAGCCCAGCTCGGCGAGCTGCGGGATGCCGGCCAGCAACGCCCAGTTGTGCTCGGCGTTCTTGGCGAAGCCGAGGCCCGGGTCGAGCACGATCTGCTCCGGCGACACCCCCTCGGCCAGCACCAGGTCGACCCGCTTGCTCAGCTCCTCGCGCACCTCTGTCACGACGTCGGCGTAGACGGCGCGGCTGTCCATGTCATGGCTGTGGCCACGCCAGTGCATCACCACGTAGCGCGCCCCCGTGGCGGCGACCACGCGCGGCATCGCGGGATCGGCCAGGCCGCCGCTCACGTCGTTGACGAGCCTGGCGCCCGCCTCGACCGCGGCCCTGGCCACCTCGGCGCGCATCGTGTCGACGCTCACCGCGACGCCCTCGGCGTCGAGCGCCCGGATCACCGGGACGACCCTGGCCAGCTCCTCCTCCAGCGACACCCGGGCGGCGCCGGGACGGGTGGACTCACCGCCCACGTCGACGATGTCGGCCCCCTCCCGCACCAGGTCGAGACCGTGCTGGACGGCGGCCTCCTCGTCGAACCACAGGCCGCCGTCGGAGAAGGAGTCGGGGGTCACGTTGACCACGCCCATGACGAGGCACCGCTCCGTACCGCCCGGCACGTTGATGGGCACGCTAGTCATGGGGCAAGCCTAGGCGTTCCCCCACACCTGCCGACATCTCGGGTCCCCAGTTGTGGATAACGATCGTCACCTGCCGAGGATCAGCGCCATCGCCTCGGAGCGGGTCTTGTCGCTGGTACGGAAGTCGCCGCGGACCGCCGACGTGACCGTCTTGGCCCCCGGCTTGCGCACGCCGCGCATCGTCATGCACAGGTGCTCGGCCTCGACCACGACGATGACCCCGCGCGGCTCCAGCACCCGCATGAGGGCGTCGGCGATCTGCGAGGTCATGCGCTCCTGCACCTGCGGACGGCGGGCGAAGACGTCGACCAGCCGGGCCAGCTTGGACAGCCCGGTCACCTGGCCGCGCTCGTTGGGGATGTAGCCCACGTGGGCCACGCCGTGGAACGGGACCAGATGGTGCTCGCAGGTCGAGTAGACCTCGATGTCCCTGACCAGCACCATCTCGTCGTGGTCGACGTCGAAGACCTTGTTGAGCACGTCCTCGGGCGTCTGGCCGAGCCCGGAGAACTGCTCGGCCATCGCGCGGGCGACCCTGGCGGGCGTATCGAGCAGGCCGTCGCGGTCGGGATCCTCACCGATGCCGTAGAGGATCTCGCGGACGGCCTTCTCGATCCGCCCCAGGTCGACCTCGTGCTGGGTCACGCACTGTCCCCGGACTGGAAGGCGTCCTGGTGGCCGGAGGTGAGCGAGCCGTTGGCCGACTGCTCCTTCGGGGTCAGGATCGGCGGGCGGTCGGACGGGAGCCGCTTGCCGTAGCCCGCGTACGAGGGCCTGTGCTCCTTGACGACCACCGGGGCGAAGATCTGCAGGACCTGCTCGCGGGAGAGGGTCTCCTTCTCCATGAGCTCCAGCACCAGGTTGTCGAGCACGTCGCGGTATTCGACCAGGATGTCCCAGGCCTGGTCGTGCGCCGTCTCGATCATCCGGCGGACCTCCTCGTCGATGGAGGAGGCGATCTTCTCGGAGTAGTCGCGCTCGTGGCCCATCTCGCGGCCGAGGAAGACCTCGGCCTGGCCGGTGCCGAACTTACGGGCGCCGAGCTGCTCGCTCATGCCGTACTCGGTCACCATGCGGCGGGCGACCGCCGTGGCCTTCTCGATGTCGTTGGAGGCGCCGGTGGTGGGCTCGTGGAAGACGAGCTCCTCCGCCGCGCGGCCGCCGAGCAGCATCGCGAGCTGGTCCATCATCTCGGACCTGGTGGCCAGGAACTTGTCCTCCATCGGCAGCGTCATCGTGTAACCGAGGGCGCGACCGCGGGACAGGATGGTGATCTTGTGGACCGGGTCGGAGTTGGGCAGCGCGTGCGCCACCAACGCGTGACCGCCTTCGTGATAGGCGATCATCTTCTTCTCCTTGTCGGACATGACCCGCGACTTGCGCTCGGGCCCTGCCATGACACGGTCGATCGACTCCTCCAGGACCTCCATCGTGATCAGCTTCTGGTCGGCCCGCGCGGTGAGCAGGGCCGCCTCGTTGATCACGTTGGCCAGGTCGGCGCCGGTGAACCCGGGTGTGCGGCGCGCGATGACGTCGAGGTCGACGTCGGGCGCGAACGGCTTGCCGCGACCGTGGACCTTGAGGATGCCCTTACGGCCCTCCAGGTCGGGGCGGTCGACGGTGACCTGCCGGTCGAACCGGCCGGGACGCAGCAGCGCCGGGTCGAGGATGTCGGGCCGGTTGGTCGCGGCGATGAGGATCACGCCGCCCTTGACGTCGAAGCCGTCCATCTCGACGAGCAGCTGGTTGAGGGTCTGCTCGCGCTCGTCGTGACCGCCGCCCAGGCCGGCGCCGCGGTGGCGGCCGACGGCGTCGATCTCGTCGATGAAGATGATCGCGGGGGCGTTGGCCTTGGCCTGCTCGAACAGGTCACGCACTCGGGAGGCGCCGACGCCGACGAACATCTCGACGAAGTCGGAACCGGAGATCGAGTAGAAGGGCACGCCCGCCTCGCCCGCGACCGCGCGGGCCAGCAGGGTCTTGCCGGTGCCGGGCGGGCCGTAGAGCAGCACGCCCTTGGGGATCTTCGCGCCGATCGCCTGGAACTTGGCCGGGGCCTGCAGGAACTCCTTGATCTCCTGGAGCTCCTCGATGGCCTCGTCGGCGCCGGCGACGTCGGCGAACGTCGTCTTGGGGGTGTCTTTGGTGATGAGCTTGGCCTTCGACTTGCCGAAGTTCATCACCCGGGAGCCGCCGCCCTGCATCTGGTTCATGATGAACAGGAAGATCAGCACGATGATGACGATCGGCAGGAAGCTCACCAGGATGCTGAGCAGGAAGTTCTCCTGGGGCACCTCGGTGGTGAAGCTCTTCGTCTTGTCGGCGTCGACCTGAGCCTGCAGCTCGTCGGTCAGCTTCGCGCCGTAACCGCTGACCCAGTTGGACTGGATCAGCTTCGCCGGGGCGTCACCCGGCCGGACGACGATCGGCTTGGCGAGGGTGAGCTCGACCCGATTGTCCTTGTCGACGACCTTGGCGCTGGTGAAATTGCCGGCGCGAATCTGTTGGAGAACCGTGGACGTGTCGGCCTGCTTGAAATTGCCCCCGCCGCTCCAGAGCTGGGTGACGAGCAGGAGCAGCACGACGATGCCCAGGATCCACAGCAGTGGCCCACGTGTAAATCGCTTGAGATCCATCCGATGCGGAACCCCTTGCGGGCCCGTCCCTTCCTGACCATGGCCTGGAACCCCGGGCTGGCCCGGGGCCGCGGCATCCGACACCGCGACTTCTGACTACCCGAAGGGGACTTGCGGTCACCCTTCCGGAGTCTGAAGGTACACCGGCACGGCGAGCGGAGGGACCCGCCCGCTACACCGGTCTTGCCCTATCAACGTACGTCACGTTGCGCGATGTTCCCGGCCATGGCCGGGATTACTACTTATAAACGTGCGGCGCGAGCGTTCCGATGAACGGCAAATTGCGGTAGCGCTCCGCGTAGTCGAGCCCGTAGCCGATGACGAACTCGTTGGGAATGTCGAAGCCGACGTATTTCACGTCCATCGGCACCTTCACCGCGTCGGGCTTGCGCAGCGCCGCGCAGATCTCCAACGAGGCCGGGTTGCGCGACTTCAGGTTTTCCAGCAGCCAGTGAAGGGTGAGGCCGGAGTCGATGATGTCCTCGACGATCAGGACGTGGCGGTTCAAGATGTCGGTGTCGAGGTCTTTCAGCACCCGTACGACGCCGGAGGACTTGGTGCCCGCGCCGTAGGACGACACCGCCATCCAGTCCATCTGCACGGGCACGTGCAGCGCCCTGGCCAGGTCGGCCATCACCATGACCGCGCCCTTCAGCACGCCCACGAGCAGGACGTCCTTGCCCGCGTAGTCCTCGTCGATGCGCCCGGCAAGCTCTTTGATCTTGGCCTGGAGGTCGTCCTCGGGGATGAGGACCTTCTCCAGGTCTTTGCCCATGTCGGCAGCGTCCACCTGTGGTTCCTTAAACGATGGGACTGATGGCGACTATCAGGGTGCCATACCGCCGAACTGCGGACAGACCTCCGGGTAGATCGACCGCCTTCTGGCCGCGCCATTGTGTGACCAGCCGATCGACCGCCAGCACGTGGGTGGCGGAAAGCGCTCCGGACGGCGTGCCCGCCGCGATGGCCGCGCGCCTCAGCACCCTCCGTCGTACGGCGTCGGGCAGTTTCTCCAACTCCGGTACGGACAGTGTGACGGACGGCCCGATATCGCTTAGAGCGCAATTCGGGAACGCCGTTTCGGCCCACTGATCGAGGGCGTCGGCGTCCTCCCGAGCCATTCTGGCGGTCCGCGCGAGCGCTTCGGCCACCCCCGGGCCGAGCTCTTCGTCGAGCATCGGCAGGACGCGCTTCCTGACGCGGACGCGGGTGTAACGGGGGTCGTCGTTGTGGGGGTCGTCCCAAGGGTCGAGGGACATCGCACGGCAGGCGGCGACCGTCGTGGCCCTGGACAGGTCGAGGAAGGGCCGGCGGTAGCGGCCCGCCCGGGCGGCCATGCCGGAGATCGAGCGCAGGCCGCTCCCCCTGGCCAGGCCCAGCAGCACGGTCTCGGCCTGGTCGTCGCGGGTGTGGCCGAGCAGGACGGCGGCGGCCTGGAGGCGGTCGGCCGCCTCGGCCAACGCGGTGTACCTGGCGTCGCGGGCGGCGGCCTCAGGGCCGCCCTCGGTGCCGACGGTGACGGTGAGCACCTCCGCCGGGGCCAGGCCGAGCCCGGCGGCGATCCCGGTGACCTGCCGGGCCCGGTCGGCCGAGCCCGGCTGAAGCTGGTGGTCGACCGTGACCAGGCCCGCGCGCAGACCGGCGCGGGGGGCGACGAAGGCCAGCGCCGCCGCCAGGGCGAGGGAGTCGGCGCCGCCGCTGCACGCGGCCAGCACCAGCGCGCCGGTGCCGCCGAGGTCGGCCAGCGCCTCGCGCACGGCCCTGCGCACGTCGGCTACGGCTGGATGGGGACCCACGAGAGCCATTGTCCCGGCTGCCGGAACCCGCCGCACGCCGCGGCGGGTTCGATGGGGGTTGAGGTCAGGCGGGCAGGGCGGGGGTGCCGATGACGCGGTGGATCCAGGCGTCGGGGTCGGCGATCTCGGCGATCGTGGGCAGGGTCTCAGGGGACGTCCAGACCTTGTTGAAGCCGTCCATGCCGACCTGGTCGACCACCTTGCGGACGAACGCCGAGCCTTCGGCGTACTGCTTCATCTTGACCTCGATGCCCAGCAGGCGCCGCACCGTGCGGTCGACCCGTGAGCCGCCCTCGCGGCGCTGGGCGAACTTGGCGCGGATCTCCGAGACGGACGGGACCACCGACGGGCCCACGGCGTCCATGACGAAGTCGCCATGGCCCTCGACCAGGGTCATCACGGCCGTCAGCCGGTCGAGGATCTCCTTCTGGGCGGGCGACTGGATGGCGTCGATCAGGTTGCCCTCGCCGCCCCTGACGACGTCGGCCACCGTGTCGGCGGCGTTGCGCAGACGGTCGAGCAGCGTGGGCAGGTCGAGGTCGGAGGCGAGCAGGAACTCGGTCATCTGCGACCGGACGTACTCGCGCAGCCAGGTCACGCCGGTGAACTGCACCCGGTGGGTCTCCTCATGGAGGCACACCCACAGGCGGAAGTCGCGCGGCACGACGTTCATCTCGCGCTCGGCGTGGACGATGTTGGGCGCCACGAGCGTCAGGCGGCCGGTCGCCTCCTGGCCGGTCGGGTCGGGCGGCAGGAACAGCTCGTACTGGCCGAGCACCCGGGAGGCGAGGAAGGCGAGGACGGCCCCGACCTCCACGCCGGTGATGCGGGAGCCCACGGCGGTGACGATGGCGGGCGGCGGGTTGGAGCCACCGCTCATGCGCTGGGTCAGCGGTTCGAGGACCACGCGGAAGCCCTCGACGTTGGCCTTGATCCAGCCCGGACGGTCGACGATGGTCGCGGGCTGCGGCGCGGTCTCGGTGTGGATCTTCGTGAACTCGCGCACGTGGCCCTCGGCCTCACGTGACAGCGTGCGGAGCTCGGCGACGGCCTGCCTGGCCTCCTCCTTGCTCACCTGAGGACCGGGGCGCACCAGGCGCGTGCCGGTCGTGACGGCCAGATCCCAGTCGATCACCTGCATAGCGTCCACCGTACGTTGTTCTCGTCACGCCTGCGAAGAAGCGGCGTTCAGGATCGCGCGACGATCGCGGCGAGCTTGTCGAGCACGGGTTCGGCGTTCACCGGCACGTCGTCGGCGAGGAAGGCGAAGGTGACCAGCCGGCCGTCCTTGGTGGTGGCCAGGCCCGCCAGGGTGTTGACGTTGTTGAGCGTGCCGGTCTTGGCGCGTACGAGGCCGACCTGGCCCTTGCTGTCGGCGCGGGTGAAGCGCCGGCCGTTGCCCAGCGTGCCGGAGAAGCCGGCGATCGGCATGCCCGAGTCGACGGCCCGCAGCTCGGGGTGCTGGGCGGAGCCGGCGATGGCGATGACCCTGGCCATGGCGTCGGCGCTGACCCGGTTGCGGATGGACAGGCCGCTGCCGTCGGCGACGCTGACGCCCTTCGTGACGCCGAGCCGCCGCATCACGCCGACCACCGCCTGCGCGGCCCCCGCGAACGACGCCTCCTTGCCCTCCTTGATGGCGACGTGCCTGGCCAGGGCCTCGGCCATGTCGTTGTCGCTGTGGGTCAGGGTGTGCTCGACCAGGGCGTAGAGGGGGGCGGAGTCGACCTTGCCCAGCTCGGCGGCGCCCGCCGCGGCCTTCTCCTGGCGGACGTCCTTGGAGACGGTGACGCCGTACTTGGGGAGGAGCCGGGCGAAGGCGGCGGCGGCGGTCGCGGCCGGGTCGGCCACGCGGGGCCGGGCGCCGGGGCGCTGGCGTCCCTCGTCGATGGCCAGGGCGTGGACGGGAGCCGCCTCGCCGTCGGGCACGTAGTTCGGCTTCCAGCCGGGCGCGAGGGTCGGCCCGGTGAACAGGCTGTCGTCGTAGGCGAGCGTGACCTTCCTGACGCCCTTCGCCTTCAGCGTGGCGGCGGTGCGGGCGGCCAGGGTGGCGAGGGACGCCTGCTTGGGGTAGCCGGGCTTGGCCGTCGGCCCGGCGAGCAGCGGGTCGCCCCCGCCCACCAGGACGATCGCGCCGGGCGCGCGGCCCTGGACGACGCGGGTGGAGAAGCGGGTGTCGGGGCCCAGCGAGGCGAGCGCCGCGGCGGTCGTGACGACCTTGTTCGTGGAGGCCGGGGTGATGCCCAGGTCGGGGTTGGAGGCGAAGATCTGGGCCCCCGTCCTGGCGTCGAGCACGACCGCGCCGACCCGGCCGCCGAGCGCTTCGTCACCCAGCGCGTCGGTGAGCTGGCGGGTCAAAGTACTCTTAGTCGGGAGAGGTCCGTCTCCTGACGTCGCCGAAAGCTGGGCCAGCACAGGCCCCGAGGTGACCACGGGGGCGGGGGGGATTCCCCGGGGAGACGCCGTCGGCCCGATCGGTGACGGCTGCCTCGTCAGCGCGCTCAGGTTGAAGTCGCTGGTCATGGCGTAAACGCCGATGACGATCGTGACGATCTGGAGCACGGCGAGAGTGGCCAGCATCACCGTACGCTCGTGCCGCGCCACGTCGCCTGACCTCTCTCCTGGTGTTCGCCTACGAGACATTAACGCCCAGCCGGGACTTCCCGGGGGCCTTGAGCGGAGGAACCGCGGTGGAGTTCGACGTTGTCGTTGAGATTCCCAAGGGGCAACGGAACAAGTACGAAGTGGACCACGAGACCGGGAAGATCAGGCTTGACCGGCTCCTGTTCACCTCCACGCAGTACCCCGCAGACTACGGCTTCATCGAGCACACCCTCGGCGAGGACGGCGACCCGCTCGACGCCCTGGTGCTGCTCCAGGAGCCGACGTTCCCGGGCTGCTACATCACCTGCCGTGCGGTCGGCATGTTCCGGATGACCGACGAGAAGGGCGGCGACGACAAGGTCCTGTGCGTCCCCTCGACCGACCCCCGGATGCACCACATCCAGGACATCCACCACGTGTCGGAGTTCGACCGGCTGGAGATCCAGCACTTCTTCGAGGTCTACAAGGACCTTGAGCCCGGCAAGTCCGTCGAGGGCGCCAACTGGGTGGGGCGCATCGAGGCCGAGGCCGAGATCGAGCGCTCGTTCAACCGGGCTAAGGACGCGGGTCACCACCACTGATCCTCACTGGGGCCTGGTGGCGCCCACCAGGTCCCCTCGCCAGATCGGGGCCACGCGCACCACGTCGCCGGTCTGCGGCGCGTGCACCATCTGACCCTGGCCGACGTAGATGCCCACGTGGTGGATCGTCCCGGGGTCGTCGGTGATGCGGCCGAAGAACAGCAGGTCGCCGCGGCGGAGCTGGTCCAGCGGCACGTGCGGGCCGGACGTCCACTGGGTTCCGGTCCAGTGGTCCAGATGCACGCCCACCTGTTCCCAGGCGCGCATCACCAGGCCCGAGCAGTCATAGGTGTCGGGGCCGGCGGCGGCCCACACGTACGGCTTGCCGAGCTGGGTCAGTGCCCAGTTGGCGGCCAGGTTGCCGCCCGCCGACCCCGCCGCCCCGGCCGCCGACAGGGCCAGGGCCCGACGCCTGGCCAGCAGCTCGGCGTGGCTGCGGGCGGCGTTCACCCGGCGTTGGAGCTGTCGCCTCTCCACCCGGAGGGTGTGCGTCTCGCGGCGCTGCCGGGCGACGGCCGCCTCCGCGGCGAGCTTCGCCTGCCGGGCGCGCTCCGAGGCCGCCTGCTGGGCGTCGTAGGCGTTCTGCGCCTGCTCCCCGAGGATGGCGGCGACCTCCTGGGCGTCGCTCATCCTGCGCAGGATGCGGGCCCGCTCGTCGCCGAGCTGGCTGAGCAAGCTCGCCCGGTGCAGGAAGCCGTCCACGCCGCCCTCGTCGATGAGCATGCCGATGACGGGGTCCATGGGCGTCATGCCGCTGTAGCTCTCCGCCGCGAGCAACGCGACGGCCTGCCGGGCGCGCTCGGCCTCGACGTCGGCCGCCGCCTGACGTTCCCGGGCCTGCCCGTACGCCTGCTCGGCCTGCCGGAGCCGGACCAGCTCGCCGTTGTACGCCTCCACCTGCCGTTCCACGCCGGACGCCAGCTCGTCGAGCCTGGACTGGGCCGCCGCCAGCCCGGCGCTGGCCACCCCCAGCTCCTTCGAGCGGTGGCGGGCGGTCTCTCGCGCCTTCTTCACGTCCTTGGCCGACGGCATGGGGTCGGCCGCCACCGGCGGGCACGGAGTGAGCGGACACAGAGCGACTAGCAGGGCGCACGCCAGGAGCCTGGCCCGAATTGAGCGCATAGGTCCCCCTGAAAACAGATGGTTACTCTATGCACACAGTTCCCAGCGCTCTCATGCACGTAACGTCATCACCGCAGGCGGAAGAGGCGCTCTATCCACGGACGGATGCCGGCGACCACCGGCTGGGCGGCTCTCGGATAGGTGAAAACGGGGGTTTGGCCGCCGTACGCGGCGTGCAGTTCGGCGGCCTTGCACCAGTCTGCGGTCACCCGGGCCGTGGCCCACGCCGCCGCGATGGCCGGCCTGGCCTCCGGATGGCGGTCGTAGGTCTGGTAGAGGGTCATGGTGGCGTCGGCGGCGGCGTGACCGTCGCCCGGGTAGGCGGTGCCCGCCAGGTAGGGGGCGGTGACCCGGCCGCCGTGGCAGGTGTCGAGCACCCAGGTCCAGTTGGCCGTCACCAGCCCGAGCACCGGATCGGGGACGTCGGCGGCGGCGCCGTACATGCGTTCCTGGCGCGGGCCGGTCAGGCGGCGGGCGTCCCACAGCCAGTCGAGCTCGTCCGGCTGCGGGCCGCCGGCCAGCCAGGACAGCACGGCCAGGCCGCGCGCGGTGCGCAGACGGGACAGGTCGAGCACGTGGCGCAGCATGCGGGGGCCGCGGTCGAGCCAGGTCGGCCAGTCGACGCGATGACCTCTGGGCACCAGCTCGGCCACCCGCCGCGGGACGGGCAGCGGGCAGACCCGGCGGCCCAGGTGCGGGTCCTGGCGCAGCTCGAACGCCTCCACGGCCCGTTCAGCCGCTCTCGACGGGCGTGACGGGCTCCTCGGTGGGCGTGTGCGTGGGAGGGGGCGTGTGGGTGGGCGTGGCCGTCTCCGTGGGCGTGGTGGTCGGCGCGGGCGTCTCGGTGGGCGTCGGGGCGGGGGTGGGGGTCGGCACCGGCGGCGTGCGGGTCGGCGGACGCGTGCCCGGCTCGCCGTGCGGCGGACGGCCGGGCGGGCGGCTCGGCCATCCGGGACGGCCGGGCTGGCCGGGCTGGCCGGGCTGGCCGTACGTCGGGTCGCCGGGGTTCTGGTCCGGCGGATCGGCCTGTGGCGGATCGTCGGGCGTCGGCTGCGGGTCGCCGGGCTCGGGTTCGGTGGTCGGCGCGGTCGCGTGCGTGGGCACGAGCACGGCCGGCGGCACCGGCGTCGTCGAGCCGAGCATGCCGAACGGCTCGGGCGCCGCGCTGTCGAGGATGGGCTCTACGGTCAACTGGACGTCCTGCGGGTCGGGTTGCCAGGGCAGTCTGATGCCGGGCGGCTCGCCGGTGGCGGGGAACGCGGCCGTCGCCACCCCGGCGAGACCGCCCCTTTCCTTGCCGAACTGGTTGAAGATCACTGCTATCGCCACCACGGTCGCGACCGCCGCCAGCGCGCCCGCCACCGCTTGAGGCCACCTTCGAGCCGCCGTCTGGGTGGGAACGGGAAACCCGGCGGCGTCCAGGGAGGCCGTGCGCCGGGCGACGTAGCGGCGGTAGGGCAGCAGCTCGGGGTCGGCGAAGCAGCTCATGACCCTGATGCGCAGCGCGTCGGGGAGCGCGGCGGCGGGCAGCAGGGCGAAGACCTTGGCGGCCGAGGCCTGACGGGTGCGGTGGGGGGCGCAGACCTCGCAGCGGGCGACGTGCCCGACCAGGTGCTCGCGCATCTCCCTGGTGAGCTCCCCGGAGAATCCGTCGAGGATCCGGGCCCGGCGCGGGCAGTCGTAGGGGCCCTTGCGCGCCAGGATCTCGGCGGTGACGGCGTCGGTGAGGTGCTCGCGTGCCTGCTCCCTGGCCTGCTCGACCTCGCGCGGCGACATCGCGAGCACCTGGGACAGGCCGGCGGTGTCCAGCTCGTGCCTGGTCGCGAGCTCCAGCACCTCGCGGTCGGCGACGGGCAGGCTGACGACGGCGTTCCAGGCCATGAGCCGCAGGTCGGCGTCGGCCGGGTCGTCGAGAGGCGGCGCCTCGGCCAGCGCCTCGTCGGCGCCGGGCGGCGCGGCCATCCGGCGCCGCAGGCATTCGAGCCGGGCCAGGGCGAGCAGCCAGACCCGGAACCTGTCGGGCTGGGACAGCGCGCCCGCGTGCGCCTCGGCGGCGATCAGCGTGTCGCGCAGCGCCACCTGGGCGCTGTCGGTGTCGAGGAGGAGGGACCAGCAGTAGCGGTAGACGCTCTCCGCGTAGGTGTCGTAGAGCGCGGCGAGGGCTCCCGGGTCACGGGTGCGGAGTGCCTCCACCAGGACGCGGTCATTCATGTGACCGAAGGTAATGGATCGGTAACTAGTAGTTCTACCGGTTCCGCCGCTTGTCTACCGCGACCCCGTCATTCCTCGACCTATTTGTTCGGACTAATACCGATTACTGCTTTACCTGCCCCATGACCTGGCTCCCCCGGTCGACCGCGAACGGCTCGGAGGTGGGCTTGACCGTGTGCTCCGGGATCGCGCCGCCCATGGCCAGATCCTCGTAGGGACGGCCGGTGGAGCCCCAGGTCCTGGCGGTGACGTCGGTCTTGGCGACCTTGCTGTCCTTGGGCAGTCCGGCCACGGTGAGGATGAACCTGGGCGGGCTGCCGGCCTTGACGTCGTCCACGAACGTGCTGCCGCCGCCGAGCAGTTTGCCGGCCCCGTCGCGCAACAACGCGTTCACCACCAGGCTGCTCGCCGGCAATTGATACGGATTCCCGACATAGCCGGTAATTAGGTAAGAGCCGTCTTTTTGGCGCATTGTCTGGACGCGGCTGATCGGGAACGACTGGAACGACGACGGGATGCGCGCGGCGGTCCGCCACTGCGCCGGACGGTACTGGATGGTCACCTTGACCGGCTTCTCGGCGGTGGACGCCTGGCCGGTGAAGGCCAGGGAGCCGCCCGGCGGCACGGCGTCGAGCGGCTGGTCCATGCGCACCACCTCGGTGCCGGCGGCGTCGCGGCCCACGATGGTGGCCACCACGTGCTCGCCGAAGTGCCACGGGTTGGCGTTGCTGAGCACGCCCGCCCAGTTGACGGCGTAGCCGTCGGAGGACTTGGCGATGTTCGAGACCTGCTCCTTGAGAACGAGCGGCTTGAGCGATTGGGCTGGCTGGTCCTCACTTGAACAACCGGCGAGGCAGATCGCCCCGAGTGCGAGGAGGCTGACGGTTCGGCTACGCAGGATCACTTTGCCGTGATAACCCGTGCATGGGCACGGCTGTCAGATGACACGCGCCGGGCGTACCAACTCTTTAACGCCGCCGGACGACCCTGGACTCGTCCCATACCGGCTCGGACGACTCGTAGACCATGCCGTCGGAGCCGAAGACCAGGAAACGGTCGAAGTCGGCGGCGAACCAGCGGTCGTGGGTGACCGCCATGACCGTGCCGTCGAACGCGTCGAGGCCCACCTGGAGCGCTTCGGCGCTGGCCAGGTCGAGGTTGTCGGTCGGCTCGTCGAGCAGGAGCAGCGTGGCGCCCGACAGCTCCAGCAGCAGGATCTGCAGCCGCGCCTGCTGGCCCCCGGACAGCGTGTCGAACCGCTGCTCGGCGATCAGCCCGGCCAGCTCGTAGCGGGCCAGCGTCTTCATGGCCTCGTTCTTGAGCCTGGCGTGCTCGTTCATCACGATCTCGACCGGCGTGCGGCCGAGCAGGTCGGGCCTGGAGTGGGTCTGGGCGAAGTGCCCTGCGACGACCCGGGCGCCGAGCCTGGCCACGCCGTCGTGCGTGACGGGCTCGCCAGCCAGCAGGCGCAGGAAGTGGGACTTGCCCGAGCCGTTGGAGCCGAGGACGGCGACGCGCTCGCCGTACCAGATCTCCAGGTCGAACGGGCGCATGAGGCCGGTCAGCTCAAGGCCCTCGCAGATGACCGCGCGCTTGCCGGTGCGGCCGCCGCGCAGCCGCATCTTGATGTTCTGGTCGCCGGGGGCCTGCTCGGGCGGGCCCGCCTCGACGAACCTGCGCAGCCGCGTCTGGGCCGCGTGGTAGGGGGCGGCCATGCCGTCGTTGTACCTGGCCTTGTTCTTCAACATGTTGACCAGGGCCTTGAGCTTGGCGTGCTCTTCGTCCCAGCGCCTGCGCAGCTCGTCGAGGCGCTCGTTGCGGGCCTTGCGGGCCTCGCCGTAGCCGGCGAAGCCGCCGCCGTGGATCCAGATGTTGCCGCCCTCGACCGTGATGATGCGGTCGGCGGCGTTGGCCAGGAGCTGGCGGTCGTGGCTGACCAGCAGGACGGTCTTGGACGTCTCGCGGAGCTGCTGCTCCAGCCACTCCTTGCCGGGCACGTCGAGGTAGTTGTCGGGCTCGTCGAGCAGCAGGGTCTGGTCGGGGCCGCGCAGCAGCGCCTCCAGGACGAGCCGCTTCTGCTCGCCGCCGGACAGGGTGGCCACGTCGCGGTACTTGACCCGGTCGTACGGGACGCCGAGGGCGGCGACCGTGCAGGTGTCCCAGAGCACCTCGATCTCGTAGCCGCCCGCGTCGGTGTAGTCGCTGATGGCCTGCGCGTAGCGCATCTGCGCCTTCTCGTCGTCGCGCTCCATCATGACCAGCTCGGCCGCGTCGAGCCGCTCGGCCGCCTGCCGCACAGCCGGCGGGGCCACGCCCAGCAGCAGGTCGCGGACGTTGCTGCCGTCGCGCACGCTGCCGATGAACTGGCGCATCACGCCCAGCCCGCCGGAGCTGGTCACGTTGCCCTCGACGGGCTCCAGATCGCCGGCGACCAGGCGCATGAGCGTGGTCTTGCCCGCGCCGTTGGGCCCGACGAGCGCCGCCTTGACACCGTCGCCGATCCGGAAGGAGACGTCGTTGAGCAAGGGCCGGCCGTCGGGCAGCACGTACGTCAGATGTCCTACTTCAACGTGGCCCATCCGGGCAGGCTACCGGCCGTTCTGCACCACCGGCACCCGATTTTCGTGCGGCGATACCGGAGGACTCTGGACAGCAAGTGATCTAATGACTAGAACTGTACGGGACCCCCAGCCCTAGGAACCGGTGATGACGCGATTCCGCTCCTCCCTCGCCCCCCTCGCCGTCGCGGTGCTCGGTCTGATCGCCGTGCCGCAGCAGGCGTGGGCCGCGCCGCCCAAGCCCGTGCCGCCGTCGGTCGGCGCGACGCAGCAACAGCAGTCCGGCCCGGTCTCGGCCTGCGCGCCCACCGTGCGCGGCGCGTCCGTGGACGCCCGGCTGACCAGCCTGTTCACCTCGTACGGCAACGACAACAACCGCCTGGACGACTGGACGGGAGCCGACGGCACCTACTCGGTCAAACTGCCGAACGGCCGTGAGCTGTGGGTGTTCTCCGACACCTTCCTCGGCCGGGTCAACCCCGACGGCTCCCGGCCGCCGGTCGTCGAGGAGGGCGGCAGCACCGTCTTCCTGAACAACTCCTTCGCCGTCGAGCGGGACGGGCGGCTGTCCACCGTCCACGACGGCACGGCCGCCGAGCCCGAGGCCGTGATGCCGCCGCGCGACGACAAGCACTGGTACTGGGCCGGGGACGCCACGCTGGCGGGCGGCCTGGTGGAGGTCACGTACCAGGAGTACGAGCGGTTCGGCTCCGGCGCGTGGGACTGGCGCTGGCACCGGAACGTGGTGGCCAGGTTCGCGCCCGGCCGGCTCGACCAGCCGATCAGCGTGCACGACCTGCCCTCGGGCCACGGCGTCTCCTGGGCCTCCGGCCTGCTGAAGGACGGCGGCTACACCTACGTGTACGGCGTCGAGGACCTCGGCACGGCCAAGTACATGCACCTGGCCCGGGTCAGGGGCCAGAGCCTGCTGGGCACGTGGGAGTTCCGCACGGCCGACGGCTCGTGGTCGCCGGACGAGACCGACTCGGCCCGGATCATGGGCGGGGTGGCGAACGAGTACAGCGTCACCCGGGTCGGATCCGGATATGTCCTGATCACGCATGACACGACCGAGGTGCTCAGCCCCAACATCGTGGCCTACTCCTCGTGCTCCCCCACCGGCCCCTTCACCGGCAAGCAGCACGTCTACACCACCCCCGAGACCAGCGGGAACGTCTTCACCTACAACGCCCACGCCCACCCCGACGTCGCCGGGAACGGCCTGGTGGTCTCCTACAACGTCAACAGCTTCGTCAACACCGACCACTACCGGGACGTGTCCATCTACCGGCCCAGGTTCCTGGACGTGACGTTCGAGTGAGGCGCAACTGGGCGGCGCGCCTGCGGCGGCTCACCCTCGACGGGCTGCGGGCGGTCACGCTGGAGAACGAGCGGCTGCGCGTGACCGTCGTGCCGGACAAGGGCGGCGACGTGGTGGAGTTCCTGCACAAGCCCACCGACACCGACTTCGTCTGGCTCTCCCCGCAGGGTCTGCGCGATCCACGCGACCACCGTCACGGCGCGGCCGACGACGTCGCCCAGTTCGTCGACCACTACGAGGGCGGCTGGCAGGAGGTCTTCCCCAACGGCGGCGCGCCCAGCGAGTACCGGGGCGCGCGCCTGGCCCAGCACGGCGAGGTCGCCGGGTTGCCGTGGTCGTGCGAGGTGGTGGCCGACTCCGAGGAGGAGGTCGCGGTGCGGCTCGGCGTGCGCACGCGGCGGCTGCCGTACCGGGTGGAGAAGGTGTTCCGGCTCCGGGCGGGGACGGCCGCGCTGGAGGTCGAGGGCCGGGTGACCAACGAGTCGGACCTCGCGCTGCACGCGATGTGGGGGCAGCACATCGTCTTCGGCAGGCCGTTCCTGCGGGCGGGCGCGCGGATCCGGCTGCCCGAGGGGGTGCGGGTGATCCCGCACGCCGGCCCGATCGACCCGGCCGGGCGCCGGGTGCGTCCCGGCGGGCCGTGGCGGTGGCCGGTGGTGCCCGCCGACGGGGGCGGGGAGACGGATCTGAGCGTGGTGCCCGAGCGGGGCGGGCCGAGCGACATCGTCTACCTCACAGGCTTCCCTCAGGGTTGGTACGAAATTTCGGGGGATATCGGTATGCGGGTGGAGTGGGATGCGGCGCTCCTCCCCTACCTGTGGATGTGGCAGGAGCTCGGCGCGTCCACCGGCTATCCCTGGTGGGGACGGGCCTACACACTGGGGCTCGAACCGTTCGCCGGCATGCCGACCGACGGCCTGGCCGCCGCCGTGGCCAACGGGAGCGCCCTGCCGCTCGGACCGCAGGAGACCAAGGTGTTGAGGTGGCGCGCGGAGGTGCTGGCGTGAGTGAGTTTTCCGGCAAGGTGGCGCTGGTCACCGGCGGCTCGATGGGCATCGGACGGGCGGTGGTCGACCGGCTGGCCGACGGCGGCGCGAACGTGGTGTTCTGCGGCGTGGACAAGGACGCGGTGCTCGACAGCGAGCACGTCACCGGTGTCGTCGCCGACGTGCGCCGGGCCGGCGACATGCGCGACCTGGTGGACCTGGCCGTGACCAGGTACGGCGGCCTCGACGTCGTCGTCACCTGCGCCGGCGTCCAGCGCTACGGCACGGTCGAGGACACCCCCGAGGAGGTGTGGGACGAGGTCATGGACGTCAACCTCAAGGGCGTCTACCTCACGTGCAAAGCCGCCGTGCCGAGGCTCAGGGAGCGCGGCGGCGGCTCGATCGTGGTCATGTCGTCGGTGCAGGCGTTCTCCTCGCAGGCGCAGGTGGCCGCCTACACCGCGAGCAAGGCCGCCCTGAACGGCCTGACCAGGGCCATGGCACTCGACCACGCGCCCGACGGGATCAGGGTCAACGTGGTCTGCCCCGGCTCGGTGGACACCCCCATGCTGCGCTGGGCGGCCGACCTGTGGCGGGGCGGGCTGTCGCAGGAGGAGCAGGTCCAGCAGTGGGGCAAAGCCCATCCGCTGGGCCGCGTCGGCCGCCCCGAGGAGGTGGCCGAGCTGGTGGCGTTCCTGGCGGGGCCGCGCTCGTCGTTCATCACCGGCGCCGAGCACCGCGTGGACGGCGGTCTGCTGGCCCGAAACCCCGCGGCGCTCCCCGACTAGGTCGAGTAAGTCCCCAGTCGCCTCCCAATCCTGGCAATCGTTGCGTCAACGCGACGAAGTGCCAGGTGGTGAGCCTGGTAACCAGAGTCTCTGCGTGTAATCCGAGGGTGGGTCCCGAGCCCCCTCACGCACGTAGGTACGGGTTCCGAAACGACTCACCGATCTAGGAGAGACCTGTGAGGCTCACCAAGAAGGCCGCCGGCTTCGTCGCCGCCGCGGCCGCGCTGTTCACCGTGGTCGTCCCGGCCGCCGCGGCAGAGGCCAGCCCACGTTCCACGTGCTACGGCGGCCGCGTCTGCCTGTACGCCGGTTTCGACTACAACCGCGGCCAGAGCGACCACTGGCGCGACTTCACGGCCGACGATTCCGATCTGGCCGACAACAACTGGCTGAACTGGGACTTCAGCAACACCTGGCACAGCATGGACAACGAGACCAGCTCCGTCAGGAACCGCATCGGCTGCAGCGCCACCCTGTGGCAGCACGCCGACTACACCGGTGCCCACAGCACCTTCACCCACAACTCCAACGACGGTTACCTGTCGAACAACGCGATCGGCAACAACCGCACCAGCTCGATCGACATCTGGTGCCGCTGAGAAATAACGGGAGTGCCGGTTTCCGGGCTTGGCCGCCGGAAACCGGCTGTCGCGGCCTCCTCGCGGGCGCGCTGCTGCTGTCCGTCGCGGCCTGCGCCACCGCCGAGCCCGTACGCGAGCGGCCTCCGGCGGGCGTGACCTCGGTGTCGCAGCTCGTGTTGCCGTTCGACGCCTACAAGCCGACTCCCGAGCAACGGGCCGTCCTGGGCAATGCCCACAACCACCTGGTCGCGCAGTGCATGAGCCGCCGCGGCCTCACCGTCACCCCACCCGCCGAGGACGCCGCCGAGCTGGCGGTGGTCGATCCCGGCAACTCCCGCCGCTACGGCGTCGTGGACACCGCGGCCGCCCAGCGGTACGGCTACCACCTGGCCAGGCCACCGTCCCCGGACACCACGGCCTCCTGGGTCAACAAGCTGCCCAAGCGCACCCGCCACCGCCTGTACGGCACCGCGGCCGACCGCGGCTGCCTCGACCGGGCCTCCGCGGCGCTGGAGAGCGGCACCCGCAAGGCGGACTGGCCGTGGCTGGGCCTGCAGGACTCGCTCGCCCTGGAACAGGCCGCCAAGTACGGCGGCGTGACCGCGGCGAACAGGCGCTGGCAGTCGTGCATGACCCAGGCCGGACATCCCTACCCGGCGCCCGAGGCGGCCATCGCCGACTCCCGCTGGAACCTGGACAAGCCCGACGTGAGCGAGGAGGAGAAGCAGACGGCCGTGGCCGACACGACCTGCAAGTGGTCGTCGGGCCTGGTCGCCGCCTGGTTCAACGCCGACGCCGAGGTGCAGCGCGCGGTCATCCGGGACAACAAGGAACGCTTCGACGCGCTGGCCGCGAACCTGCGACAGCGGCTGGAGCGGGCCTCACGCCTGCTGTCCGAGGACGAAGGCCGCCAGGTCGGCTGACTGGGCGAGCCTGCTGGGCTCGTGCGCGTACATCATGTGGCCGGCCTCGTAGTACTTGAACTCCACGTTGGCGGCCAGCTCGGCGGGCACGGGCAGGTGGGCGAAGGCGTGCTCGGCCGCGTAGTAGGGCGTGGCGCCGTCGTGGTACCCGCAGGCCACGTGCACGCGCAGGTGCGGGTTGGTCCGCATGGCGGCGCCGAGCCGGTCGATCACGTTGACGTGCACGCCCTCGAACTCCTTGTACGACCACGGGTGCACCCGCGAGCTGAGGATCTCGTAGGGCAGGTCGTTGGCGTACTCCAGCTCGGTCCGCAGGTAGTGGTTGAGCGCGGCGCTGTAGGGGCCGGTGATGGCGTTCATGCTCGGGTCGGAGACGAAGTGCTCGCGCCCGCCGTCGGGGTCCCAGCCGGTGAAGCGGCCGTCGAGCCTGCCGACGGTCAGCCGGCGCTCGCGCAGCAGCTCGGTGAAGAAGCGGATGTGCTCGATGCGCAGGTCCACGCGGTCGACGTAGTCCTCGGAGAGGCCGGACAGCGCGGCGACCCTGGAGACGGCGGCGGCGCGCTCGTCGGCGGTGAGGCGGCTGCCGCGGGCCAGGGCCCACGGGTAGTCGCGGGCGGCGTACTCCTCGGCCTCGCGCAGCACGTCGGCCAGCGGGCGATCGCCGTGCAGGCCGTGATAGTGCGCAATAGCGGCATAAGTCGGTAGATAGAGGGCGTAGGCCGTGTCGTTGCCCTCGTTGAACTCCACGGTCGCGTAGTCGAGCACCGAGGAGATCAGCATCACGCCGTTGAGGTACATGCCGTACCGCGACTGGAGGTGGTCGGCCAGGCCGGCCGCCCTGACCGTGCCGTACGACTCGCCGGCCAGGAACTTCGGCGACATCCACCGCGCGTTCCTGGTCGTCCAGAGCCGGATCACCTCGCCGACCGACTCCAGGTCGCCGCTGAACCCGTGGTACGGGCCGGCCTTCTCGCCCTCGGCCGCCCGCGAGTAGCCGGTGGACATCGGGTCGATGACGACCAGGTCGCTCACCTTGAGCAGGGTCTCGTCGTTGTCGGCCAGCGCGTACGGGGGAGGCAGGAGCGCGCCCGCGTCCCCCATCACGACCCGGCGCGGGCCGAGGATGCCGAGGTGCAGCCACACGCTCGAGGACCCGGGCCCGCCGTTGAAGGCGAACGTGACCGGTCTGGTCAGCGGGTCGGCGTCGTCGAGCGTGTAGGAGGTGAGGAACACCTCGGCCTTCGGGCGGTGGCCGTCGAACGTCCCGTCCGTGAACACCTCCTCGCGCACCACCATGGTTCCGGTGGTGGCGGTGTACCCCTGGCCGGTCGGCAGGGTGTGCCGGGTGGTGACGAGGTTGTCAGCGGGCGTCTTTGTCTGTACTTCGTCGGACATAGCGGCCAATTATGGGGCAACGTCCACGGAGATCGCGGGGTCGGCGAAACGTTCGTTCGGGACGGTGGCGTACCAGCCCGGCCGGCCCGGGTCGCGGTCGTAGGGGTAGCCGCCGGTCTCCCGGTAGAACTCGGCGTAGCGGGCCACACGATCGGGGTCGAGGCGCACTCCGAGCCCCGGGCCGGAGGGCACGGCGATGGCGCCGTCCGCGTACGGCAGCTTGCCGCCCTCGATCACGTCGTCGCGCAGCTGGTGGTAGTGGGCGTCGGCGGCGTAGGTGAGGTTCGGCAGCACCGCGCCGAGGTGCAGCATGGTCGCGAGCTGGATCCCCAGCTCACCCGAGGAGTGCACGGCCACCCCGACCTGGAACGTGTCGCACACCCCCGCCGCCTTCACGCACGGCCGCACCCCGCCCCAGAACGTCGTGTCCAGCAGCACCACGTCGGCGGCCCTGCGCAGCACGTTGGAGGCGAGCTGCTCGAAGTTGACGACCACCGTGTTGGTGGCGAGGGGCACCCTGACCTGCTCCCGAACGGCCCTGAGCCCTTCCAGCCCCCAGACGGGGTCCTCCAGGTAGTCGTTGTTCAGCCCCTCGATGGCCCGGCCGAAGCGCAGCCCCTCGGCCACCGACAGCACGGCGTTGGGGTCGTACCTGAGCCGGTCGGCGGGGAACGCCTCGGCCAGCGCCCGGTAGCACTCCAGCTCGTGGTCCGGCGGGAACACGCCGCCCTTGAGCTTGTGCACGGTGAACCCGTGCGCCTCCTTGAGGTGGGCGGCGTGCTCGACGAGCTGGCCGGGGGTGCGGATCTCCGGGTGGCCTTCGGCGGCGTACCGGAAGAACAGGTAGGAGGCGAACGGGACGGCGTCCCGCAGCCGCCCGCCCAGCAGGTCGTGGGCGGGCACGCCGAGGTGCTGCCCGACGAGGTCGAGGCAAGCGAACTCGACGGCGGCCAGGAGCTGGGTGCGGTTGTTGTAGAGCGAGGCGGTCGGGTTGGCGATCTTGAAGCGGAGCGCCTCCAGCTCGAAGGGGTTGTGCCCCTTCAGGTACGGGACGAGCGCGCGGAAGGCCGACTCGGCGCTCTCGCCGCCGCCGCCCATCTCCCCCAGGCCGACCAGCCCGTTGTCGGCCTCGACCTCGACGATCGTGCGGACGAACCGCCCCCAGTGGGCGCCGTTGCTGTGCCGCAGCGGCGCCTCCAGCGGGACGGCGACCGTCGTGGCCCGGATGTCAACGATCTTCACGCGCGCTTCCCTCCGACGACGGCGACCCCGCAGGCGGGCAGCCGGACCTCGACCGCGTCCCGTCCCGGCATCGTGACCGTCGCCGTCACCGGCTCGGCGGCCAGCGACTGCAGCCGGACCACTTGCTCCCCGTCCAGCCGGCCGATCGAGGTGATCAGCACGTCGGGGTGGTCCACCGAGGCGTAGGTCTCGGTGGCGGCGGGTTCGCCGGTGATCAGCGCGCCGACGAACGGCTCGGTCAGCCCCGAGGCCGCCGCCGCGCCCAGCCTGCTGCCCTTGACGCCGGCCGCCGACGTGACGGCGTACCGGAAGGTGGTCTCGCCCTGCTGCTGGGCCGGGAAATTGGTGTCCCAGATGTTGTTGAGCGCCCAGGAGTAGACCGTGCCGTCCTCCTGGTCGAGCGTGGGCGGGAACGGCGCGTACGGCATGTGGATGGTGCCGAGCTGCACCAGCGGCGCTTCCAGGGTGGCCCAGGCGACGGTCAGCTCGGGGTCCTCGAAGGCGATCCAGTGCCTGATCGGCAGCATGTACTCGGCCGACCCCGGGACGCGCGGCACGTCGGGGCCGCCGACGCCGCCGGTCAGCTCCCAGGCGGTGGCCGGGCCCGTGGCGAACGGGAAGGCCAGGAAGACCGCCTCCTTGGCCGGGGTGCCCTGCTTGGCGAGCTGGTAGGTCAGGTCGAGCCTCGGGACGCCCCGGTGCAGCTCGATCGTGGTGCGCAGCCAGTCGACGCCCTTGCCCTGGAGCTCGACGACCAGCCTCTCGCCGACCGCCGTGCGCTGGGCCTTGACGATCGTGGCGTGGCGGGCGACGGCCCGGTCGCCGAGGAGCGTCCTGTCGTGCGCCCCGACGTGTCCCGACAGGTGGTTGAAGTGCGGGGCGGTGGCGTAGCGGTCGTAGACGTACTGGCCGAAACCGGCGGCGGCGTCACCGTTGACCAGCTCGCGGCCGGCGGACTTGTCGAAGATCGAGCTGATGTGGCCCTCACGGACGTCGTAGGCGACCCGGTAGAACTCGTTCTCGATGACGCCGTCCAGGTCCGGCTCGACCGGCTCGGGGGCCTGGCTCCGGCCCCGCACGACGTCGAGCCGCGCGTAGCCGAAGCCGGGTACGTCGGCCACGACCGCGTGGACGTGCCGGCCGATCGGGCGGGTCGGCCAGTCGTCGGGATCGACGTACTCCTCGTGGTGCGGCACGGTCTGCCCGGTCCGGGAGTCGACCAGCGCGATCGGCACGTCCACGGCCACCACGTCACGCGGCAGGAACGCGCGGACCACGTCGGTCCGCGCCCGGGTGCCGGGGTTGAAGACGGCGAAGGCTGCCAGGGCCGCGCCTTCCGCGTCCGCGTCAGGCAGGGCGGCGCCTTCCGCGTCCGGGGTCGAGAGGGCGGCGGCGAAGCGGCGGGTGGCGGCGTGCAGCAGGTCGGAGGCGTCGTCCTGGGCCTGGTAGGCACCCGACGACTTGCGGGTCCACTGCAGGCCGCCGGAGTCGCCGGCCTCCTCGGCGTCCTCCCACGGGTTGGCCGCGCCCCAGGTGTGCTCGTTGAACAGGGCGACCTTGTCGTACGCCTCGTCGATCTGGTCCGTGGCGTCCGCGCCGGCGATCGTGTGCAGGGTCTCGGCGACACGCAGGGCCGACTGCGCGCGGCGGACGTAGCCGAGCGGGCGGGCGCCCGAGCCGAGCCCGTCGGCCCACCAGTCGGTCCAGTCGCCCTCGTGCACGGCCAGGCGGTCGTGGTAGCGCTCCTCGACGTGCTCGAAGAAGTCGCTGTTGACCGCCGAGCGCAGGCGCGGCCAGGCCCACGTCTCGTTCCACTTGCGGGCGATCGAGGCGGGCACGATCGACGGCCCGGCGTTGTCGGCGTGCGCGCCCTGGACCCGCAGGTGCAGCACGTCCAGCTCGTACGGCTCGCGCGGCGCGTCCGGCCCCTGCCAGCCGAACGTGCCGGGCCCGTACGGGTAGCCCCGCGTGGCCAGCGCCGACAGGTAGCGCGGCAGCAGGTCGTCGGCCAGCTCGTAGGAGTCGGTCAGCCCGACCGTGTTGCCCTCCATGTACGCCATCCCGTGCGGCGTGTCGGTGAACCACACGAGCAGCTCGTTCCCGCTGGGCGCCCGCCACCGGAACGGCCTGGTCAGCTTGTCGCCCCCGTGCAGGTACGGCACCGACCGCCCGGCCCAGTTGTGCGCGGCGGCCAGGTAGCGCACGCCGGAGGCGTTGAGCGCGTCCACCAGGCCGACGACCGCGCCCGGCACGTCGGTGTGCATGGCCGACCTGGTGGCGAAGCCGTACCGGTCCTGGAGCTGCGCGGTGAAGCGGAGCTGGCGGTAGAGCTCCTCGGTCGAGCACGCCTCGGTGTGGAGCTGGAACGGCAGCGCGGTCACCTCGATCACGCCCGCCCTGGCCAGCGCGGCGAACGACTCGACCTGCCCGGCGGGCCGGGCGTCGAGCCATTTGAGCGCGGGCATCGACGACTCGACCGTCCAGCGGAACTTGGCGTCGTCCGGCCAGGAGGCGGTCTCCTCGGCCAGCCGCACGGCCGCGTCGAGGTAGTCGAGGTGGTGGCGGAGCACCGTGCCCTGCGGGTCGGTGTAGCCGATGTCCAGGTGCGAGTGGTGCACGACGAACACGCTCCACTTGCGCTGCGGGGTGACCGTGACCTGCGCGCTGCCGACCACGCCGGCGTCGTCGCGGCACTCCAGGGTGAGCGTGCGCGGCGCGTCCACCTCGGGCACCAGCAGCGTCACGTCCGTGCCCGAGGCGCTGTCGACGCCCACCAGCACGTGGGTCAGGGGTTGCGTGCTCGACACCCTGACCGCCTGGCGGCCGTCGTGCGTGAACAGCGGCAGCACCGCGACCCGCACCTCCAGCCCGCGCACACTGATCACCGGGGTCGAGGTGTCGTTGCGCAGCGCCTGCCTGATCCCGTCGTAGTCGGGGCTACCCAGGCTCCGCTGCAGCAACCGGCTCGTCATCTAAACACTCCCTAGGGACAGGCCCCGTGCGAAGAGGCGCTGGGTTGCCAGGAACAACACGACCGTCGGCAGCGAGACCACCAGGCCCGCCGCCAGGCCGACGGGGACCGGCGTGCCGGCGTAGACGTCGGTCATCAGTCCGGCCAGCGCGGTCATGACCGGCCGGACGCTCTCGGTCTGCGTCAACGTCAGGCCGAAGATGAGGTCGTTCCAGATGAAGGTGAACTCCAGGATGAACACCGCCGTCAGCGCGCTGAGCGAGATCGGCAGGTAGATGCGCCAGAAGACGCGCCACGTGGACGCGCCGTCCATGCGGGCCGCCTCGAAGATCGAGAACGCGACGCCCGTGTAGAAGTTGCGCAGCACGAACGCGGCCAGCGGCACGTTGACGGCGGTGTAGATGAGGATCATGCCGAGCCTGCTGTCGTACAGGCCGGCGTCGCTGTAGCCGACGAACAGCGGCACGAGCAGCATCTGCGACGGGAAGATCGTGCCGCCGAAGATCAGCAGGAACCACCAGAACCCGTGGCGCAGCCGCAGCACCACGATCGTGTAGCCGGCCAGCGCCCCGATCACCACGCCGAGCAGCGGCGAGACGACCGCGTAGAGGGCGGTGCTGCCCAGGCTGGCGGTCAGGTCGGCGCTGTCCAGGGCGCGGCCGAAGTTGTCCAGCAGCGCGAAGTCGCCGGACGGCACCCACGCGCTGCCCGGATCATACGAGGCCGCCGGCCTGGACGCGTTGACGAGGAGCAGGTAGGTCGGCCCGAGCCAGATCAGCCCGAGCACGATGAGCACGATCCGCCGGATCATCGCACCTGCCTCCTCAGGTAGAGGTAGGAGGCCAGCCCGGTGACCACGGTGAGCATCACCGCGACGGCCGAGCCGTAGCCGTAGTCACTGGCCACGAACGTGTCGCGGTACATGGTCACCGCCAGCGTCTCGGAGTTGCGTCCCGGGCCGCCCTGCGTCAGCACCCACACGATGTCGAACGTCTTCAGGCTCGCCACCAGCGCCAGCCCGACCACGACCGCCGTCAGCGGGCGCATCAGCGGCCAGATCACGTGCCGGAACAGCCGCCAGCCGGAGGCGCCGTCCAGGCGGGCGGCCTCGATCGGCTCCTTGGGGATGGACTGGAGGCCGACGACGAACAGCAGCGTGTTCACGCCGAGCTGCTGCCAGGTCCACACCAGCAGCATGGCCAGCGTGTTGTGCGGGGCGACCTGGAGGAACGCGGTGTCCACGCCGAGCAGCCGGTTGGCGATGCCGTCATGGGACAGCACCGGGCTCCACACCATGGCCAGGCCCGCGCCGCTCAGCGCGTACGGCAGCATGAACGGCACCCGGTACCAGGCGCCGCCCTTGAGGTCGTAGGACAGCACCGCGACCAGCAGGCCGAGCCCGACCGGGAGCACCATCGTGCCGGCCACCCAGATGAGGGTGTTGCGGGTCGAGGTGAGCAGCGCGGGGTCGTCCAGCAGCTTGACGAAGTTGCGCAGGCCGATCCACGCCGGGGACTCCAGGCCGTCGTACCGGGTGAGGCTCAGGTAGGCCGTCCACAGGAAGGGCGCGTAGAGCAGCCCCGCGACCAGCACGGCCGCGGGCGCCACGTAGCCGTGCCTGAACCGGCCGAGCATCGGCGCCCGCGCGCTCATGGCCTCGCTCCGCGCGACGGCGTTCCCCCGCTCACTGGTGGGTGCTCCAGTACTCGTCGGCGGCCTTCTGGATGGTCTCCAGCACTTCCTTGTACGTCCCGGGCTCGGTGACGAACTTGCCGAAGCCGTCGAGCGCGGCGGTCAGCACCGGGGGCGGCGTGGCCTCGAAGTAGCGGTTGACCAGGCGGTACTTGCCGCCGCCCGCGTCCTTGGTGACCGTGCCGAGCGCCTCGTCGGCGATCTCGACCTTCGGGTTGGCGCTCACGTCGCCCCTGGTGGAGGCCCACTTCTTCTGGGCGTCGGCGGTGGTCCACCACTTGAGGTACTTCAGGTTGGAGTCGGGGTCGTCCCCCTTGGCGAGCGAGCACAGCGGCCCGCTCTCGAAGATCATCGAGGTCTTCGGCAGCGCGGGGTTGACGTTGGGGATGACGAAGAATCCGTAGTCGGTGCCGGACTTCAGGTCGCGCTGCGTCATGCTGGTGTTGAACCAGGTGCCGAAGGAGACCATCGCCGCCTTGCCGTTCTTCAGGACGTCCCCGGGGTCGGTCTTGTCACCCGGGTTCATGAAATATCCGGCGTCGATGAGCGACTTCCACTTCTCCATCACCTGGACCACACCCGGGTCGGTGTACTTGGCCTGGCCCGTGGACAGGCGGTCGTACAGGTCGGGGTCGGAGCCGGCCATGAGCTGCTCGAACCAGACGAAGGAGAACAGCACGCTGGTGTGGTAGAAGGCCTTGACGCCGTTCTTCTTCAGGGTCTCGGCGCCCTGCACCAGCTCGTCCCAGGTCTGCGGGGGCTTCAGGCCGTACTTGTCGAAGATCTTCTTGTTGTAGAACATGCCCCAGTAGGCGACGTTCATCGGCACGCAGTACTGCTTGCCGCCGATCGTGTAATAGGGCGCGAGGTCCTGCGACAGGTCTCCCGCCTTGATCGCCTCCTGCCAGACGGCCGTGGTGTCGGCCACCTGCTTCTGCTTGACGATCTCCTCCAGCATCCCCCCGGTCTGCCAGGTGAACAGGTCGGGCTTCACGTTCGTGCGGAAGGACGCCTTGATGAAGGCCTGGTACTGGGCGGAGTCGGTGTACCCCGTCGGCTTCATGCCCAGGCCGATCTGCTGCTTGGACAGGGCGCCCATCTCGTCGAAGTATTTCGTCCAGGCGCCCTTGTCGTTGTAGAGCGACAGTTCGGTCTTCTTCTTCGGCACCTCGGCGCTGTTTCCGCCGCAGGCGGTCAGGACCAGCGCCGCCACGCCCAGCGTGGCCACACGTGACCGGAACATGGCCGGCCTCCTTGCTCTTTCGGGGGGACTTGCTCTATCTAGAGGGCAACCTCTGCTCGACGACGGTCCGCACGTCGACCAGATGGGCCCGCATGCGCGCCTGCGCCTCGGCGGCGTCGCGCGCTTCGATGGCCTCCAGGATGGCCAGGTGCTCCTCGTAGTCACGGCGCCGGTCGTCGAAGATCTGCAGGATCTCCCGCTGCTCCGCCCCGTGGACGGTGAGCAGCGAGTCGACCACCTCGTGCAGGACGCTGTTGCCCGCCATCCGCGCGGTCGCCCGGTGGAAGGACATGTTGGCCTCGTGCAGCTCGGCGTCCTCGCCGCGCAGGTGCCGGCCCGCCTGGTCGAGCACCTGCTTGAGCGCGGCCAGCTCCGCGCCCTCGGCCTGCTCGGCGGCCATGGCGGCCAGCGGCGGCTCGATCACGATCCGCGCGCCGAGCAGTTCGAGGAGCTGGGCGAGGTGCATGTCGCGCATGTTGGGGTTGGGCAGCACGAGCCGCTCGATGTCGGCGCCGACGTAGATGCCCGAGCCGTGCCGCAGCTCGATGGCCCCGGTGGCCTCCAGCCTGCGCAGCGCTTCGCGCAACGTCGGGGTGGTGACGGCGAAACGCTGGGAGAGCTCCCTGGTGGAGGGCAGCCTGTCGCCCGGCCGGTGCCCCCCACTACGGATGAGCTCCAGCATGCGCTCGGTCAGAGCGTCGGAAAGCGTCGGCCGCGCAACCTCGGACATATCAAGTGATCTAATCACTTAATCCGACGCGCGTCTATGCTGACCGGCGATTTCCCCGGCTCAGCGGTTGAGCAGGTCCTTCATCAGGTCGATCTGCGCCTTGCGGGACGCCTGGACCTGCGCCGCCCACTCCTTGACCGCCGGATCAGCCCCGGAGGCCACCTCGGTGTCCGCCATCTTGATCGCGGCGCCCTGGTGCGCGATCAGCAGGGTCATCAGGTCGTGCTCGAAGGACTTCGACTTCTTCAGCGCCCTGATCTGCTTGCGGTCGGTCTCCGGCATGCCGCCGTGGTGGTCGTGGGCGCCGGTGGCGGCCGTGAGCGGCTGCTCCCAGGCGTACAGCCAGCGCAGCATCATCTCGACCTCGTCCTGCTGCGTGCTGGCCACGGCGGCCACCAGGATGCGGAGCTGGTCGGTGGTGGCCCGTTCGCTGCCCAGCTTGGCGATCTCGATGCCCTGGCGGTGGTGCTGGACCATCATCTGCACGAACATCACGTCCTGGGCGTTCACCGGAGGAGCCTGGGCCCCGGCAGCCCCGCAGGCGGTGGCCAGCAGGAGGCCCAGGGCCGCCAGGACGAGCTTCAGGGCGCCGGATCGGGGGGTAGCGGCCACTCTGCGCGCCTTCCATTAAAAAGGAAACCTTCCTAAGAGTTAGACGATTTCCCCGGAGCGCGCAAGGGCCCCTGTCAAGGACGCGGGACGCCCGGCGCGGACGTCCCGCCTCCCCTCCTCAACGCTCACCCCGGACGGTCACCGGACGCCGGCGCGGTAGGTCAGGACCAGGCCGACGCCGCCGAGGGTCGTCCGGTCGCCCTCCACGGCGAGCGGCCACCCCGGCCCGCCCACCAGCAGGCCGGGGGTGGGCAGCAGCTTGCCGTCGTCGAGCGCCAGCCGCCGGTCGCCGTTGATCAGCAGCCGCGCGGACGTCCCCGGCGGGTACGCCGCGTAGACGCCGGTGATCTGCCGCCCGATCATGCCCGGGAACATGCCGGCCGTGAACGGCAGCGTCAGGACGTCCTCGGAGCCCTCCGTGAACGCCGCCCACCGCTCGGGGAACTCGGTGGCGACGTCCACGAACCGGGCCGCCGGGTACGGCTTGAGCATGCCCTTCACCGCGTTGGCGAACAGCTCGCCCCCTTGCTCGGCGGCGTACTTGACGGTGATCGTCACGTCCCGCAGGGCGGGCGCGCCGCCGGCCGGGAGCTCCAGCCGCCACCGGGACACCGCGCCCGTGCCCTCGAAGGGCAGGTAGCGGTCGTCGTCGAAGCGCAGCTCGAACAGGCCGTTGTTGTCCTTGTACTCCTCCAGGTCCGACAGCGCGATCTGCTGCCCGGCCCGCCAGTTGGCCCGCAGTGTGCCGGGCATCGGCCCCTTCGGGTCGATCAGGTACTTGACGGCCTTGGGGTCGGGGCTGAGCACGATCTTGCTGTCGAGCTGCGTGAGCGTGGCGTTGAGCCCGATCGGCGCCTGCGCCCCCTCGAAGGTGACCGACAACGTCCTGATGCGCCGCCGGTAGTGCCCCGGGAAGTCGCGGTCGAACAGCGGCTCGGTGAGCGCGAACTCGCACCGCCCGGTCGTGCGCAGGTTCAGCGCGGCCAGCGGGTCGAGGGCCAGCAGCGACACCTTCTTGGTGATCTCCAGGCCGCGTGCGTCGCTCTCCAGGTACGCCTGGCCGAGCCGTTCCAGGTCGACCGACAGGCTCTCGCCCGCCAGCAGCCCGTTGCGCCGGCTCTCCCAGTACGCCGGCCGGATGTGGTCGGCCTCGCCCTCCGGCACGCCGCGTTCGTACTGGAAGGCCCGCTGCGCGGCACGTGCCATCTCGTAGGCCAGGTTGTACGTCTGGAAGTACATCCCGGACAACCGCCCCGACATCCACTGGTAGAGCTGCGCGTTGGCGAACTTGTTCGTCATGAACGCGCCGACCGCCTCGGTGTCGGCGATCTCCTGCCTGAGCACCTCCAGCTCCCGCTGGGCCACCTTGACCTGGAGCTCGGCGCCGGCCACCTGGTGGTCGAGCTGCGCCACGTCGGCCCGCGCGACCGCGAGCTGGAAGGCCCAGTCCTGGGCCATGCGCTCCTGCTCGGCCCGGACGCCGAACAGCTCGCCGAGCACGCTGAGCCCCTCCGCCGTGGTCGTCGCGACGTCGGCGCCGGTGTTCAGCGCGTCGGCGACCTGGATGCCGCCCTCCTCGGTGCCGATGATGAACGGGCCGATCAGGACCTGCGGCAGGGCGGCGGCGACCGCCGCGCCGACCTTGAGCCCCGCCCCCACGAAGTGCGCGACCGCGGCCCTGGTCATGACGTCGATCTGGGCCTCCTGGAGCGGGGACATGCCGCCGGCGATCAGGCCCTCGTAGTAGCGCGCCCGCTCCTCGGCGCTCTTCCGGCCCACCTGGAGTTCGAGAAGGCCCTCGGTGGCGATCTGGACCTGCGCCTCCTTGATCGCGCGGGTGAGCCCGAGGATCGTGCCCTCCTGCCTGTTCTGCAGCAGCGCCAGCTCCTCGGCGTCGCGCCGCTCCAGCACGTTGAGCAGGTCGCCGGCGAACTGCCGCAGCTTGTCCACCAGCTCCTGCGCCCTGCGGAAGGTGAAGGAGAACCGGTAGTGCGGCACCGGCACGGCGGCGGCCAGGGCGAGCTGGTCGGGCGAAGCCCCGCCGGCCACGCCCCTGACCAGCGCCATCACGTCGGCGGGCGGCTCGAACAACGGCACGGGACGGCTGATCCCCATGATGTCGAGCGAGGCCCTGATCTTGCGCAGCCGGTCCTCGACCCGGGTCCAGTAGTCCAGGAACACGCTGTTGCCCGGGACGTGGAAGTAGGGGTTGCCGATGCCGCCGTGCACCTCGCCCGGCCCCTTCAGCAGCGCCCCGCCCGCCGTCAGCTCGGCGAGGACGCCGTTCCCGGCCGGCAGGGGCGGCTCGGCGGCGGTCAGCTCCTCGTAGCTGCGCGCCGGCGTGACCGCCCGCGGCCCGAGGTCCTCCGGCCGCGGGCCGAGCAGGTCGTGGGCGGAGATGTAGAGCATCCTGGCCTCGTCCAGGCTCTCGCCGGTGTACTGGCGGAAGAGCATGTCGCCCCAGTCGAGCAGGTTGTCGACGTAGGCCATCACGACCGCGCGCCGGTGGGCCGCCGGGCGCAGGTCCGCGATGGCGTGCGGGTCGAACGGGTCGTCCATGTACGTCCGGATCATCGTGTCCCAGTCGCCCGCCAGGTCGTACTGGCGGCGCAGCCGGCCGATCATGGCGACCTTCTCGCCGAGGCCGTCCAGCGCGCGGCGGGCCCGTGCCGGGACGCCGGTGGCGGCCAGCGCGCGCTCGACCTCCCGCAGCCCGTCCGAGGCGAGTCCGGTCAGGTAGCCCTCCTCGTCCGCGGACAGGTCGTGCGCCTGGTACGCCGGGGCCAGCGCCTCCAGCGCGCGCAGGATCGGGTTCAGCGCCCCGGCCACCTTGTCGGCCTCCGCGCCGATCTCCCGCAGGTCCTCGCGGCAGCCGGTGACCAGCGCCTTCACATCCGCCGAAAGGAACGGCAGGAAGCGCCAGTACCGCGGCTGGGTGGGGTCGAAGACGTACTCGTACCAGGTGCGGGCCTCGTCGAAGCGCTGGGCGCCGTTGAGCGCCTGGGCGATGAGCACGGTGGCGTGGAAGAAGACCTCCCAGTAGTAGATGCCGTTGCCGCTCTGGAAGTCCAGGTGCGAGCTGGTCGGGTAGCCCTGCGCGACCACCTGCGGGCCGACCTTGATCGTGGTCGGCCCGGAGACGGTCTCGCTGAAGGCGGGCAGCTCGTCGATCTCCTGGGTGCGCGGCGCGAGCAGCTCGGCCACCCCGCCGGTCAGCAGCGCCTTGTTCAGCCGGTACGCCGTGCTCGACGTGAGCCGGACGATCTCGTGCGGCAGCGAGGCGACCTCGTAGGGGCGCTCGGGGGCGTACCTGACGTACTCGGCGCCGAGGAACAGGAAGAGGTCCCGGCTGTCCAGGACGCCGGTCAGCCGGGCCTGCCAGCCGTCGGGCAGCCCGCCCCAGTTGCCGGCGACCGGGGAGAAGACCAGGTCGTCGCCCAGCTCCCGCCCGGACTCAAGGACGGCGTAGTCGGTGCCGGACAGGACGTACCGGCGGCCGGCGCGGGTGAAGACGGCCCGGACCGCCTGGTCCATGGGCTTGGGGTAGCCGCGGTCGGCCACGTCGGGGATCGTGCCGCCGTTCAGCGTGTAGCGGACGTACTCCAGGCCCCTGGCCAGGTACAACCGGCCGCCCACCACGTAGGCCGCGTCCACGCCCTGCCGGGTGACCAGCGTCCCGACCTTGCCCAGGTCCCTGGTCGGGTACGGGCCACTCTGCGTGTACTCCTTGCGGTCCTTGGAGGTGATGGAGACGTACGTCCTGGCCGCGTTGTCGAAGAACCAGGCGCCCTCGCCGAACACGAAGGCGGCCCCGACCCGGCCGGACTGCGGCAGGCCGTCGGTGTTCTTGGCCAGCGGGCGCGGATACCCCTTGTCCAGGCCGCCGTCCGGGGAGAAGCGGAAGTACTGGTCGCCGGAGAAGACGAACGCCTTGTCGCGCAGCAGGATCGTGTCCACCCTGGCCCCGCCGGGCGGCGTCCAGGGCAGCTTGCGCGGCGTGTCCAGCGAGGACGAGTCGACGTAGCCGAGGTCGCGGGAGAAGAAGTACTCCTTGCCGTCGGGCAGCGTCCCGGCCGCGTCCACCTTCGGCCAGCTGGGCAGGCGCTCGTCGTTGGTGGCGAGCTGCTTCGGGTAGCCCTCGTCCGGCAGGCCGAACGGCGGGCCCGAGTAGCGGTAGTAGACGGGCCCGGCGAACAGGTACGTCTGCTCGCCGCGCACCAGGGCCGCGTCCACGACGCCCGACTCGTACAGCTGGGTGGACACGTGGCCCCAGCGGCCGGCGACCGGCAGCCTGCTCAGCCGGGTGGCGTCCGGGCGGTCGGGGCCGACCTCGACGTAGAAGCGGTTGGCGTTGTTGAAGAAGTAGCGGGTGCCGTCGGGCAGCTCGAACGCGGCGTCGATCGGGTTCCAGCCGGTGGGCAGCCTGTCGGTGTTCGCACTGAGCGGCTGAGGTCTGACGTCGCCGCCGGGCGGGCTGACCGGACGGCACAGGAAGCTGCCGCCCTTGTGGTCCACGCTCAGCCAGGCGCCGCTTTCGAGCTCTTCGTGCGCCGGCATCGTGAGCCGCACGACCTTGGACTCCTGGACCGGCTCGTCGAAGATCCGGTCCAGCCGGGACGCCCGCAGCGGCTCGGGCACGCCCTCCACGCGGACGGCGTACAGCTCGGGGGTGAGCGCGAAGGAGGAGTGGGTCTCCTTGCCGTCCACCTTGTAGAAGCAGGTGATCACGATCGAGTCGTGCGCGTCGGCGCTCTCGCCGGGCACTGTGGTGGGCACTGTGGCGGACGCCTGGACGTAGAGGCGCACGTCCGTGATCGGCGCGTCCCGCCGCTCCTCGACCGGGAGCACCTGGGCGGCCACCCACTCGTGGTTGAGGTTGCGGAAGGAGTAGGAGATCCGCACCCGATGCGCCGGCGGCGGCGCGGTGACCTCCTGCGTCTCGCCCGTCCGCTTGGCGGTGATCTTGGTCCCGGACGGGTCCTCCGGCGTGACCGTCTCGACGACCGGCCAGAACACGAACACCCGGCCGAACGCGTGCACCGGGTACACCCGCTCGGACTCGATCTGCACGTCCGCCTTGAGCCACGGCTCCCAGGTGGCCGACAGCTTCGCGCCGTCCCTGAACTCGGCCTCTCGGCAGTAGTAGCGCCGCGGCTCGGTCCTGGTCCTGCCGAACAGGACCAGCCGCCGGACGCCCGCGTCCGCGCCGTCCTCGGCGTAGACGTAGCCGCCCGCGACGGCCAGCCTGGAGACCTCGGTGTACTCGTCGAGGTAGCGCTTGTAGGCGCGCTCGACCTTGTCCCGGGTGATCTCGCCCTGGAGCAGGTCGTCCTCCAGGGCCTCGAAGGCGGGGGTCTTCGCGGTGCGCAGCTCGGGGCGCAGGTAGTTCTCGGGGTAGAGGAAGACCTTCCTGTTGGCCTCCCAGACGCGGTAGTTCCGCATCCAGGCCCACCAGGTCTTCAGCCGTTGCCGGAGCCCGTCCGGGTCGTCGCCGTCGCGCGGGGTGACCTGTTCCAGGCCGAGCAGGTAGCGGTGCAGGTAGAGCTGGGCCGCCGCGATGGCCTCGCGCACGCGGGAGGTGCGGCCCTGGCCGCCCGTCTCCACGTCGATCAGGAAACGGTCGTAGAGGTCCTGCGGGGTTCCGGCCCCGGCCGCGACCGTGACCAGGGCGTCGCGTTTGAGCACGTTGAGCTCGTCGTGGATCGCCGCCGACAGCGCCGTCCACTCCTCCGGGCCGTGCAGGTGCTCGACGAGGCCGTACAGGGCCGTGGCGGCCGCGTCCAGGTCGCCGCCGAACGCGTTGCGCCAGACGTCGGCGTACAGCGTGGACGGCGCGCCGCCCAGCCGGTCGGTGACCGCGAACAGGTCGACCAGCCTGAGCAGGAACTCGACCTCGAAGCGCTCCTCCTCGGGGGTGACGGGCGTGAGCAGCGCCGCGTTGCGCCTGGCCCACCTGATCTCGTCGGGGTCCCAGCCGAACAGCTCGGCCAGGCGGCGGTACGGGTCCTCCACCGAGGCCGGGCCGTCCAGCAGGAACGCGGCCAGGCCGTCGGGCCGCGACCGGACGAGGTCCACGAACCTGGTGATCGTGTGCACGTCGCTCAGCCGGTACTCGGCCGTGTCCGACCAGCGGTGGGCGAAGCGCTGCGGGAAGGTGCGGTCCACGGCGTCGTACCCGGCGGAGTAGCGCGCGTACTCCGGGCCCTGGCACAGGTAGGTGCGGCCCTCGAAGACGAAGGCGCCGTCGGGGCCGGTCTCGAAGCGGGCCGGCAGGTCGCCCCAGTCGTCCTTGACCGTACGGGGGTAGCCCTCCTCGACGTGTTCCAGCTCGCCGGGACGGTAGCGGACGTACTGGCCGGACCTGAAGGCGTACAGCTCGCCGGTGGGGGCGGCGAAGGCGGCGTCCACGACCTTGCCCTCGGCGAAGGCGTTGCGCACCTTGCCCCACTGCTCGGTGATCGGCCGGGGGGCGGCCGTGCCGTCGGCGCGCAGGTACTCCGCGCCCTTGAACAGGTACGTCGTGCCGTCCGGCGTGCGGAAGGCCGCGTCGAGGCCGTCGGCGAACGCGTCGGGCAGGGGCCTGCGGATGCCCAGCTCGTCGGCCAGCGTGCCGTCGATCGTGCGGGGGTAGCCGTCGTCGGCGAACTCGTACTCGGTGCCGGTGTAACGCAGGTACTGGTCGCCGCAGAACAGGTACGTGTACGGGCCCTTGACCAGGGTCGCGTCCACCTTCTCCCGTTCGGCGACGGTGTTCCTGACCAGGCCGAGCGCCGCCAGCTCCACGACCCCGGCCGCCGCCCGGGAGACGACGTGGCAGATGCCGCCGGCCAGGACGTGCACCGTCCGGTCGTTGCCCACGACGGCGTCGATCATCCGCGTCCCCACCCGGTCCTGCATGGCGTCGTCGAACGACTCCGGCAGGTTGGCGAACGCCTCCTCGTGCCGCAGGTTGCCGATGATCTTCTTGGGGTAGCCGGGATCGACGTAGCGGTACTCCGGGCCGCTGTAACGCACGTAGTGGTCGCCCGAGAACAGGAACGTCGTCTCGCCCCGGTGCACGTAGGCGGCGTCCACCCGGGCGGTGGCGTCGTCGGCGACGAACGGGTTGGGCGACCTGCCCCACCGCTCGCGGACGGCTTCCAGCGGCCCGAAGGCCCGGTCGGCGTACCTGGCGTACCGCTCGGCGAAGAAGAAGTACGTGGAGCCGTCCGGCGCGGTGAAGGCCGTGCGCAGGGCGTCGCCCGGCTCCAGGCCGTGGCCGAACCCGCGCCAGACGCGCTCGGCGGGCCGCGGGTAGGACCATTCACGGGTCCTCTCGTCGAACTGCACGAACCGCTCGCCGAACAGCAGGAGCATGGTGTCGCCCTCGAACAGCACCGCGTCCGGCACGGGACGGCCGGGCACGCGGTAGGGCTCGGGGACGTCCCAGAAGCTCTCGTCGGCGGTCGCCGGGTAGCCGTCGTCGGGCCGGGTGTAGTCGGCGCCCGAGTAGACGACGTACCGCAGGGCGCCGTCGGCGTCCGGGCGTTCGAACAGGTAGGTCCTGCCTGCCCGCACGTAGGCGAGCGTGACGTTCTCCAGGCCGCCCCAGTGGGCGGCGATCGGGCGCGGCTCGCCGTCGATGGCGAGGTTCACGTCGGTGTAGGCGACGAACTGGTCGCCGCTGAACAGGTACGTCTTCCCGTCCCGGCCAACGAAGGCCGCATCCACCGTGTTGTCCTGATAAATCGTGTTACGTGGTCGTCCCCACTCCTCCGCGAGCGGGTACTCCCTGTTCAGCCGGGTGTTGTAGCAGGACGCCCCCTTGAACAGGTACGCGTGCCCGTCCGGGCCGCTCAGCACCGCGTCGAGCCCCGTCCTGAACTCCTCCGGCACCGTCCGCAGCAGTCGCGGCCTGGCCCGCACCGGGGCGGCCCGCGGCCCCTCCAGCGCCGGACGCCTGCTCCAGCCGTTCGCGTCCTGCGTGAGCACCGTGCCGTCCTCGACGAAGGCGCAGGTCACGCCGCCGATCGCCAGGTCGTCGTAGCGGCGGTACAGGGTGTCGGAGACGACATGGCAGCTCGTGCCGCGGAACAGGTACACGTTGCGGCGGTCGGCGAAGGCCGCGTCCACGCCGTCCAGCGTGACGTCGAGGCCGGCCAGCCGCGGCTCCCGCGACAGGGCCGACAGGGCCCGCGGGTAACCGTCCTGGACGTGGGTGAGGTCGTCGCCCGCGTAGCGGACGTACTGGTCGCCGGAGAACAGATAGGTGTAGCGGCTGGTCACCTCGGCGCCGTCCACGCGCTCGGTCGCGTCCATGACCAGGGCGGCGTCCACGCGTCCCGTCCTGGCGATCCGGCTGACCACGTTGCCCCAGAACGTCTGGACGTTCGCCGGGTAACGGTCGTCGATCTCGGTGTAGTCGCCGGTCGAGTAGCGGACGTACCGGCCGCCGGAGAACACGTACGTCCTGCCGTCCTTGCCGACGAAGGCCGCGTCCACCCTGCCGAACGGAAGGCTGTCCCAGTGCTCGGCCAGCGTGCGCGGCTCCGACCACCAGCGGTGCCTGCTGTCGAACACGACGAACCGGTCACCGGAGAACAGGTACGTCCGCCCGTCCGGCCCGGTGAACACCGCGTCGATCACCGCGAAGCGCGGGTCGGCCGCCAGCGTGGCGGGCAGGTTCCACCAGTTGTCGGACACCGGCCTGGGGTAGCCGGCGTCGGGCACGGTGTAGTCCCTGGTGGAGTAGCGGACGTAGAAGTCGCCGCCGTCCGCGTGCGCCTCGATGTGCAGCGGATCGCTCCTGAGGGTCACCTCGACGCCCTGCTCGGTGCTCACGTGCCACTCCGGGGCGGCGCCGCGCGCCCGCGCGTCCTCGGCGAAGGACAGGCCGTGCTCCAGGAACCGGCGGCGCAGCGCGGGCGACAGCCGCCCGGCGTCCAGCTCGGGCACCTGGGCCAGGGGCAGGTCGAACAGCCGCCCGCCGACGCCGAACAGGTACGTCCCGCCGTCCATGACGAAGGAGGCGTTCACCCGGCGCAGGCCGCCCCAGTCGCCGGCGATGCGGCGCGGGTAGCCGAGGTCCACGACCGAGTAGTCCGCGCCGGAGTACCTGATGTACCGCTCGCCGCTGAACAGGTAGGTCCGGCCGTCGAGCCCGGTCAGCCCCGAGTCCACCACGCCGCCGGGCAGCGCGTCGGCGACCTTGCCCCAGCGCTCGGCCGTCGGTTCCGGCACGCCCACGCCGGAGTCGCCGGCGGCGATCGTCCGGCCGTCCTTGAACAGGTGGACGAGCCCGCCGGAGTCGGTGAAGGCCGCCTCGATCCCCGTCTCGAACTCGCCGGGCAGGCCGGGGAAGCGGGACTCGATGCGCCTCGGGTAGCCGTCGTCCACCCGTACGCCGTCGTTCTCCAGGCTGTCGGAGTAGGCGACCACCTGGTTGCCGCGCAGCAGGTGGACCAGGCCGTCGCCGCCGACGAACGCGCTGTCCAGGCGCTCGGCGCCGTCGAAAGCGTTGCGTACGCGCCCCCAGCGGGCGGAGACGGGCTGCTCGCCACGCTCGGTGTCGAGGTGACGGCCGCCGGTGAACAGGTGCGTGCGGCCGTCCACGTCCTGGAAGGCCGCGTCCAGCGAGGCCCGGAAGTCCGCGGGCAGCGGGGTGTCGTGGCCCTCCGCCGACCACCACTCCGCGAGGCCGCGCGGGTAGCCCTCGTCCACGGCCGAGTAGTCCGAGCCCGAGTAGCGGACGTACTGGTCGCCGCAGAACAAATAGGTCCGGCCGTCCTCGTCCACGAAGGCGCTGTCGATCCGCCTCGGGGCGTCGAAGTTGTTCCTGACCTTGCCCCACACCTGGTCGCGCGGGGCCCAGCGGATGCTGCCGGGCTCCTTGACGTACAGGTGGGAGGCGCCGTCGAGGCCGCGGCCGATGATCCACTCGGCGCCGCCGGGATGCGCGAAGGCGGCGTCCACGCCGGTCAGCTCCGCGAACCTGGGCGCCAGCTCGATCAGCGGCTTCGGCCGCGGGTCGGCCAGTTCGTACGTGGTCCCCGAGTACACCCAGTAGCCGCCGGGCGCGAACAGGTAGATGTTCCCGTCGCCGCTCCTGAGCACGGCGTCGATGGTCTCGACGTTCGGCGGCAGCGCCAGCGGCTCGGGGTACTTTCCGGTCAGGTCCTGGTCCTGGAAGGCGACGGCGACCTCGGTGGGGTCCATGCCGAGCTTCCCGGCCAGCGCCGCGAAGCGCCGGACGCGCCGGTAGACGGCCCGCAGGTGCGGGTCGGCGGGCACGGCGGTGACCTCGCCACTCTCGTCCCCGGCCGCGAGGACCGGCGGGACCAGCACCTCCAGCGCCTCGGGCAGGCTGCCGGCCACCCCGGCGCAGATCGCTGCGACCGTCGCCTCCGGCACGCCGAACCCGTCGGCGAGCACCGAGGTCAGCGCCGTCTCCTGCGCCCGCGCCCCGCGCTCCAGCGCGGCGGTGATCTCCGTGACCGCCTCCGCGGTCCGCACCGCCACCGGGTGCAGCAGGAAGAAGACGTCCTTGGCGAAGTCCTCCAGGCCCGGCAGCGTGAACTCCAGCGCGTTCCCGACGTTGCGGAAGCGGTCCAGGGCCTCGCGGCGCACCGCGTGCGCGCCGTCGAGGTGCCCGGCCGCGACCAGCATCGCGGCCACCCGCCCCTGCTCCTCCTCGTCGAACCCGAGCTCCCCGAGCGCCTCCATGTCCAGCCTGTACGGCTTCTCGTCCCGTACGCACTCCTCGATCCGGGCCGCCACGACGGCCGTCTCCGCCGCCGTGAACCCGTCGCCCAGCGTCAGGCCGTCCAGGTCGGCGGCCACCCGGCCGTCGCGGAGGTAGGCGCCGTCGAGCGCGTCCAGCACCCGCTGCGCGACGGCCTCGTCCGCGACGTCGGCGAAGTCGTCGGCGGTGAAGGTGTACAGCTCCTCCTCCAGCGCCGCGAGCTGCTGCCTGATCGCGTCCAGGACGAACCGCCGGTGCGGGTAGAACTCCGGCGCGAGCGCGAAGTCGTCGATCCTGAGCCCGGCCAGCGCCACTTTGTCCAGGTAGTTCCCGTCCGCGTCCAGGTAGCCGTTGAAGCGCAGGCTCTCGGCCAGCCGGACGGCGTTCAGCCGGCGCCCGGCGAAGATCTCGGGGTCGAGCGCCAGCGGCTCCCGGCCGAACTGCTCGATCCGGGCGCGCAGCTCATCGAGCACGGCCGGGGCGACGTCGGTCAGGCCGGCGTTCAGCAGGAGGCGGCCGACGTTCTCCTCGTCGGCGAAGAAGCCGGGCGAGGACACCGCGCCGTCGGCGTCGATGTAGCCGTGGTGGATCAGGTTGTCGTACAGCTCGGCCTGCTGCTCCTCCGTCAGGCCGCCGAGCGTGGCCAGGTCCGACGGGTAGAACGACGAGGTGCCGTTCGACACGCTGTTGATCAGCTTGAACAGCGGCTCCCTGAAGGACTCGAAGTCCCGCTCCAGCCGCAGCCCGTGGTCGCTCACCGGCATGTCCTCGGTGACCAGCCGTCCGTCGGCGCGCAGCCGTCCGCAGAAGACGAGCTGGGCGTAGATCTTCCCGGCTGTCCGCTCGCCGAGCCCGAGCCCGGTGAAGTCGTCGGCGACGATCACCCCCAGCCCGGTCACCGCGTCGTACGCGGCCGCCTCGGCCTCGGCCGGGTCGAGCCGGAGCAGCCGGTCGTCCCTGGCCGAGACGACCCCGCGCCCATGGCCGCCCAGGATGTCGTGGACGGCCTGCGCCGCCCGCTCCCCGAACCGGTCGCCGGCGAACAGGGCGGGCGCGCGGGTGACCGTCCCGAACCGCTGGTTGAGGCTCTCCAGGACGCCGACCTGGTCCGCGTCGTCGCGCGCCGCCGACCGGCCGCCCAGGATCTCGACCAGCTCGCGGCTGCCGAACCCGGCGGCCTGCGTCCAGCGGGCCAGGGCCTGCAACGTCTGCGCCAGCCACAGGCAGGAGCCCGGATCCGCACCCTCCAGGATGCGGTGGCAGTCGCCGGTGCCCGGCTCGACCGTGCCCAGCACGGAGAACGTGGAGTGGCGCAGCACCGACGGGTCGCTCTCCAGGACCTCCATCAGGTCGAACAGCTCGCCGGCCGAGATCCCGAGCGTCGAGACGAACCGCCCGGCCCGCTGGAGCAGCACGATCGCGGGCAGCCCGATCTCGCCCCGGTCGAACGGGCTCGGCTCCAGCGCGTCGTAACGTTCCCGGTAGCGCCGTACGACCTCGGCCAGGTCGCTCTCCGTCGTGCCGATGGAACGTGCCAGCCTGCGCCGGTACTCCTTGTTGTGCGGGGCCATGATGTCGCCCGAGACGCGCGGCAGGTCCTCCAGCCCGGCCGGGCGGATCGGCACGACGAGCCCGCACACGTCGTCGACGGCGAGGTCGTGGCCGCGCGCCAGGTGGACCACCACCGCGAGGGTCCGCAGCGCGGCCGCGTCCAGGACGCCGCCGCAGCAGGAGGTGAGCACGCGGTCGAGGTCGGTGGTGCTCAGGCCGGTCCTGCGGGCCAGCCGGACGAGCCTGCTCACCCGGTCGAACCAGTACGGCGGGACCGGCCCCGGCCTGCCGTCCACGACGGTGCCCAGCTTGGCGCCGTCCTCGGACATCGTCACCGGTGAGCCGCCGAGGTTGACGAAGAACTTCGCCGGCGGCCGGTCCGGGTCCTCCGCCTGCACGAGCAGTTCCCGCAGCTCCAGCGCGGTCAGCCCGGTGGCCTCGCGGAAGCGCCCGACGTTCTCCAGCACGTTCAGCCGGTCCTGGTCCGGCAGCCCGTAGAGGCGTTTGACCTGCGTCTCGCTCGTCGCGGCCGTCGTCGCGTTGGTGACGTCCTCCGGGGACAGGCCGAGATACAGCCGGGCCACCGTGCCGGGGTCGGCGTCCGGGGCGAAGAGGCGGTAGAGCTCGTCCGGGCCCAGCCGCAACCGGCCCAGGTGGTTCCTGAACCGCTCCTCCCGCAGCGAGAACGGCATCGAGAACGGGAAGGCCAGCCCGCGCATCACCTCGTACGGGTCCTGCCCGACGAGCTTCTCCAGCACCTCCACGACGATGTCGAGGTAGGGCGACTCCGTGAACGTGTTCTCGGCGTCGAGCAGGATCTTCCGCAGATCCGGCCGGCGCTCCCGGTCGAGCAGGGACGGCTGCCGGAAGACGTTCTCGATGAGCCCCAGCAGGTCCACGAGGTAGGCGCCCGGCGAGAACACCGTACGGGCCTCGTCCTCTTGCCGGTGGTCGAGTTCGACGTCGAACAGCTGCTCGTAGTTCGGTATGGATTCGCCCCTGGCCACGTGTCCTCCTCTGAGGAGCTCCTGTGTTCCCGCCGGTCCTCGGACTCAGAGGCACGCGACCCTCCAGGAATACGCCTGCCGGGCGGCAGGTCCACCTCCGTGTCCGGAACCGGACAGTCGATCACCTGCCACCCGGGCTTGGGGGTCGTCCTCGGGGGGCTAGTCGGCCGCTCCCCCGCCGAAGACCTCCTCGACCAGCCGCTGCACGGCCGTCTGGAACGCCGCCGCCTGGGACATCGCGGCATCGTCCACGTAGGTCACCGAGGCGGTCAGGGTCGTGCCGCCGTCGGGCGTGCTGTACATCAGCGCCGCCGAGCCCGCGATGCCGCCGTTGTGGGTGATGACGGTGCCGCCTCCGGTCCCCGTGTCCTGGACGAACAGCCCCAGGCCGTAGCCGACCTTGGGGTGGACGTCACGCATCTCGGCCAGCAGGTGGGACGGCAGCAGCCTGCCGCCCAGCAGGCCGGAGATGAAGGCGTGCAGGTCCTTGGTGGTCGAGATCATGTCGCCGCCGGTGGAGATCCAGGAGGGGTTCTGACGGGTGACGTCGACCGTCTTCTCCTGGCCATCCTCCTCGTACCGGTAGTAGGCGTGGGCGTGCGGCCCGGCGATCTCCGTGTCGGTGCCCGGCACGACGGTGTCCTTCAGCCCGAGCGGCTCCAGGACGCGCCGCCGCATCTCCTCGGCGAACGGCCGGCCGGTGACCTTCTCGATCAGCAGCCTGACCAGCACGTAGTTGGTGTTGGAGTAGCTCCAGTCCGTCCCCGGCTCGAAGCGGGCGGGCTTGGACAGCGCGAGCCGTACCAGTTCCTCCGGCTGGTAGGTCCTGAAGCGGTCGTCCACCCACTCCTTGCCCGACCAGACGATGCCCGGCACGACGGTCCCGTCCTCGTAGTACTCGCCGGTGAAGTTGAACACGCCGCTGGTGTGCTGGAGCAGCATCCGCACGGTGATCCGGCGGTCCAGGCCGTACTCGGGCAGGTGGTCGTCCACGAGGTCGTCCAGCGCGATCGTGCCGTCGGCCACGAGGCTCAGGGCGAGGGCGGCGGTGAAGGTCTTGGTGACGCTGCCGACCCGGAACCGGCCATTCGTGGGCGGCTCGGCGAGATCGCCCAGCTCGCGCACCCCCGCGCTGCCGACCCACTCACCCCGCTCGTCGTTCACGCGCAACTGCATCCCGACAAAGCCGGAGTCCACGATCTCCTGGATGATCTTCTGCAGCTCCGGGCGCTCGGCCTGGCTGTTCACGGAAACGCCGTCGTTCGTCATGATTTATACGCCTTTCAGAGCTGTCGGGCCGCAATCCCCGAACCGGTGATGAACCAACCATCCCGGACCGCCCTGACGCCGGACCGTCATCGCCCTGACATGCGCGCTGACATGGCATTTTCCGGGCGGCGGCTAGCGATGGCTCCGGTGCGCGGTCTCCGGACCCACCACCCGCAGCAGCTCCAACGCCTCGAACGTCTTCGACCCCGGCGGCGGCGCGAAGATCAGCAGCCGCTGGTCCTCGTCCGGGGCCAGCAGCACCTCGTAGTCGAACTCCATCGCGCCGATGGCCGGATGCCGGATCCGCATGCGGCTGCTGCGGCGTACCGCGACCTCGTGACGCTCCCACAGCGAGACGAACTCCGGGCTGGCCCGGCGCAGACGCTCGACCAGCGCCCGGGCCGGCTCGTCGTTGCCACGGCGGACCACCGCCGCGCGCAGGTCGGCCACGTGCACACGGGAGCGCTCGGCGTGCTCCTCCTCCGGATACGCCTCGCGCCTGAGCGGATCGCTGAACCAGCGCCACACGATGTTGCGGTCGGGCTGCTCGACCGTGCAACTGCACCCGAACAACGACTCGGCCATGGCGTTCTGCGCCAGCACGTCACCGAGGTCGCTCAGCACCTGCGCCGGGGTGCCGACGAGGCGGTCGAGCAGGTAGAGCAGGCTCGGCTTGACGTGCTCGCCCGCCCGCGGCCCGGCCGGTGGACGGTGCCCGGCCAGCAGGTAGAGGTGGTCGCGTTCGTCGCCCGTCAGCCGCAGCGCCCGCGCCAGCGCGCCCAGCAACTGGGTGGACGGCTGCGGGCTGCGTGCCTGCTCCAACCGCATCAGGTAGTCGGCCGACATGCCCGCGAGCTGAGCCACCTCCTCCCGCCGCAGCCCAGGGGTACGGCGGCGCGGCCCCGACGGCAGCCCCACCTCGCCGGGCAGCAGCCGCTCCCGCGAGCGGCGAAGGAAATCGGCAAGCTCCTCGCGATCCATGCACCCCATCCTGCAACATCACGAAATATCGCAGTCTAGGACTCCTTGTCCTAGGGAGTCCGGTCCGCTCCTCATCCGGCACGCCGGCTGGCACGGTGACGTCCATGACCCACCACCTGACCGTCTCCGGAACCCGCGTCGCCTACCGCACCCTCGGCGACGGCCCCGCCCTGGTGCTCCTGCACGGCACCGGCCCGGGGTCGGTGACCTGGGACGGCGTCGCCGGCCACTTCACCGACCGCAACACCGTGATCCTCCCGGACCTCGGCGGCAGCGACCTCGCCGAGGACGACGGCGCCCCCCTGACCGTCGAGGACCTGACCCGGCAGCTCGCAGCCGTCATCGAGCACTCCGGCAAGGCGCCCGTGGACCTGCTCGGCTTCTCCCTGGGCGCGGTGGTCGCGCTGTCCCTCGCCGCCACCCGTCCCGAACTGGTCCGCCGCCTGATCCCGATCTCAGGCTGGGCCCACACCGAGGACGCCTACCTCCGCACCGCCCTGCAGATCTGGCTGAGCCTGGCCGGCACCCCGGACGCCTTCGCCCGCTTCTCCATGCTGACCGCCTTCAGCCGCCGCCACCTCAACTCCCTCAGCCCCGAGGACCTGGAGAGCCGGGCGACGTACTTCCAGCCGCACCCCGGCCGCCTGCGCCAGATCGACCTCGGCCGCCGCGTGGACCTGCGCCACCTGCTCCCCCGCATCCAGGCCCCCACGCTGGTCGTCGGCGCCGCCCATGACGGCCTGATCCCGGTGGAGAACTCCCGCGAGCTCCACGCCGCCATCCCCGGCAGCTCCTACCTCGAACTCGACACCGGCCACGTCTCCAGCGCCGAACGCCTCGACGACTTCGTCAAGCTCGTCCGCGACTTCACCGCCTGACCCGGTTCCCCCGGCGAAGACAGCGGGGGCCGGTCCGCACGCGCAGACCCAGCCCCCGCCGCCGACCCGTTCGCTCAGGCCAGCGTGTCCTTGATCTTGATCTGACCGCCGTCGATCACGAACCTCTGGTTGTCGTTGCCGGCCTGACACTCCCACTGGTAGATCCGGACCCCGTTGCCGCGGTCGTTGGTGACGTCGATGCACTTCGGCCGCGACGTCCCCAGCGTGTCCTTGATCTTGATCTGGCCCCCGTCGATCACGAACCTCTGGTTGTCGTTGTCGGCCTGACACTCCCACTGGTAGATCCGGACCCCGTTGCCGCGGTGGTTGGTGGCGTCCACACACATCGGCCGCGACGTCCCCAGCGTGTCCTTGATCTTGATCTGGCCTCCGTCGATCACGAACTTCTGGTTGTTGTTGCCGGACTGACATTCCCATTGGTAGATCCGGACCCCGTTGCCACGATCGTTGGTGACGTCGATACACAAGGGGTTCGGAGCGGAGGCCGCAGCAGGCAGGACGAGACCCGCACTGACGGTGGTGACGAGAACGGCTCCGGACAGAAGACGGCGAACAAGCTGCATGATTGTCCCTCCGAGGGTGCGTTGAACAGGGCTAGAGCACCATGCCGCAACTCACCGTGTTGGATCAATCACCTTCCGTTGACAGTCTCCTATCCCCGTTCAACCAGGGAGCCGCCCAGTGCCGGGCGATGCCATCGACGGGCCTTGCCCGCTGCCTCGCAACGGCACCGCTGTACGGCCACGCAAAAGGCCCTCCCGGAACATCCGAGAGGGCCTTCAGAACTGGGAGCCGCCTTGGGGATTCGAACCCCAGACCCCTTCATTACGAGTGAAGTGCTCTGGCCGACTGAGCTAAGGCGGCGTGCCGTACGGCTTGAAGGAGTCTACAGGAGATCGAGGGGTTCTTGCTCCTCCTGATCACCGGATGCCGGGACAGATCACGCCATCTCCCGGCGGCACCCCCTCCACCAGATACCGATCGACGGCATCGTCCACGCACGGCGAGCCGCCCCCGTACGCGGTGTGCCCGTCGCCGTCGTAACCGAGCAGCACGCCGGACCGGAGTTCCCCCGCCAATGCCCGAGCCCATCCGTACGGCGTCGCCGGGTCGCGTTTCGTGCCGACGACCAGGATCGGAGGAGCGCCCTCGGCGGTCAGGGGATGCGGCGAGAAGGTCGGCCGAGCCGGCCAGAAGGCACACGGCAGCGACGACCACACGATGTACGGCCCGAACCGGGGCGCCTCCCTGGACGTCTCCGCCGCGTCCGCCGCGAAGGCCGCGGCCGTCGTCGGATACGGGCCGTCGACGCAGTTGACCGCCAGGCCGGCCTCCAGCTGGTTGGAGTAGGTGCCGTCGTCCTGCCTGCCCGCGAGCTGGTCGGCGTTCCGCAGCAGGAGGGAGCCGTCGCCCTTCAGCGCCCGGCGCAGCGCCTCGGTGAGCTCCGGCCAGGAGGCGCGGTCGTAGAGCGGCGTCAGCGCTCCGAGCGTGGCCAGCGCCTCGGTGACCGGCCGCCCACCCCCTTCCAAGGGCCGGACGTCGGCACGGCGGAGCAGGGCCCCGACCTCGTCCATCGCTGCTTCGACATCGCGTCCGGCGAACGGGCAGTCCCGGCCGCTCAGGCAGTCCTCGACGTACGCGCGCAGCGCCTTCTCGAACCCCACCGCCTGCTCCGCGTTCATCCGCACCCGCGAGCCGGCCGGATCGAGGGCGCCGTCCAGCACGAGCGCCCGCACCTTGTCAGGGAACAGATCGGCATAGACAGCCCCGAGGAAGGTCCCGTACGACTTGCCGAGATAGGTGAGCTTCCGGTCGCCCAGGGCCTGACGCAGCCGGTCCAGGTCGCGGGCGACGTCCACGGTCCCGAGGTGGGGCAGCAGCCGGGCGGCGTGCTGCCGGCAGCCTGCCGCGAACCTCCGCGCCGCGGCCTCCAGTTCCCCTTGCTCCGCGGCGGTGTCGGGCGTGGTCTCCATGGCCACGAACGCGTCGAGCCGCTCGTCGTCGAGGCATTCGACCGGCGCCGACCGTCCCACCCCGCGGGGATCGAACCCCACGACGTCGAACCGCTCCCGCACCTTCGCGCTCACCGCGAGCCGGGCGGCCCTGGCGTACTCGACCCCGGAGGCCCCCGGCCCGCCGGGGTTCACCACCAGGGAGCCGAGCCGCGGCCCGCTCGCGGGCAGCCGGACGACCGCGAGCTCAAGCTGCTCACCGTCGGGCTCCCCGTGATCGAGCGGCACCCGCAACGTCGCGCACTCGAAGCCGTCACCGCAATCGGACCAGCGGAGCCCTCGCACCGCCCGCTCCTCCCTGCCGCACCCGCCGGCGAGGAGCACCGCCGACACCGTGACCCCGGCCGCGACACCACGCGACACCGGCGCCCACCACGAACCGGACATAGGCAGCAGGGCGGAGGCCCGCCACGAGCGGTAGTCACGCACCCCACCACCCAACCACCGCCGGCACGGGACACGCCGCGGAACCCCCGGCGCTCACCAGGACGAGAAGGAACGGCCCTCCCCCGGATGACTTCACGTCAAGTCAGGAGTTAGCCTGAAAAGACTGCTCCGTTCCCCCCGGGCACGGTCGCTCAGGCGACACGTCCGGAGGCAGTCGTCCGGTATGTCCGGCGAACAACGGAGGCATCCATGAACGGCTACCCGCAGATCGCGGACCACGGCATGATCGGAGACCTGCAGACCGCCGCGCTCGTCTCCGGCGACGGCACCATCGACTGGTGGTGCACGCCCCGGTTCGACTCCCCGAGCCTCTTCGCGTCCATCCTCGACAGCGGGCGCGGTGGGCACTGCCGGCTGGCCGCCGACGTGGACCGGGCCGACGAGACGACCGTCCGGCAGCTCTACCTGCCGGACACCGCCATCCTCGTCACCCGTTTCATGGGCCCCGGCGGCGTCGGCGAGGTCGCCGACTACATGGAGCCGAACACCTCCGCCATGCCTTCCGGCCGGCACCGCCTGGTGCGGCTCGCCCGGGTGGTCCGCGGGAGCCTGCCCTTCACCTTCACCTGCCGTCCCCGCTTCGACTACGGGCGGGCACCGCACACGCTCGCCCTCCACGACGACCGATCAGCGGTCTTCCAGGGCGCTGGCACGAACCTGCACCTGCAGGCCGCCGGCCCCATCACCCTGCGCCCCGACGGCGAGGACGTCGTGGCGGACTTCACCCTCCAGGCCGGCCAGACGGCCGCGATCGTCCTGACCAGCGACAGCGACGGCGACCAGCCCGTGCCGCCCGTGACCCCCGACAGCGCGCGCGACAGCTTCGAGACCTGCCGTGACTTCTGGCACGACTGGCTGCGCGCGTCCCGGTACCGGGGTCGCTGGCGTGACATGGTGAACCGTTCGGCGATCACGCTCAAGCTCCTGACGTACGCGCCCACCGGCGCCCCGATCGCCGCCGCCACGATGGGACTGCCGGAGCAGATCGGCGGCGAGCGCAACTGGGACTACCGCTACACCTGGGTCCGCGACGCCTCCCTGTCCGTCCGCGCCCTGATCGACCTCGGTTTCGTCGAGGAGGCCCAGGCTTTCCGTACGTGGCTGCGTGAACGCCTGATCGTCGGCCGCGCCTCGGGTGAGCCGCTGCAGATCATGTACCGGATCGACGGAGATCCCCTGTTGACCGAGGAAGTGCTCGGCCACCTGGAGGGATACCGGCAGTCCCGGCCGGTACGGGCCGGGAACGCCGCCGCCGACCAACTCCAGCTCGACATCTATGGTGAGGCCGCCGACGCCCTGGCCCAGGCCCAGGAGGTCGGCGGCATCCGCGGCTGGCGGTCCTTCGCCAAGCTGCTCGACTGGCTGGCCGACACCTGGGACCGTCCCGACGAAGGCATCTGGGAGACCCGTGGCGGGCGCCAGGAGTTCACCTACAGCCGCCTGATGACCTGGGTCGCCTTCGACCGCGGCATCCGGATGGCCACCGCCTACTCCCGTCCCGCCGACCTCGTCCGCTGGAGGAGTGTCCGGGACGCCGTCTTCGACCAGATCGTCGACCGTGGGTGGAACTCCGAGCGGCAGGCGTTCGTCCAGCACTACGGCACCGACGTGCTGGACGCGTCGCTGCTGCTCATGCCCCGGGTCGGGTTCATCTCCCCCCGCGACCCGGCCTGGCTGAGCACCCTGGACGCCATCGACAAGGAACTGGTCAGCGACAGCCTCGTCTACCGCTACGACCCGGCCGCGTCCCCCGACGGCCTGCGCGGGTCGGAGGGGACCTTCAACCTGTGCAGCTTCCTCTACGTCGAGGCCCTGGCCCGCGCCGGACGGCTCCAGCAGGCCCGGTACGCCTTCGACAAGATGCTCACCTACGCCAACCACGTCGGCCTGTTCGCCGAGGAGATCGGCCCGTCGGGCGAGCAGCTCGGCAACTTCCCGCAGGCGTTCACCCATCTGGCGCTCATTGCGGCGGCCATCGCCCTCGACGAACAACTTGAGGGCGCCGCCCCGGACGGGCGGTGAACCTCATGGCCTACCGAGCGGGCAGTCGGATCGCGGCGCCCAGCCCCACCAGGGCGAAGATCGCAAGAGCGATCATGGCGAGCGCATAGGACCGGTTCCCCTCGGCCAGCCCGGAGATGAGGATCGTGCCCGCGATCGCCGTGCCGAACGACGAGCCGAGGTTGGACACGCTGCGCGACAGCCCGGAGATCTCGCCCTGTTGCTCCTCGGGAAAGCTGGACTGCACGACGTTGACCGACGGGGTCAGCATCACGCCCACGCCCAGCCCGATGAGCAGCAGCCCCGGCACGAAGGCGACGACCCTCGACGACGCCCCGACCAGGGCGAGCAGGACCGCGATCCCGGTCACGGTCATGGCGAAACCCGCCGAGATCAGGTTCTTCTGGGAGTGCTTCCTGGTGAGCCGCTCCGCCGCCAGCGACGTCAGCAGGACCCCCACGGTCGCCGACGTGAAGATGACGCCCGTCTGGATCGCGTTGTACCCGCGGACCTTCTGCAGGAAGACCGCGACGACGAAGGACGTCCCCATGAGCACCAGCCACTGCATGTTCTGGGTGACGAGGCCGAGATTGGACGTGCGGTTCCGGAAGAGCCGGGTCGAGAGCAGCGGCTCCTTCCCCGCGCGTTCCCGAGCGCGGATGTGCAGGAGGAACCAGACCAGGAACCCGGCCCCGACGACGAGGAACGCCACCATCAGCACGGCGTTCTTGCTCGCCTGGAGGATCCCGAACACCACGAAGAACATGCCGACGGCCGACAGGACCGCCCCGGCGCCGTCGAAGGGACGGGTCGGATCCGGCGCCACCGGGTCGGCGATCCGGCGGCTGAGGAAGACGATCACCGCGACGACCACCGCCTGGAAGACGAACGCGGCCCGCCAGGTGATCGCCGTGGCGATGAACCCGCCGATCAGCGGGCCCGCCGCCGCTCCGACCCCGCCCAGCCCGCTGATCAGGCCGAAGGCCCTGGCCCGCGACCGCAGATCGTCGAACGCCATCGTCGCGAGGATGTAGACGGGCGGGATCAGCAATGCGGTCCCGACGCCCTCAAGGACCGAGTTGCCGACGATCAGCACTGCCAGGCTGGGTGAAAAGGCGCTGGTCAGAGCGCCGATCCCGTACAGGGTGAGCCCTGCGAGGAAACACCTCTTGCGTCCCCAGCGGTCGGTCAGCTTGCTGCACGGGATCATCAGCACGGCCATGATCAACAGGAACAGCGTGATCGTGCTCTGCACGCCCTCCACCGTGGTGTCCAGGTCCCGGCCGATGTCGTTGATCATCACGTTCATGTTCGAGCCGGCGAAGCTGCAGATGAACTGGGCCAGCGCCAGAGGGGCCAGAGGGCTCTTCGCGAAGGCGTCCGGGCCGGTGCCGGTCACGTTCCACCCCGCCGGCGCAGCCCACCGCCCGGACCGGCGCGGAAACCCTCACGGACGGGATCGCCGCGGCACATCGTCCACCTCCCTCGATCCGAAACTCACTGGGACTTCCGCCCCGGGAAGCTTCCGGCACGCCGCGCGGACCGGCCACCCCGGCTCAATGCTGGAACGCGGCCTTCAGCACCACGATGACCAGCCCGAGCAGCAGATTGACCACGCTCGTGACCAGGACCATCCGAGACGAGGCACCGATCCCCACGGCCGCCGCAGCCGACCAGCCGACCTGCCCGGCCACCGCCACCGCGATGGCCAGCCACGCCGTGCCCTGCGGTTCGAGACCCAGCAGCGGTCCGACGGCCACGGCGACGGCCGGCGGCACGGCCGCAGTGACGATCGGCCATTCCTCGGCGCAGGCCCGGCGGATGTCGGCCACGCTCATGCTCTGGAAGACCGCACGGGCGCCGAACAGGCGGGCGTGCACATGAGCGGCCCAGAACACCACGCTGGTCCCCAACAGCAAGACGATCATCTCCAGGCGCGGGAACCTGCCGAGCGACGCGGTGCCCGCCACCACCGAGGCGGCGAGCAGTGATCCGTAGACGGCACCGGTGTAGTCCTTGTGGGCGCCGCCGTCCGGCGACCGATGACCGTCGGCCGGATCGGGCACCTTCCCCATGGCGACCTCTTTCGGTGGTGGCCGCGCGGTCAGCGAGGCGTGGCCGTGCGCGCCGCGGATCCGTGGTGGCGCGAGACGGTTCCGTTCACCGGGCGCCGGTCCCCTCCATCATCTCGCGCAGCTGCGCTTCCTCCTCGCGGTTGAGCGAGGTCTGGATGACATGCCCGCCGTACGACTGGATCTGCGGGATCACCTTGTCCGGGGTGCTCTGCACGACCAGGACGAACAGCGCGGCGGTGCCGGGTTCCAGCGTGTCGGCGAGCTCCCTCATGAACTCGTCGTTGACGCCGGCGTCGGTCAGCGCTCCGGCGGCCGCTCCGGTGGCGGCGCCCAGCGCCATGCCGAACAGCGGCATGAAGAACAACAGCCCGATCAGGCCACCCCACACCGCTCCGCCGGCCGCCCCCATGCCGGTCGTCCCCTTGGTCTGGAGCAGCTTGATCGTGCCGTCGGCCCGGCGTTCGACGATGGCCATGTCCTCCATCGTGATCAGGTTCTGCCGTTGCAGGTCGGCGAGGCGATCACGTACGGCGATGGCGGTGGCGACGTCCGGGTAGGAGATCGCGATGAGGTGGCTCATGGGGCTGTTTCCTTCTGATCGGTTGCGTCGACGAACAGGTGGTCCAGAGGGCAGCACCCCACATCACGGCACGTACGGGGGCAACCTCTGCCAGACCCGCCCTCCCTGCTTCTGATCCCCCCTTTCCGATCGGGCGGCCACCGCGAGGAGGCAAAAGATTTCCATGGGGCAAATCTGTGCAGCCTTTCGGATTCGGCCCCCAGCACGCCGAGAAGGCATCGGCCAGGCAAACGGAAGCAGGGCCTTTTCATGCCCGTCGTCGAGGGTGAGCGGCCGTGGTCACGGGGACCATCCACTTCGCCCTCTTTCTGGTGAGGCGTGATGGAGAGGCGGGGGCTGCCATGGGCTGTTTGTTCGCGGTTTTTGCGGGGCTGTTTCCACGACTCGCCGTCTTCATCATCTGGGTGGCGCGGCCCGCGCTGGTGAGCGCCGCCTTCGACACCTGGATCTGGCCCCTGCTCGGCCTGATCTTCCTGCCGTTCACCACGTTGATGTACGTGATCCTCTACATCCCCGGTGTCGGACTCAGAGGAGCGGACTGGTTCTGGATCGCCGTGGCGGTCGTGCTGGACCTCGTCCACTGGGTCGGCACCGCGACCCAGCGTCGCCGGATCCCCGGCTATCCCCAGGGCTGACCGCCCCCGCTCCACCCGCCGGAGGGCACGTCACTTCGGCGGCGGCGCACCGTGCCCGCCCTTCGGCGGCGGCGCTTCCCCGGGTCCGCCCTTCGGCGGCGCCGCTTCGGCGGCCATGACCTCCCGGAACTCCTGACGCGTGGCGAACGTGTCGACCAGCGACAGCAGCATGGCCACCACCGGGATGGCCAGCAGCGCACCCATCGCGCCGAACAGCGACGCCCCCAGGATCACGGCGGCGAAGGACACCCCGGGATGGATGTCCACCGCCCGCGAACTGATCTTCGGCTCCAGCGTCAGGTTCTCCACCTGCTGGTACACGATGCCCCAGGCCAACGCGGCCACGCCGATCCAGGGCCGGGACGAGACCAGCCCCACCACCACCGGCAGGGCGATGGAGATGTAGGTGCCGATGGTGGGCACGAGCTGGGCGACCAGCCCCGTCCACGCCCCGAGCGCCAGCCAGGAGGGCATGCCGAGCAGCAGGAACACCAGGGCCGAGGCCGTGCCGTTGATGGTGGCCAGAATGAGCCGGGAGGAGACGTAGCCGCCGGTCTTGATCATGGACACGTCCCAGACGCTGATGAAGACCTGCTGGACCCGGCCGGGCAGCAGCTGCGCGAGCCACCGGCGCAGCCTCGGCCCGTCGGCCGAGAAGTAGAACGTCAGCAGCGCCAGGGTGAACAGGTTGAACACCGTTCCGGTCACCGTGCCCAGCAGGCCCAGGATCCCGCCGAGCGCACCCTGCGCGTACTCGGCCGCCTGCTGCGGGGTGAGGTTGATGGAGTGGAGGATGTCGGAGATCTCGTAACGGGTGCCGAAACGGGTGTTGACCCACTCGACGACGCCGGTGATGACCTCGGGCAGGGCCTTCAGCAAGACCGCGACCTGTTGCACGAACATGCTGCCGAACAGCACGAGGAAGATCACGAAGGCCAGGATGAACAACGTCATCACCAGCAGTGTCGCCCTGCCCCGTGGCATGCGCCGCGACATGCGGCGCACGGCGGGCTCCATGGCCAGCGAGAGGAACCACGCCATCACCAGCATGGCGATCAGCGGACCCGCGTCGGTGAGCACGAACCGGAGGAAGAACGCCACCGCGACGACGGCCGCCACGGCGAGCCCGGCCCGCCAGACGTTGGCAGGCGACAGCAGCACCTGCACCGCGGGCACGCCGCCGCTCGGCTCCACCGGCTTCTTCATGGCTGGCTCTCCAGGCTCTGGAACCCACCTCCCGTGACCGCGCGCGGACGGCGGCCCTCGGCGCGTCCAGCCAGTGGCTTGAGCTGCGTCGTACACGGAAGCGACGCACCCAACGTACGACGGCCGACCGCTCCAGCCCGGCATCTACCGCCTGCTCGGCTTGTCCGCGGACGAGCCGAGCCGAGCATCACCTGGACCAGAACGGGATGAGTTGTCTAGCTTTCCTCCCCTTCGCCGGAAGGCTGCTGATCGGCTGGTTCCTCCTGGGTGCCGTACATCGTGTCGTGCTGGATGCGAGGCGAACACACCGACGCGGACGGGCACGCGCAGCGCCTCCCGCCGTCGTCCAGGCGCACCGTCACCGTGTCGCCCGGGACGTTGTGCCCCGTCACGACCCCGTCGCCCTGCGGCGTGCTCACCCGGCTTCCCGCGCGAGGCATTCTGTACCGGCTCTCGACGTACAGCGGGTGCTCGTACTTCAGGCAGCACATGAGCCGCCCGCAAGCTCCCGCGATGCGCAGTGGATTGACCGGAAGGTCCTGGTCCTTCGCCATGCGCACGGACACCGGCTCGAAGTCCTTCAGGAAGGTGGCGCAGCACAGGTCACGGCCGCAGGGACCGATGCCGCCCTGCAACCGCGCCTCGTCCCGGGGGCCGATCTGCCGCAACTCGACCCTGGCCCGCAGGTTACGGGCCAGGTCGCGGACCAGGGCCCGGAAGTCGACCCGATGAGGGGCCGAGAAATAGACGGTGTAGACGTTGTCCTGGTCGAGATAGTCGATGCCGACGACCTTCATCGGCAGCCCATGTCGTTTGATCAGCTTCTTGGACACGCTGCGGGCCTCGGCCCTGCGGCGTTTGTTGGACTCGTCGCGCGAGAGGTGTTCCTCTTCCGCCGGCCCCGCGCACACGGGCAGACCGTCGATGTCCTCGCTCGTGTACTGCGGCGCCCACACACACTCCGCCACCTCGGGACCCGAGTCGGTCGGCACCAGCACCTTGTCGCCGACCTTGGGGGCGTGCCCGCCCGGATCGAGGTAGTAGAGCCTCCCGTAGCGCGTGAAGCTCACGGCCATGATCATTCCCATGGGCTAGAGCTCGCCTCCCTGACGGCCTCGGGGGTTGTTACGGCCTTCCGTTGCCACACTACGTGGGTCCACCCGGCGAACGTGAGGGGCACCGAGCCCGATCTTGAATCAGCCGCCCTCCCGGCACCACTTGTCCTTCGGCAGACTCACCCGGTAGCCGGTCAGGGCCAGCCTCTCGATCAGGCAACGCTGCACGACGACGGATGCGACACCCCGCTGATGTCTCAGGGTCTTGACCAGCCCGCTCCAGTCGTCGAGCTCCGACCTCATGCGCAACCGGTACGACTCCGGCATGTCCTCGACCCTGGTGGCGGCGACCAGGGCCTTGTTGTCCTCGTACTCGCGCTTGAAGTTCTCGTACGCCGACGTCTGGTCCTCGTAGAGGATGGACTTCACCTGCTTGGACGCCTTCAGCAGCGCGAGGACCTTGTCCTTCTGTCTCGTCGTGATCCCCTTTCCCTCCTTGCTGACCTGCTCGCCGTCCGATGCTCGTTCGGCACCGCAGGTGGGCAGCGCCGTGCCGTCCTTGCAGAGGAAGACGCTGATCTGATCCTTCGATGGCCGAAGGGAGACAGCAGCGGGCACCAGGTCGATGTCCTCGATCCCGGGGAGCCGGGCGAGTGCCTGCTTCACCTTCACCGGATCCGTGCCGGGCTCAAGTCGCAGCCGGAACGACGCATGCAGGTCGTCGGCCGTCACCGCGTCGAGCACCTGCTGATTGTGCGCGAAATCCTGTCGGAAGGCGGCGAGGACCGCCTCCCGGTCGAGGAACGTCACCGAGACGACGCCGGGCACCTCCTTCGCCGCCACCTCGATCGACTTCGCCTGCTCGGGTGTGACGTCCTGCCCCTTGCAGGACGGCGCCTTCCCACTGGCCGTCCTCGAACAGAGATAGATCGTCAACTCCGACGAATCGGACCGCCCATCGGTGGGAGCGGCCAGCGTCACCACGTGCTCGTCTCCTCGAACCCCCAGCCAGACGGCGGTCGTCGCCCCCGCGAGCACCACCGCCACGGCCGCGCCCACCAGCCGCAGATCTACCCGGCTCCGGCGCCGCTCGGGCGCCCGCAGCGGCTTGAGCGCACCGGTGTCGACCGTCGCGCCCGCCTCGACGAGCGCCTCCCGCAGTCTGTCTTCCATCGGGCTGTTCATGATTCCTCCCCAAGCGCCCGGCCGAGGGCGGCGAGCCCTCGCGCGATCGTGGACCTGGCCGTGCTCGCATTGACGCCCATGGTCTCGGCGATCTCCTGGTCGGACAGATCGAAGTAGTAGCGCAGGGTCAGCGCCTCGCGCTGCCTGCGCGGCAGCTCCCGCAGGGCGAGCAGCACCTCGCGCCGCTCCTCGCCCAGCAACACGGCGCTCTCGGCCGACCAGACCGGCGGCTCGTAGGGCACCGCCCGCCGGAACACCGTCGCCCGTCTGCGCAGGACGGACCGGCACCCGTTGAGCACGGCTGACCGCACATAGGCCAGCGCCCTGTCGGCCTCCCGCAGGCGGGCCCGGCCGGCGTGCGTACGTGCGAACGCCTCCTGCACGACGTCTTCGGCGGTGGCCTGATCACCGACCATGATCAAGGCGAGCCGCACGAGGCCCACATGATGTTCGGCGAAGATCGACGCCACATCGACCCGCTGCCGCTCCAGGGCCTGTTGTTGGGAGAGCAGTTCGACTTCCACGCTACAGAGACGCCTCACGGGCTCGTCTGCTGCTCCGGTCACCCGGATATCTTTCCGCCTGCACAAGATCTCCGGCAGGCGAACCCTCAGGCGCCCCGGAACCGGCGCATCGAGCCGGCCAGCGTGCGGCGCACCGCGTTCATGAGCATCGAGGGGTCGCCGTCACCACCGCCGTCGGATCACGAAGGCGAGGGGCCGCAGGCAGGGGCCGAGACCAGGTCAGGCCGCCGCACGCAGCGACAACATCATCGCCTCCACGGCCATCTGCGGGTTGACGTTGGCGCCCAGCCGTTCCCGGCACCGCATGATCGCGTCGATCCGCCGCAGCGTCTCCTCCGGCGTGGACGACTTGGCGAGCTGGTCGAGGTCGAACCGGATGTCGTCGTTGGCCAGCTCCACCCCCGCCCCGAACTGCATGGCCAGCACGTCACGGTAGAACGACACCAGCTCCAGCAGCGCGGCGTCGAGAGAGTCCCGCTTGATGCGGGTGGCCCGGGACTTCTGCCGGTCCTCCAGCTCCTTGAGGGCTCCGGCCCCGCCGCGCACCAGCCCCCGGTTGAGCCCCTTGCCCGTGGACCCCTCGCCGTAGAGCTTGCGCAGCTCGGACGTCTCGTTCTCGTTGAGCGCCGCCGTGGCCGCCGCGGCCTCTTCCTCGGCCGTCTTGACCAGGCGTTCGGCGGCGGAGATGCACTCGCCCACGCCGGTCAGCGAGCGCGGGATGCCCAGCACGGCCTCCCGCCGGCGACGGGAGCCCTCGTCGAGGGCCAGCGACCGCGCCCTGCTGATGTGCCCCTGCGCGGCCCGGGCGGCGAACGCGGCGGTCTCCCACGGCACGCTGTCACGCGTGGCCAGCACGTGCGCGACGGCCTCGGTGGACGGCGTGGCCAGCGTGACCTGGCGGCAGCGCGACCTGATGGTGATCATGAGGTCGTCGGGGGCCGGCGCGCACAGCAGCCAGACCGTGCGCGCCGGCGGCTCCTCGATGGCCTTGAGCAGGGCGTTGGCCGCCGACTCGGTGGCGCGGTCGGCGTCCTCGAACAGGATGACCCGCCAGCGGCCCTGGGTGGGGGCGCCCGCGGCCCGCAGGATGAGCTCGCGGGTCTGCTTGACGCTGTAGGACAGCCCCTCCGGACGGACGGACTCCAGGTCGGGGTGGGAGCCGATCAGCACCTGGTGGCACTGGTCGCAGTGGCCGCAACCGCCGTCGGGGCACAGCAGCGCGGCGGCGAAGGCGCGCGCGGCCTCCTCCCGGCCCGACCCCGGCGGGCCGGTGAACAGCCAGGCGTGCGTCATGCCGGCGCCGCGACCGCCCCTGACGGCCTCGCCGGCCGCCGCCGCGGCCCGCGACAACACCGAGATCGCCTGGTCCTGCCCGACGAGGTCATCGAAAACCGTCACGGGGTAAGGCTAGTCGCGGATGGCGGGCATCGTGCCCGTGGCGTCTTCGGACTCCCGGGGAACCGGGTCGGGCAGGATCTCACGAATGCGGTCCTGGATCTGGCGGGTCAGCACCTCGGGCGCCATCGTGCCGTCGACCACGAGGTAGCGGCCTGGATCGGCGGCGGCCAGCGCGCGGAACTCCTTGCGCACCCGCTGGTGGAACTCCAGCGGCTCGGACTCGATCCGGTCGGCCGCCCCGCCCAGCCGGGTCAGCCCCACCTCGGGCGGCGTGTCGATGAGCACGGTCAGATGCGGTACGAGCCCGCCCGTCGCCCAGGCGTTGATCTTGGAGACGTCTTCGGGATCGAGCGCCCGCCCGGCGCCCTGGTAGGCCAGCGACGAGTCGACGTAGCGGTCGCTGATCACCAGCGAGCCCCGGTAGAGCGCCGGGCGGATCACCTTCTCGACGTGCTCGGCCCGGTCGGCCGCGTAGAGCAGGGCCTCCGAACGGGCCGACAGGCCACGCTCGGCCGCGTCGAGCAGGATGGCCCGCAGCCGCATGCCGATCTTGGTCGAGCCGGGCTCCCGCGTCTGGACCACGTCGTAGCCCTGGTCGCGCAGCCAGATGGCGATCAGCCGCGACTGCGTCGTCTTGCCCGAGCCCTCGCCGCCCTCGAACGCCATGAACAGCCCCGGCACGTGTTCGGCCGGCTCGGCGGGGTAACGCTCGCCGCGCACCGCCGCGATCAGGTCGGCCGAGAGCGAGACGCCCTTCCTGTCGTCCATGTGGCGCAGCGCCAGGATGCCGACGGCCACCGCGAGCACGCCGCCGATGACCAGCACCAGGTTGGTGCCGTCGAACCGGTAGGCGATCGCGCCCAGGCCGAACTCGTGGGCGCCGAACAGCGCCGCCAGCGGGTTGGCCACCGCCACCACGAGCAGCAGCGTCACCCGCGCGGTGGACTGCAGGAACGAGAACGTGCGCCCGCGCAGCGTGTCGTCGACCTCCAGCCCGATCAGGGTGTAGCCGATGATCCACGCGATGCCCGCGCACGCCCCGAGCAGCACCGTCAGCATGACCACGATGGGCAGGTTGTGGATCAGCGCGATGGCCACGAGCACCAGCCCGGCCACGGTGATGGCCAGGCCGAACAGCCGCCGCCGCGACAGCCCGTGCAGCAGCCTGAGGCCGACGAACATGCCCAGCGCCATGCCGACGAAGACCGCGCCGAACACGACGCCGTAGGCCGCGTCGCCGCCGCCGAGGGCCACCACGTAGATCTTGGCCACGCCGACCACGGCCCCACCCGCGGCGAACGCGCCCAGCATGCCGATGATCAGCCCGCGCACGAGCCGGTTGCCGCCCACGAACCGCCAGCCCTCGACGATCTGCTTGAGCACCGAGGGCGTCGAGATCGCGCCGTCGCGCCTGGGGATGCCGCGCAGCGTGAAGATCAGGAAGGCCGACACCAGGTAGGCCAGGGCATTGACGATCAGTGCCGGGGCGGTCGGGTCCATGCCGCCGAGCAGCGGCAGGACGCTGCGGCCCATGTCGCCGACCAGGGACAGCGCGGCGAACAGCAGGGCCGCGATCGGCGCGCTGCCGTAGGTGACCAGCAGGTTGAGCCGGTTGGCGGATTCGAGCTGGTCCTTGGGCACCAGGTTGGGCACCGTGGCGTCCTTGGCGGGGACCCAGAACAGGTTGACGCACTCGACCAGGACGGTCGCGACGATCACCCACTGGTACGTGCCGATGACGGGGATCGACAGCACGACCGCGAACCTGGCCAGGTCTGCCGTGAACATGGTCAGCCGCCGGTCGAACCGGTCGGCGAACACCCCGGCCAGCGGCCCGAGCAGCACCGCGGGCAACATCTTGGCGATGAACACGCCGCCCACGGCCAGCGACTGCATGCGGTAGTCGCCCTGGTTGAGGTTTCCGGCGAGGGCGGTCAGGGCCAGGATGTTGAGCCAGTCGCCGAGACTGCACACCGACATGGCCGTCCAGAGCCGGCGGAACGGCGCATGGGCCAGCACATTCGCGGCGCGCCTAGGGGCAGTCATGATTTCAGCGTATCCAGGTGTCGGCCGGACATGGGAAGACAAGAAGACAACGCGGAATTACCCGCTTGTCCGTGGCTGAGGGTATTACGGAGTCGGGTCTGCGCGCAGGTCGCGCACTCGGAACAGCCCACCGAAATCATCATCGATTCATTACTCCGGCCTCTTGTCTGATCTCCTCCACCAGAGGGGACCAGGCGGCACGGACGGCGGACGGCAGGGCCAGCTCGCCCCAGAGCTCGACGAGCAGCGCGCCGTCGACGTGGTCGAGCAGATCGGCGGGACCGCCCTCGCACAGCAGCGCCGAGTAGGCCGCCCGGCGTTGGCCGCGATCGGCCAGGTCGTAGACCTGGCCGCCGAACCGCAGGACCCCCAGCGCCGCGGCCACCGGCAGCCGCCGCAGCCGGCTCGGGACGTGGAAGCTGCGGCCGGCCGCCGTCTCCACGGCGAACTCGACCTTGGGCTCAAGCGCCAGCCGGAACCCGGCCGCGTCGAGGATGCGCCCGGCCGTCTCCAGCGTCGGCGACTTCCTGCCGTGCTCGTAGGCAGACAGTGTGGTGCGCGAGGTGCCACTCCTGCTGGCCAGCGCCTTCTGGTTCATGCTCGCCGCGTGGCGGGCCTGCCGGAACAGCAGCCCGCCGCGCCTGGCCCAGAACGCGACGTCGGGCGCGAGCGCGGCCGCCTGGCGCAAGGCACCTTCGGCGGGAGAGGAAACCATGATCACCTCCTGCGAGTATCCGGTCGGATACTACGCCAGGATGACACCACGTGGCCACCGCGTCGCGCAAAGTCAGGAGCGCAGCTCCAGCATAGTGATCTCCGGCGGCGCTCCGACCCGTACGGGCGGCCCCCAGAACCCGGCACCCCTGGTGACGTACACCTGCACGCCGTCGATCGTGGCCAGGCCGGACACGACGGGCTGTTGCAGGCCGACCACCAGGTTGAACGGCATGATCTGCCCGCCGTGCGTGTGCCCCGAGAGCTGCAGGTCGACGCCGAACCCGGCGGCCTGCTCCACCTGTACGGGCTGGTGCGCGAGCAGCACCGTGGACCGCCCCGGCTCACGTCCGCCGAGCGCCTTGCCGAAGTCGGGCCCGTCGCCCGTGGCCTCGCCGTTGAGGTCGTTCACCCCGGCCAGGTCCAGTACGGCGCCCTGGTGCGTGATCTCCACGCGCTCGTTGCGCAACGAACGGACGCCGAGCTGGTCGAGCTCCTCGACCCATTCCTGGGGGCCGTTCTGGGTGTAGTACTCGTGGTTGCCGGTCACGAAATATGCCCCGTAGCGGGACTCAAGGCTCTTCAGCGGTCTGGCCAGGGAGCCCAGTTGGGCGACGGACCCGTCCACCAGGTCGCCGACGATGGCCACCACGTCGGGACGCAGGCCGTTGATCATCCTGACGATGCGCTCGGTGTGGCCGATGCCCGTGAGCGGGCCCAGGTGGATGTCGCTCACCACGGCGAAGCGCAGGCCGTTCAGCCTCGGGTCGAGCTTGGGCAGTGTGACCCGCACCGGCTCCAGGACGGGGTCGCCCAGGGCGCGGCTCACGCCGTAACCGACCGTGCCCAGCGCGCCGACCCCGGCCACCACCGCGGTGGTGCGTCCCAGGAACAGCCGCCTGCTCATGGGCGGCTCGGCCGCGGGCGGCGCGGGGGCGGCCGCCACCGCGGGAACCGGGCTCGCCATGACCGGGATCGGCTCCTCCACCGCCACCGTCCTGCGCTCGCGCCTGCGGATGAGCACCGAGGCGACGGCCCGCGGCACCTCCAGCACGAGCAGGAACACCACGAGGTAGAACATCAACGCCACCCACAGGTAGCCCGGCCAGGCCAGCCAGTTGCCCAGCTCCATCCGCGTCCCCACGAACGTGGCCACCACGAGCAGGACCAGCCCGACCAGGCCCCAGGTCAGCGCCTTGCGGGCACGCCCGGGGCGGGTCGCGGAGCGCACCATGCGATGCCACAGATACAGGTGCGCCACCAGGACCAGAGCGACGAAGACCAGCACGATCACACGTCGATGCTACTGACGACTTGTCCGCCGGCTTCTCCGCGGTGCCACTGACGATTCACCGCCCCCTTCGCGGTGCCGCCTACGATCCGGCCGCCGGCTCCTTCGCGGTGCCACTCACGATTTGGCCGCCGGCTTCTTCGCGGTCGTCTTCTTCGCCGGCGCCTTCCGCGTGGTCTTCTTCGGCGCGGGCGCCCGCTCGCGGCGCTCGGCCAGCAGCTCGGCGGCCCGCTCGATGGTGATGTCCTCGACCGTGTCGCCCTTGCGCAACGAGGCGTTCGTCTCGCCGTCGGTCACGTAGGGGCCGAAACGCCCCTCCTTGACCACCACGGGCTTCTTCGACGCCGGATCGTCGCCCAGCTCCCGCAGCGGCGCCGCCGCCGCGGCCCGCCGCCCGCGCTGCTTGGGCTGCGCGAACAGCTCCTTGGCCTGCTCGATCGTGACCGTCAGCAGGTCCTCTTCAGAGGAGAGCGAGCGGGAGTCGGTGCCCTTCTTGATGTACGGCCCGAACTTCCCGTTGTGCGCCACGACCTCCTCGCCGTCGAGCTCGCCCACGACCCGCGGGATCGCCAGCAGCTTGAGCGCGTCGTCGAGGGTGATCGTGTCCAGCGACATCGTCTTGAACAGGGAGCTGGTGCGCGGCTTGGGGGCGTCTGCCTTCTTCGTCCGCTTCTTCGGCGCCTCGTCCTCGGCCGGCTCGGGCAGGATCTCCGTCACGTACGGCCCGTAACGGCCGTCCTTGGCCACGATCGTGTGCCCGCTCACCGGGTCGCGCCCCAGCTCACGGTCGCCGGTGGGCCGCGAGAACAGCTCCTCGGCCTTCTCCGCCGTCAGCTCGTCGGGCGTGGTGTCCTCCGGGACGTTGACCCGCGCGCCGTCCCTGTCCAGGTACGGCCCGTAACGCCCGACCCGCAGGACGATGTCCGTGCCCCTGATCGGGAACGAGCTGATCTCCTTGGCGTCGATGTCGCCGAGGTCGGTGACCATCTCCTTCAGGCCCTCGTCGCCGTCGCCCGCGCCGTAGTAGAACCGCTGCAGCTCGGGCACCCGCTCGGCGCGGTCGTTGGCGATGTCGTCGAGCACCTTCTCCATCTCGGCCGTGAAGTCGTAGTCGACCAGGTTGCCGAAATGCTGCTCAAGCAGGTTGACCACGGCGAAGGCCAGGAACGACGGCACCAGCGCGGTGCCCTTCTTGAACACGTAGCCGCGGTCGAGGATCGTGCCGATGATCGACGCGTACGTCGAGGGCCGCCCGATCTCCCGGTCTTCCATCTCCTTGACCAGCGACGCCTCGGTGTAGCGGGCGGGCGGCTTGGTCGAGTGGCCGGCCACGTCGAGCCGCGACACGGTCAGCGCGTCGCCCTCGGCCAGGTTGGGCAGCCGCTTCTCGGAGTCGTCGCGGTCGGTCGAGGGGTCGTCGGCCCCCTCCACGTACGCCTTGAGGAAGCCGTAGAAGGTGATCGTCCGGCCGGAGGCACTGAACTCGACGTTCTCGCCGGCGGCCGAACGGCCGCTGACCTTGACGCTGATCGACTCGCCGACCGCGTCCTTCATCTGCGAGGAGACCGTGCGCTGCCAGATCAGCTCGTAGAGGCGGAACATGTCGCCGGACAGCCCGGTCTCGCCCGGCGTGCGGAACTCCTCGCCGGAGGGCCGGATCGCCTCGTGGGCCTCCTGCGCGCTCTTGACCTTGCTGGTGTAGACGCGCGGCTTGTCGGGCACGTACGCGGCGCCGTAGAGCTTGATGGCCTGCGAGCGGGCGGCCGCGATGGCGGTCTCCGACAGCGTGATGCTGTCGGTACGCATGTAGGTGATGAACCCCTGCTCGTACAGCCGCTGGGCGACCTGCATCGTGTACTTGGCGGAGAAGCCCAGCTTCCGGCTGGCCTCCTGCTGCAACGTGGTCGTCCGGAACGGCGCGTACGGCTTGCGCGTGTACGGCTTGCGCTCGACGGACTTGACCGAGAACGACGTGCCCTGGAGCCTGCCGGCCAGCTCACCGGCGGCGGCCTCGGACAGGTGGAGCACGTCGGCCGTCTTGAGCTGCCCGGTGCTGGCGAAGTCGCGCCCCTGGGCCACCCTCTTGCCGTCGACCGAGCTCAGCGTCGCGGTGAAGTCACGCGGCCGCTCCTCGGGCTTGCCGGAGTCGAACAGCGCCTGCAGGTCCCAGTAGTGGGCCGAGGTGAACGCCATGCGCTCCCGCTCGCGCTCCACCACCAGCCGCGTCGCCACCGACTGCACCCGGCCGGCCGACAGCCGCGGCTTGACCTTCTTCCACAGGACCGGGCTGACCTCGTAGCCGTAGAGGCGGTCGAGGATGCGGCGGGTCTCCTGGGCGTCGACCAGGCGGAGGTTGAGGTCGCGCGGGTTCGCGACGGCGTCGCGGATCGCCTGCGGCGTGATCTCGTGGAACACCATGCGGTGGACGGGCACGGTCGGCTTGAGTACCTCGCGCAGGTGCCAGGCGATCGCCTCGCCCTCACGGTCCTCGTCAGTGGCCAGGTAGAGTTCGTCGGCGCCCTTCAACAGCTGACGCAGCTTGCTGACCTGCGCCTTCTTGTCGGGGTTGACGACGTACAGCGGCTCGAACCCGTGCTCGACGTTCACGCCGAGGCGCGCCCAAGGCTCCTTCTTGAACGCCTCGGGGATGTCGTCGGCCCGCTCCGGCAGGTCACGGATGTGGCCGATGCTGGACTCCACCGTGTAGCCGGCGCCGAGGTATTTCTCGATCGTCTTCGCCTTGGCGGGCGACTCGACGATCACCAGGCGTGTTCCGCCGGAGCTGCCGTTCTTGGCTGGCACGCTGCTTCCTACCTCACTGTTCGCTTGCAATCCCCCTACCGGGAGTCGGCATAGATCTGAAAGGTAACCCGACTCGCGGAAATTTCCTTCCCCCGGGCTACCCACTAGCTTCCGGGTCCACCCACAAGCACGCAGAATAAGGCCCATCGAGCGGCATGGCGCCCTGACTCACCCTGGAGACTAATCGTTGTGCTCGACTACTCCTACATGGATATCTTCATTCCGCGCGACCTCACTCGCGAAGCCGCACGTCAACTGCTGACCGAACATGCAGAGTACGGCCAGTGGGAACTCGCGCGGGTGCGGGTGCACCCCGACGGGAGCCGGCACGTACGGCTGCGCCGCAAGGTCATCCGTGTCCGCAGCACGCTCTGAGCCTGGACATGGCTTTGCCCGCCCCGGGCCGCGCCCCCGGAACGGGCAAAGCATCTATCGCCTACCACTCACGGCGGCGAGCGGTAGCGGTATCTGCGGTTACCTGCCTATGCCGTATATCTACTTACGGCCGAACCGGAATCGGCGAGCGGTCGCGAACAGCGTGGCCGAAGCGGCGAACATCGAGCCGAGCAGCAGCGCGAGCAGCGAGCTGGAGTTCATCCCGGTGAGACCGGCGGGCTGGGCGGCGCTCATCAGGCCCAGGTTGCCGACGGGCAGGCCACCGGTGGCGGAGGTCACAGCGCCGCCGACCGGGGTGGAGGTGAGCAGGTCGGTGGCCGGCGAGAGCGGCGACGAGGGGCGCGGCGGCGCCTTGCGCACGTTGTCGGCCCTGTCGGCGAGGTGACGCTTGCCGGGCCGGGTGGGCACCCGGTTCTGCGACGGCGTGGCCGGCACCTCCACGTTGCCGGGCGCGGCCTGCGTCGGAGCCTGCGCCTGGCCGGGGAGGCCGGGCAGCTCGGGAAGGGCGGGCAGGCCCAGCGTCTTGGAGGCGTCGTCCACGAGCGGCAGCGAGGAGAGGCCGCCGCCGACCGGCAGGCCCGAGCCCTGGAGCTGCTGCGTCACGTTGCCGGGAACCGGCAGGCCACCCACGTTCGGCACACCGCCGACGTTGGGCACGCCACCCACGTTCGGCACGCCGCCGACGTCGGGCAGCGCGGACCCGCCGCCGACGCTGTTGAGCGCGGGGACGGCGGGCACCGCGGGCAGCAGCCCGCTCTTGGCCGCGGCCGTGTGGCCGGTAGAGCGCAGGAACTGGTTGTAGCCGCCGCCCGGGTAGCCCGGCTTGCCGACGTGCGCGCCGCCGAGGCAGCCCGCCGCGGCGTCGCCCAGCACGGCCACCGCGTTGCCGCAGACGTTGACCGGAGCGGTGATCGGCGCGACCACCTGGTTGCCGCTCAGCACGCCCGAACGCCCCGAGGTGTGGTTGCCGCCGCCGCCCACGCCGTCGTGCGGCCAGACGGTCGCGCTGCCCTTGCAGTGGGCGTTGGAGGCGCCGAGCACCGCGGCCGCGTTGCCGCAGACGTTGAGCGGAGCCGTGATCGGCGCGATCACCTGGTTGCCCGCTCCGACGCCCGACTGCCCGGAGGTGTGGTTGCCACCGGCGCCGCGGCCGCCGTTCTTGACCGACACGACACCCCTGCACCCGGCGAACGCCTTGCCGAACGCGGCCACCGCGTTCCCGCAGACGTTGACCGGAGCGGTGATCGGCGCGATCACCTGGTTGCCGCTCAGCACGCCCGAACGCCCGGAGGTCGTGTTCCCGCCCGCTCCCGAACCGGCGCGGGTGTTCAGCACCGTCGCGCCGCCCCGGCAGTTGGCCACCGCGTTGCCGACGGCGTTGCCGCAGGCCGTGATGGGCAGGTTGACCGGCGCGATCACCTGGTTGCCGCTGCCCGCGCCGTAGCGCCCGTCGGTGTCGTTGCCCGTGGAGCCCGGCGCGGCCATGTGGTGCAGCCAGCCGCCGCCCGAGTTGGTGACACTGGCGCCGCCCTGGCAGCCCGCGAACGCCCGTCCGAACACCGCCACCGCGTTGCCGCAGATGTTGACCGGCGCGTTGACCGGCGCGACCACCTGGTTGCCGCCCAGCGCGGAGGAGCGCCCGGACGTACGGTTGCCACCCACGCCCACGCCGCTGTTGTGCACGGCGGCGCCGCCCTTGCAGCCCGCGGTCGCGTCGCCGAAGATGGCCAGCGCGTTGCCGCAGGCGTTGATCGGAGCCGTGATCGGCGCCGTGAGCTGGTTGCCGCCGATGAGGCTGGAGTCGCCCGAGGTCTGGTTGCCGCCGGCCCCGCCCTTGCCCTTGTTGTGGACGGTCGCGCCGCCCCGGCAGCCCGCGTCCGACCTGCCGAACAGGGAGATCGCGTTGCCGCAGGCGTTCAGCGGCGCGGTGATCGGCGCGTTGACCTGGTTGCCGCCGAGCACGCTGGAGTTTCCGGAGGTGCGGTTGGGGATGTCGCTCGGGCCGACGTTCTCGACCGAGGCGCCGCCCTGGGAACCGGCGGTCGACTGGCCGGCCGCGCCGACGGCGTTGCCGCTGATGTCGATGGGCAGGTTGATCGGCAGGTTGACCTGGTTGCCGCCGCCGACGGAGGAGTCTCCCGAGGTGTCGGCGAGGGCCGCGCTGCTGCCGAACGACATGACCGCGACCGCCAGAAGGGCCGCAGGGGTGGATGCTCTAGCCCACGTACGCATGCTGAATGCTCCTAGTGGTTCTTGGGGGGATACCTGAAACGGTTCGCGGGCAGCCGAGGCCGTGCGAGGACGTGCGAGGTCGCGCACAGCGGTGACCTCGGATTCGCGAACAGGTTGACTGACGTCTCACCCGCCGACGGAGGGGAAATGACCACGCTCCGCCGCCGCTCTCCGGACGGGTCGTCCGGGGCGTGCCTGGATGGCGGGATCAGTCAGGTGAGAAGGAAGGGTCGTCCGCCGCTGTGCGGACGACGGGGGGCAGCACGCGCGCCATGACGGCGGGCTGGTACTGCAGCCGCGGGTCGACACCGGACCTCGCGACATCCCCCATACCGGGCCCGAACGGGCCACTGCCACCACCGTTGGGCACCAATCCGTTGGTGTCCAAGATCTTTCCGGCGGAGGATGGTGGTGGCAGACCAGGATCCTGCTGGCTGTTGAGACCGTCCACGGTGCGCCCCGCCATCGCCTCGGCGTTGTCCGACGCCGAAAGCTGAACGGGGGCCGAAAGAGGAGCCGGGGCCGCGTCGGCGGCTCCTGTGGTGGCCGCGGTGGCATCCGCGGCCGCCGGAGCGGCGGACATCATGCCGAACACGACGGCGAGCAGCCACCCGGCCGCCACGAGGACGCCCATCGTGACCGCTCGCACGACAACTCCGCGAGCGCCGGCCGCGAACCGCGCCATCCGGTCGGCCCGCTCGGCGGTCGTGTCCTGTTCCGGGAACGTCGTGTCCTGTTCCGGGAACGTCGTGTCCTGTTCCGGGAACGTCATGGGCACGCGGCGCACAGCGAGGGACGACGCCCCCGACTGTCCGACCTTCGTGCGTGCCACCTGATCTCCCAGCTTCCGGAACCGGCCTCACATCGTGAGGCCGGTCCGTGGACTCACCCCTCAACGATCCGTAACCGTAGCAGCACCCAAAGTTGCCGCAAGGGCTTTTCAGCAGAGACCCCGAAAAAGGCCAAGGACACGCTGGCCCGCTTCACGTGAGACACCTGGAAGGGTCATCCCGGGGGTGCGGCGGGGACGCCGGGGAGGTGTCGCCGGCCGCTGTGCCGATACTTGGTATGACTCACCCCCCAGAGTTTGCTAACCTTACGGAGCCGACGCGAGATGACGGTCCCGCGTGCAGGCACCAAGTCCGGGTGGCGGAATAGGCAGACGCGCTAGCTTGAGGTGCTAGTGCCCAGTGATGGGCATGGGGGTTCAAGTCCCCCCTCGGACACACACCGCACGCACATGTGGGGGTTCCGGTTCGTTCCGGGCCTCCACATATTGCTTTTCCGGGTAGTACATGAGCTTCAGGCCGAGCCGGACGTAGAGTTCCGCCTTGTCGTCGGGGTCCGCTTCGGAGACCAGCCGCACGAGATCCCCGACTTCTTCGATCATCGACCTGATCTCCGCGACGGTGACGCCTTGTGCAGCCGGGACAGCCTTCACTGTTCACCTATATCGTCCGGATCGCGCTGACCATGGTCGTGATCGTGGCGGCGCCCCTTGCGTTGATCTTGCACGCGTTGCCGATGACCGAGGGGCTCGCCCGGCTGTGGTGGCGGGCGCCGCGATCGCACCACACCACCACCGGTCTCCCGCGCCACCGAACTGCCGCTCGACGGCCCCTCCGCCACCAACACACCACCGGGGTTCCTGACCGGACGCGCCGGCTACAGGCTCGCTCTCCACACCCTCGCCGACGACGCGCACCCACTACCACCAGGGACGCATGTCTTTTGCTGCGCTGACCTCGACAGGCCTCCGCCCAGATGACGCCTCCGCACCCTGAATGGAACACGTGCCTACTCAACACCCCGCCCCCGCACACCCACCTGTGCACCGAGCAAGATGGCCGAGGCCGTGCTCGCGGTCCTGGCCGGCCTCCCTGCCAAAGTGGCCGCAGGCGCGATCAACGTCCGCACCGAGACCCTCACCGAGGCCATCGAGGCATACCAAGCAGCCGGATACCGGGCTCTGGAGGCCCGCACGACCGATCACGGCTGGTACAGCATCCGCGCCCAGTTCGCCGACTGGAACACCGCCGAGCAGGCCGCCGCAACCGACCTCGGCCCGCGCTTGGACCACCTCCAGGACCGCAAGCTGATCGGCGAGTGGTGGTTCATCCGCAAGCCCCCATGCTGGCGGCTCCGGCTACGCCCGCTCGGCAACCTCGTCCCCGAAGCGAAGGCCTTTCGAGCGAAAGCTCCGATCCAGGGCCATAACACCGTTGATGTGGGACTGCATAATCAAGGGGAGCCCATCTCGTCGGCAGCCTTTCGTACAGGAGGTGCGATGGACGTTGTCGCCGTGGCCAACCAGGTCATGCCGTACGTGATGTCGGCCATTGCGGCCTACGGGACCGCCGTGCTGACCAAGACGCAGGACCTGGCCGCCGACGAGTCCGTGAATCTGGGCAAGCGGCTGCTCGAACGTTTCACCAAGCGCGATGAGAGCCGGGCGCAGATCGAGGCCGCGGTGCAGGACGTGGCCGAGGTCCCCGACGACGAGGACTTCCCGGCGGCTCTGCGCGTACAGCTCAAGAAGGCGCTCGCCGTCGATCCCGTGCTGGCCGAGGACGTGGTCCAATTGCTCGGTTCGGCCCCCGCGCCGTCGGTCAGCCAGAGCGTGGCCGGAAGCAGGATCGGGGGCGACAACATCCAGATCGGACAAGCACGTGACGTCCACATCGGGCGGCGATCCGAGACGTAGACACCATGACGGCTCAGGGGCGTCATCGCCGGTCCGTGCTCTGGCTGGCACTGCTGTGCGTCGGCTGCCTCGCGCTGCTGTCCCCGGCGCAGGCGGTGTCCCCGGCTCCGGTCAAGATCCCCAGTGGAGTGCGCTCGCTGCTGTGGAAGAGCACGTTCAAGGATGGTCTGTCCAACATTCTGCTGCTGGATGACGTTCTCGTCATCACGCACGGCAAGCGGGTGGAGGGCAGGAACGCCGTCACGGGCACGGTCGTGTGGGCGTTCGACACCTCCACGGTCGGCCAGTTCACGCCGCCCGAGGAGGCCATCGCCGCCACCGGGGACATCGTCTCCGTCTCGGCGCCGCTCGGGTCCAAGGACGAGGACGAGGAAGGCGACGGCAACGTTCTGTTCGCCTTCAACGGACGGGTCGGACGGGGGCTGTGGGCACTGGCCTCCGGGGCGCCCGGTGAGGGGCTGCCGCATCCCTTCTTCTCCCTGGTCGGCGCCGGCGGTGGACGGGTCGTCATCAACGTTCCGGCGCTCAGCGCGATCAGAGGGCTGGACGCGGCGGACGGCGCACGGCGGTGGGACTCCCTCCTGCCCCCCGGCTGCGCCTTCGAGGCCGGGGATGCCGACGACCGGGTGACCGGGGTGCTGATGCGGTGCGGCAAGCGATGGCGGCTTCGCGCGCTCGACTCGGGCAGCGGCGCGACCCTCTGGGAGCATCCGGTGTTCCCGCTGGGCAATCCGCTGGTGGAGGTGGACGGCGGGGCGGTCGGGCTGGAGAGCGACAACGCCTTCGACCTCTTCGACACGTCGGGGCGGCGCCTGTATCAGCACATCGGGGAGACCATCTGCTCCTGCTCCTTCGTGGCGACCTCCGACGCCGTCGTACTTGCCCGCTTTGAAGACGCCACCACCGACGCGCTGCTCGAAATCCTCGACCGGTCCTCGGGGCGCGTCGTCCTCACCCGCAAGGACGCGCGCTCCTACACGATGTTCGGCACCTCTGGCGGTAGACCGTATTGGGGGGAACATCGCGCCCATGGCGGCGTGCTGATCCAGACGCTGGGCCCCGGGGGCGTCGTGACGCCCGTGGTCGCGTTCCCGGACGGGGATCTGCATGCCATGAACGACCAGGCGTTCCTGGTCGTCACCGGCGATGACAGCCCGCAGCTGAACTCCTACGGGCTCGGCCTGCCCGCCGAACCCGAACCCGGCGTCGTGGCGCGAGGCGGGGTGGCGCGCGCCGCGTGGCCGGACGCGTGTGCGCTCCTGCCGACGTCCGTGCTGGCCCGTGAACTGCCGGGCGTGCACTTCCGCGCCGTTCCCCGGCAGGCGGCGCCCGAGCTGGACCTGGACACGCCCGTCGGCTGTGATCTGCTCCCCGAAGGACAGGGCGGGCGGCCGACGATCAGCGTCGACGTGGTGTGGGTGGGCACGACGCCCGGCGAGGCGAAGGAGCTGCTGGCGAACATGCCGTACGCCAGTCCCAAGAAGCTCGCGCCCGCTCCGGCCGACCAGCTCCTCGCCGACGAGGGGTTGGCGGACACGATCGCCCTGCGGGTCGGGAGCACGGTGGTGCGGATCGACGGCGCGGGCGACCGCGACCTGACCGTACGGCTCGCGCGCCTGGCCGCCCGATCCCTTCGGGAGTTGCCGCCATGACGCCGGCGCCCCCGCCCCCGCCCCCGGCCGCTCAGTCGCTGCAGGACTCGTCGGTCGGCGGCGACAACATCCAGATCGGGGCCGCCCGTGACGTCTCGATCGCCACCGGCACCAGGGTCCCACGGAAGTATCTGCTCGTCGTCCTGGTCGTGGTGCTTCTCGGAGCGATGGCGGCGAGTGGCGTGCTGAAGAGCCTGTCCGACGTGGGCAAGGACCTCACGGACGCCCCGGTCCTGTCCAGCAGGGTCACCTCAAGAATCAACGTGGGTGACGTCGTGGCCATGCGGGACGTCCTGACCTCGGGCAGCGACCTGGCGCTTCTCCAGCGTGGTCCGAACGATCGCCAGCTACGGGACATGCTCGACCGCCACCACGCCGCCCGGGTGGGCTCGATGAACATCGTCATCGTCCTCCAGGGCAACCGGAACAGGCCCGTGCGGATCATAGACGTACGGCCCCATGTCATCACCTCGGGCGCGAAGCCGGCCGGCACCTGCATCCGGATTCCCTCGCAGGGCGACAGCTCGGAGTTCAAGCTCAAGGTCGACCTCGACAAGCAGCGGCCCGAGCAGGCGGACAGCTCTCGGTTCCTGCCGCACAGCGTGGATCTGGAGATGGACGAGCGCATGACCATCGACTTCACCGCGGAGGCCGACGACCGCTGGTACGAGTGGGACATCGAGGTCGTCTACGACGACGGGACCGGGACGGAGCTGAAGAGCACCTTCATCCGCGAACCGAGCGGAGAACCCTTCAGGGTCACCGGGCAGGCGAAGAAGTACGCGGTGGCCTACGGCGACAAGGCCATGAGCGGCTACCGCACCTCCAAGGAGCCATGGATATGCGGCGTCGGCGACTGAGGGCACCGGTCGTGCTCGCGCTGCTCCTGTGCGCCTTGGCTCTGTCGCCGGCCGGCCCGGGGGCGATCGGGAACGATCGCTTCACCACCGCCTGGCAGGTGGATGTCACCGTACCGAACGGGACGTTCGAGGCCGACGTGACGGCAGGCACCTTCCTCGCCCGCACCAACCAGGGGGTTCTCGCGTACGACACCGCCGACGGGAGCAACACGTGGGCGTACCGGCTGCTGACCGCCCGGGCCGTGAACTGGCAGCCGGGACCCGAGATGATCGCGGTCGCCTACGACCGGCCGCGGCTGAAGGACGCCGACCAGTTCCTGGTCGGGATCTCGGTGGCCGACGGCAAGGAGCAGTGGCGCAGGAATGGTCTGTCCTTTCCCCCTGGCTGGTACGCGACGTCCGTGGGCGAGGCGCGTCCGGCGGCCTTCGTGGCCGGAGATCGCAAAGGCCTGCGCGGTGTGGACGTCGAGACCGGCGCGGATCTGTGGCATTTCCTCGTGCCCGACGGCTGCAAGGCGACCACGACGACTGCCCGCGCCCGCTCTGCGCTGCTCGTCCTCACCTGCGGCGCGACCGCTCACGTGCTGCTGCTGGACGCGCTCACCGGTGCCACGCGCTGGAGCGTGTCCTTCCCCGCCGCGCCGCCGCCGTTCGTCCATTTCGCCGGCGACGCGGTCGCGGTCCGTCAGGATCATGCGATCACGGTGCTCGGCTCCCGGGGCGAGACGGTCTCCAGGCAGACCGGCTGCTGGCCCGATTGCACGGTCGTCGGCAGAGGCGGCGAACTGTACGCCTTATATCGCAGCGGCAACGCGAACACCCTGGCCGAGGTGGGCGGCCCCGCCTGGTCCAAACCCGCATACACGGGGCTGCTCAACGCCGGCCCCTATCTCGTGGGCTCCCGGACGCGCGAGCCCGGAAGCCTTCGGATGATCGACGTCATCGCCCCGGACACCGGGCGGTCCCGGTCGTACACGCTTTCCGTGCCCGGTCAGATCGTGGGGGCGGCGGGCGGACGGCTGTACACGTGGACCCGGTTGCACGGGGTCGGGCAGACCACGCGCGTCCGGTTCACCGCGTTCCGGCGCGTCCGCGCACCGGCGGGGCCCTCGCCGCTGTCCGGCGTCGACCCGCACCGCTGGCCGGACGCCTGTGCGTTGCCGCCGGGGCCCGCCTTCACCGCCACCTCGGCGCAGAGCACGCTGGGGGACCTTTCGATGCCGCGTCCTGTGGCGTGCACGTACACGGGGGCGGACGGGATCACGCTGTCCGCGCGGGTCGTGTGGGTGGCTCCGAGTGTCGAGGAGGCCGACGAACTCCTGCGGACGCTGGCGGAGGCCGACGCTCTGGTCGGCGTGGCCGGTGTCGGGGATCGGGCGGCGAAGACGTCCGGTCTGGTCGTGTTCAGGGTCGGCACCGCCGTCGTGCGCGTCACGTCGGACCACGCAGCCGTGCGCGGACGTCTGATCGAGCTCGCCGGGTCCATGGCCGCCCGTCTGCGCGTTCCCGCCGCCGCTCAGGCGGTCCCCGGAGTTCCGGCCGAAGGCAGCGGGCCGATCACGCTCGTCCGACTGCCGGGCACGCAGGTCACGGTGGAGCGGGACGTGCTGCCCGCGTACGTGGTGAAACAGAACGCCTATGTCGGCGGCGAGCGGGTGGGCGGCAAGGTGGACGTGCTCTCGCCGGACCTCGCGCACACGGCCACCGGGACGGAACAGTGGCCCACGACCGGCCATCGCGACCACGTGACGATCACCGACGTCGCCACCGGGGACACGCACGTCGTTCCCACGGTCGCCGCGCCCAGGGGCACGTGGCGCCTGGTCTGGTCGCCGGACGGGCGGCGGTTGCTCATGACCGCCTCCAAGGACAACGACTCACTTGACGGGTTCGTCATCGTCGACATGGCGACGATGCGTGCGCGCTTCACCCGAGTCGGCCATCCCGACCGTTACACCGGCCGTTTCGTCTGGGGAGACACCCGGGGCACGACGGTGGCAGTCCAGAACAGGCCGGAGGACGACGAGCAACCGGCCCTGGACGTCACCTTGTTCACCCTCGATGGCAAGATCTCAAGGAAACTGCGACACGTCGGGCAGCTCTTCGGCGGCGTGAACTGGCTGTCACCGTCGGGGAACCGGTTCATGACCCACTGTCCGTCGCGCACGGACCAGACGTGCGTCTGGGAGAGCGCCGGCGGAGCACTGCTCACCCGGATCGGGATCGCCCCCAAGGACGTGATCTCCTGGTGGGACGAGGACCGACTGCTCGGCTGGCGCGACCAGAACGCATACCAGCGGGCGGCCGTCCCCATCGACTTCCACAACGAGACGGGGCCGCAGGTCGCGGCGGCGCCCACCGGCTACTCGGTCGAGAACCTCCAGCTCTTCTTCAGCCGCCCCTGACCGGCGATCGGATTTTCCATACGTTTCCACGGCTGCGAGATGCCGGTGTTGAGCTGCGGGTTCGTCCGGTGTGTGCTGTTCGTGGTGGTGGGTCGCGATGGCGGGGCGATGAGTTTCGTCGGTGGGCTTGGTCAGTATGGGGGTGACGAGGACTGCTGATGAGACCGGGAACCGCCAGGCCGGCCGTGACGATGCCAGGCCCGAATCCGATAGAGGTATCGTGTCCAGCCCACAGCTTGAGTCATCCACCACGGGTGTGAGCGCCGGCTCGCGCCGCACGCCGGCCGTGATCCGGTTGCTGGTGCTGGCGACGTTCGTGGTCGTGCTCAACGAGACGATCATGATCAACGCGATCCCGCGGTTGATGGACGCCATGCACATCACCGAGCAGACCGCTCAGTGGCTGTCCACGGCCTTCATGCTGACCATGGCCGGGGTCATCCCGATCACCGGCTGGTTCCTGCAACGGGTCACCACCCGCACGGCGTACACCACCGCCATGGGGCTGTTCCTGCTCGGCACGGCGCTGGCCGCCGTCGCGCCGGTGTTCGGGGTGCTGCTGGGGGCCCGGATCATCCAGGCGTCCGGCACGGCCGTGATGATGCCGTTGTTGATGACCACGCTGATGCAGGTCGTGCCCGAGAAGGACCGGGGGCGGGTGATGGGCAACGTCACCCTGGCGATCTCCGTCGCCCCGGCCATGGGCCCGGCGATCTCCGGCGTGATCCTGCACTTCGGGTCGTGGCGGCTGCTGTTCGCGGTGGTGCTGCCGATCGCCGGGCTGATCACGTGGAGCGGGTTGAGGCAGCTCAGGAACACCGGCGAGCCCGAGATCAGCACGATCGACTGGTTCAGCGTGGCCACGGCGGCGGCCGGCTTCGGTGGCCTGGTCTACGGGCTGAGCCGGTTCGAGGGCGGGGACTCGCGCGTGGCCGTCGCGATCACGGTGGCCGGGCTGGTCACCATCGCCGTCTTCGTCGTCCGGCAGCTCGCGCTGCAGAAGCGCGGCACGCCGCTGATGGACCTGCGCACGCTGCGCCATCGCACGTACACGGTCGCGCTCGTCCTGATGTCGGTGGCGTTCATGGCGATGCTCGGCTCGATGATCCTGCTGCCGCTCTACCTGCAGAACGTCCGGGCGCTCAGCCCGCTGGAGACCGGGCTTCTGGTGATGCCGGGCGGCCTGGCGATGGGCCTGCTCGGCCCGGCGGTCGGCCGACTGTTCGACAACCACGGCGGCCGGGTGCTGGTCATCCCCGGCTCGATCGGGATCATGCTCGCGCTGGCCGGGTTCACCCAGGTCACGATGACGATGCCCTACTGGCAGCTCCTCGGCCTGCACGCGCTGCTCATGGTGAGCCTGGCGGCGACGTTCACCCCGGTCTTCACGCTCGGCCTCGGGGCGGTCCCGCCGCACCTGTACTCGCACGGCAGCTCGATCCTGAGCACGCTCCAGCAGGTCGCCGCGGCCATCGGCACCGCGCTCGTGATCACCGTGATGAGCGCGCGGGCCGACACCCTGCGGGCCGAGGGCGTCACGCAGGCGCTGGCCAGCCTCGACGGCATGCGGCTCGCGTTCATCGTGGGCGCGGTCCTGTCGGTGGCGGTGGTGGTCACCGCGCTGCTCCTGCCGGCCCGGGCCGAGCGCGCCGTCGAGCACTAGGGGCCGGTGGCGCCCAGGTAGGTGAGGACGGCCCGCACCCGGCGGTTGGTGTCGTCGTCGGCGGCGAGGCCGAGCTTGGCGAAGATCGTGGTCGTGTACTTGCTGATGGCGCCCTCGCTGAGGAACAGCCGGGCCGCGATCGCCGTGTTGGACAGGCCCTCGGCCATCAGTTCGAGCACCGAGCGCTCGCGTTCGGTGAGGGTGGCGAGGGGGTCGGCGTGCGCGGGGCGGCCGAGCAGCTTCGCCACCACCGTCGGGTCGAGGGCCGTGCCGCCGCCGGCGACGCGGGTGAGCGCGTCCATGAACTCGCCGGCGTCCAGCACGCGGTCCTTGAGCTGGTAGCCGACGCCGCCCTGGCCGTCGGCCAGGAGCTCGCGGGCGTAGAGCTGCTCCACGTGCTGGGAGAGGATCAGCACGGGCAGGCCGGGCACCTCGCGGCGGGCGGCGAGCGCGGCCTGGAGCCCCTCGTCGGAGAACGTCGGTGGCAGCCGTACGTCCACGACGGCCACGTCCGGACGGGTGGCGAGCAGCGCTTCGAGCGTGGCGGGGCCGGAGTCGACGGCCGCGACCACGGTGTGCCCGTACGCCTGGACGAGCCGGACGAGCCCGTCGCGGAGCAGGAAGAGATCTTCGGCTATGACAACGCGCACGGCACCGCCACTGAGACGCGGGTGGGTCCCCCAAGGGGGCTGTCGATCTCCAGAAGGCCGCCGAAGGCCGCCATCCGGCGCTTGATGCCGTCCAGCCCGGAGCCGGAGGACGCGGTCGCCCCGCCGGAACCGTCGTCGGTGACGGCCGCGGTGAGGGTCCGCGTGCGCGGCTCGTAGTCGAGCTCGACGGTCACGTGGGTGGCTCGGGCGTGTTTGGCCACGTTCGCCAGCAGCTCGGCGACGGCGAAGTAGACCGCGGACTCGACCGGGCGCTCGGGCCGCGCGGGCACCGAACTGCGTACGTCGACCTCGACGGGCGCGTCGAGCGCCAGGGCCCGCACGGCGTCGACCAGGCCGCGCTCGGTGAGCACCGGCGGGTTGATGCCGCGGACCAGCGACCGCAGCTCGGCCAGCGCCGCGATCGACGAGGCGCGGGCGTCGGCCAGGATCGCGCGGGCGGCGGCGGGGTCGGTCTCCAGGAGGTGTTCGGCGGCCTGCATGGACATGCCCATGCCGACCACCCGCGCCTGGGCGCCGTCGTGCAGGCCGCGCTCGATGCGTTCGAGCTCGGCGGCCTGGGTCTGGGTCAGGTCGGCGCGGATGGCCTCCAGCTCCTCCACCCGCCGCCCGAGCCGCGAGTACGGGATCGGGCCCAGGAAGCGGCGGCCCAGGAGACCGAGGACCCGCCACGCGAACGGCGCCGCGGCCAGGCCGGCGACGATCAGGGCGACGCCGTGCCCCAGGAAGCCCGGCGTGAGCGTCAGGAGGACGCCGCCGGCGATCCCGGCCGGCGGCAGGGCCGCGACCGGCAGCACGCTCACCCCGGCGAGCAGGCACCACAGCCCGTCCCAGTGCAGCTGGGGATCGTGGAAGCGGGCGTTCATCCGGGCGCGGCGGCGGGCCTCCCGTTCGGACTTGTGGTACTCCTCGCCGTCCCACCAGTGGCCGGTGGCCATGCGGGTGACCGGCGCGGGGACGCGGTAGGCGACCTCGACGCGCAGGCCGAGCCAGCGCGCGGCGAGCCGGCGGGCGGCCTGGCTGAGGGTGCGGCTGGTCAGCGGGTGCACGCACCACAGGGCCACGGCGATCCACAGGATCACCACCAGCGTCTCCCCCAGGAGCGCCAGGGCAACGACGAACGGGGGCCCGGTCAGGTTCGCCGACCAGGAGTAGGCGAGCTTGGAGCCGCCGTAGCCGACGGCGACGCCGACGATCGGCATCAGGCAGGTGAGCAGGACCAGGACGGCCGAGCGGCAGAGCCCGAGCACGATCTCGGCGCCCCAGCGCAGGGGTCCGCCCCTCGTGGGCGACCTCACCTGCCAGCGTCCTTCGGCACGACGCCAATTGTGGCAGGCTGCCCTTTTGGGAGATGTCCGGGCACCTCCTCGACCGTCCGTGGTGGGCATGTCTGTCTTCTCCGGTTCCCGGGCGGTTCCGCCCGACCTCGGAGAACGTACGATCGTGCGCCGGTCACCCGGTATCCCGCCACGCCCCGTACGACGTGGGTCCAGCCCCACCCGAGGCGACGGCGACGGCGGCGCGGACGAACGCGGCCACGGCCGGTGAGCGGGAGCCCTGCGGCCACCCCACGGCGAGCACCGACGGCGACAGGTCGGCGACCTCCCGGTAGGCGACGCCCGGCCGGGGGTGCCGCCGCGCCACCGAGACCGGGACGAACCAGATGGCGCTGCCCAGCTCCACCAGGTTGCAGATCTGCGCCAGGTCCAGGCCGGTGCGCGGCGGGCGGCGGCCCGGGGGCGGTTCGGCGCCGTCCCACTCGGCCAGGGTGCCGTCGGGCAGCGGCCGGCCGGCCAGGTCGGCCACGGACAGGCGGGGACGGGCGGCCAGCGGGTCGGCGGGCGACAGCGCGACCAGGCGGGGCTCGGTCAGCAGGGGCTCGGTGTCGAGGTCGCGGTCGTCGAAGGGGGTGACCAGCAGCGCGACGTCGGCCCGGCCGTCGCGCAGGGCCGGCGCCTGCTCGTTGCGCCCGCCCAGCAGCAGCTCGGCCGGGAGCGCGGCCTCCTCCTCGCGGTAGGCGGCGAGGATGCGGGGCAGCAGCCCGGCGTCGTAGTCGGCCTTGAGCGCCACCCGGAGCCCCGGCTCGGGACGGGCCGCGTGCCGGACCCTGCGGGCCGCCGCGGTGACCGCGTCGATGGCGATCCTGGCGTCGCGCAGGAAGATCTCGCCCGGCGGGGTGAGGGTGACCTGCCGCGTGGTGCGCTCCAGCAGGCGCACGCCCAGCCGGCGTTCCAGCTCGCGGATCGCGCGGGACAGCGGGGGCTGAGCCATGCCGAGCCGCGCGGCGGCCCGCCCGAAGTGCAGCTCCTCGGCCACGGCCACGAAGTAGCGGAGCTCGCGGACCTCCAGGTCATTCATATCGGCAGGGTATCAATGGTGATCGGATCGGTCCTTCAGGTTCGCCGCCGTGCTCGGTTGACTGGCCGTACCCCCCCAGTACGACACCGTCGATTTCCCCTGGAGTTCTCCATGATCGTCATCACCACGCCCACCGGCCGGATCGGCCGGCAGGTCCTCGACCTCGTCCTGGCCGCGGACGAGCCGGTCCGCGTCGTCGTACGGGACCCCGCCCGCCTTCCGGCGCCCGTCCGCGAGCGGGTGGAGGTCGTGCCGGGGTCGCACGGCGAGGCGCGCGTCGTCGAGGAGGCGTTCGCGGGCGCCGACGCCGTGTTCTGGGTCGTCCCGCCGAATCCGCGGGCCGCCGGCCTCGACGCCGCCTACCTGGACTTCACCCGGCCGGCGTGCGAGGCGTTCGTGAGCCGGGGCGTCGGCCGGGTGGTCGGGGTCTCGGCCCTGGGCCGCGGCCTGCCCCTGGACGCCGGTCTCGTGACGGCCTCGTTGGCCATGGACGACCTGATCACGGGCACGGGCGTGCACTACCGGGCCCTGACGCTGCCTTCGTTCATGGACAACCTGCTCGACCAGGCGGCGGTGATCAGGGACCAGGGCGTGTTCTTCTCCCCGGTGCACGGCGACCTCAAGGCCCCCGCCTGCGCCACCCGCGACATCGCGGCGGTGGCCGCCGGGCTGCTGCTCGACCGTGGCTGGACCGGGCGGGCCGACGTCCCCGTGCTCGGGCCGGAGGATCTGTCGGGCGAGGACATGGCGCGGATCATGTCCGACGTGCTCGGACGGCCGATCCGGCTGCGGCACGTGCCGGTGGCGGCGTTCAGGGCCATGATGGTCGAGCAGGGCAGGTCGGAGGCGATGGCCCAGGGGATGGCCGACATGATGGAGGCCAAGAACCGGGGCCTGGACAACGCCGAGCCGCGTACCCCGGAGGCCACCACGCCCACCGGTTTCCGCCAGTGGTGCGAGGACGAGCTCAGGCCCGTCGTCCTGGGCTGAACGTGCCCCTTGTACGCGGCACCGGCGCGGCGTAGCGTGACTGATGACCAGATTTCTTATCTAGTCACGAGGTGTGGCGATGGTCGAAAGGGCGGACCGGATCCTCGACGCCGCGGGCGAGCTGCTGCTGCGTCACGGGTACCGGAGGGTCACCGTCGAAGACATCGCGGGCCGCGCCGGAGTGGGCAAGGGCACCGTCTACCTGCACTGGCGGACCAAGAACGAGCTGTTCGAGGCGCTGCTCCTCCGGGAGTCCATCGAGGTCGTGGAGGAGTCCGCGGCGATGTTGCGGCGCGACCCCACCCAGGTGCTGCCCCACCGCTTCTCGCGGGCGGCCTTCGTCTCCATGAGCCGCAGACCGCTGCTCCAGGCGCTGTTCACGACCGACTTCGAGCTGCTGGGCAAGCTGGCCAAGCATCCGCTGCGCAGCCACGACCTCCTCGCCTCCCAGCGGTTCCAGCAGGTGGCCGACCGGTACGGGCTGCTCAGGGCGGACATGCCGCACCCCCGGTACACGCTGAGCGCCGCGTCCACGGGCTTCTACCTGATCAACGGCGTCGACGCCACAGGGTCGGAGCTGAGCGTCGAGGAGCGGGCGGACGCGCTCGCCTTCACCGTGCGCCACGCCTTCGAGCCCGCCGAGGAGCCGTCCGCCGAGGTGCTGGAGGCGGCGGCGGCGGAGTACGTCGCGATTCTCGAGGAGCTGATCCCGCCCTACCGCAAGTGGATCTACGACTAAGGAGAGGCGATGTCCGACATCGTCGAACGGTACAAGATCTCCAAGCAGCACTTCTGGTTGCACGGGCCCCGATCGGGCCCGTCCGTCGAGTACGACGCCGCCGCCGGGATGTACAACGTCCACGGCTACCAGGAAGTGCACGACGTTCTCGGCGACCCCACCACGTTCTCCTCCGACACCATGCGGCTGGTCCCCAAGGGGCTGCTGCCGCAGGGCGACGAGATCTCGCTGGAGGGGTTCATCACCCAGATCGACCCGCCGGAGCACGGCAAGCTGCGCAAGCTGGTCAGCAGCGCGTTCACCCGCAAGGTCGTCGCGGACCTCGAACCGCGCATCGCCGCCGTCACCCACGAGCTGCTCGACGCGACCGAGGGCCGCGACCGCCTGGAGCTGGTGACCGACCTGGCCTACCCGCTCCCCGTCATCGTCATCGCCGAGCTGCTGGGGGTGCCGAGCAGCGACCGTGCCCTGTTCAGGAAGTGGGCCGACGGACTGTTCCAGCGCGACGCCAAGGTCTCGCTCGCCGAGCCCACGGAGGAACAGAGCGCGCAGGTGGCGAGCACCCTCAAACCGTGGCGGGAGATGACCGAGTACCTCGCCGGGCACTCCGCCGAGCGCCGGGCGCGGCCCCGCGCCGACCTGCTCACCAAGCTGGTCGAGGCCGAGGTGGACGGCGAGCGCCTGCCCGACGACCAGGTCGTCAACTTCGCGATGGTCCTGCTGCTCGCCGGGCACATCACCACGACGATGCTGCTCGGCAACACCGTGGTATGCCTGGACGCCTTCCCCGACCAGCAGGACAAGGTGCGGGCCGACCGCTCCACGGTGCCGGCCGTGATCGAGGAGTCGCTGCGGCTCTTCACCCCGTTCTCCGCGCTGGGCCGGTCGACCACCCGCGAGGTCGAACTGGGCGGGGTGACGATACCGGCCGACAAGATGGTCATGCTCTGGCTCGGATCGGCCAACCGGGACCCCCGGCAGTTCCACGACCCCGAGGTCTTCGACGCCGGCCGCGATCCCAACCCGCATCTCGCCTTCGGCCGCGGCATCCACTTCTGCCTGGGCGCCCCCCTGGCCCGGCTGGAGGGACGGGTGGCGCTGAACATCCTGCTCGACCGGGTCGAGGTCCTGCGCACCGACCCCGACGACCCGGTGCTCTTCATCCCCACGCCGACCATGACGGGGGTGAGCCGGCTTCCGCTCGTGCGGTGAGCCGCCGTCCGCGGAACGCACAGGCCGGGTGATGGCGGCGCGGGCGGTTCCCGTCCTCGGCAAGGGCGGGCTCAGGAGGCGGCAAAGTGCCGCGCGTTGCCGTGGGCGTCCTGCTCTGTGGGGGCCAAGGTGGCTTGTTCACCTTCGTCGCAGCACAAGAGGGGACGATCCTGGCTATGGGCGGCAAGCAGCGGAAGCTGGAGCTGAGCGGGCCGCAGATCGTGGGAAGCGCCCTGGCCGCGGTCACCGCCGCGGTCGCGGCCTCGTACCTGGGCACGGCGGGGACGGTGATCGGGGCCGCGATGATGAGCGTGGCCAGCACCGTCGTCGCCGACGTCTACACGCATTACCTCAAGCGCACCGGCGACAAGGTGAAGCGGCGCACGGCGGTCGCCCTGCGCGGCCACCCGGCCCTGCCCGACCCGCCCGCCACCCCTGACCCGCCGGGCCCGCCCGTCGCTCCCGCCGCGGCGCGGGCTGTCAGGGGGAAGGGGGGCAAGAGGCCGCGGTGGGCCAGGGTCTGCGGGGCGGCGGCGCTGGTGTTCACCGTCAGCATGGGGAGCATCGTGATCTACGAGCTCGTCGCGGACCGCACGGTGGCCGATCAGGTCGCCGGGCGCACCTCGGGCGAGGCCGGCAGGGCGCCGGGCAGGAAGGACCGCCGGGATGGACGGGCGGTCGGCGAGCCGCGGCACGAACGTCCCGCCACCCGGCAGCCGAGCCCGACGCCGTCACCCGGGCCGTCCACAGGGCCGTCCGCGACGCCCAGCCCGTCGGCGCCGGCCACGGTCACGCCGACGCCGACGCCCGGCGGGACGGGCACCACCGTCCCGTCCCCCGCGCCCACGCCGGACGCCGGCCCTTCGGAGCCCAGCCCCACCTCCTTCCCCTCGCCGACCGGCCACGACCCGACCGACGCGCCCGACCAGAGCTTCCCCGACCTCCTCTTCCGCTGACCGTTCCGCCGCCCCTTTCGGTGGCCGGGGGGGCCGGGGGGTAGGGCTTTGTGGTTAGGCGGGTTTGGGGGTCAGGCGGTCGTCCAGGAGGCAGGCGGCGCCTTCGCCGTCGAACCAGCCCGGCACCCACGAGTGGCGGTCGGGGCCGAGGTGGGTGAGCCAGATGGACTTCCGGAGCGTGCCGTCCTCCTCGATCACCTCGTTGACGACGTCCCAGGCCCGTACCTTGCCCTTGTGCGCGTCAAGCAGTCGATCCCAAGTGGCTTCCAAGTAGGCGTTCCTAGCCTTTGTCGTGACTTGAGTGGAGGGGCAGGTGGGCCATGGGGTGGCGGGTCAGGCAGACGACGGTCCGAGGCGGGGGGCGCCGGCCTTGAACGATCCGTACGGCACGACGCGCCCGATCCCGCGTCACGCCGCACCACACCCCCGCCACGCGGCCCCCCACCCACCCCAGCCGGTGCAGCCGGGTGGGCAGGACAAGAGCGGGCAGGACGGGCAGGGGCTCTTCCGGGAGGAGGCGTTGCGGCATCGGGCGATGTCGCGGGTCACCCGGATGCCACTGGTGATCAGCACCCCGTCGTTCCTGGCGTTGTGGCTGCTGGCGGCCGTGCTCCTCGTCATCGGCGTCCTGCTGACGATGGTCGCGGTCGAGGCGGTCGCCTGATGTTCCGCCGCGTCCCCGTACTGCTCCAGAACACCGACACCGAGTGCGGCGCCGCCTGCCTGGCCATGGTGCTGTGCCACCACGGGCAGCGCACCACCCTCCACCAGATCGCCGAGCAGCTCCGGGTCGGCCGGGACGGCCTGAGCGCCAAGGCCATCGTGGACGGCGCCCGCGAGCACGGCCTCAAGGCCCGCGCCTTCTCCCTGGCCCCCGAGGACCTGGCCCGCGTGCCGCTCCCCGCCGTCGCGCACTGGGAGTTCAACCACTTCATCGTGGTCGAACGCTGGTCCCCCGACCACGTGGACGTCGTCGACCCCGGGTACGGCCGCCGCAGGCTGACCGCGGAGGAGTTCGGCGCCGGGTTCACCGGCGTGCTGCTGGTGTTCGAGCCGGGCGAGGGCTTCCGGCGCGGCACGACCTCGGCGGCGGGGGCCTGGCGCAAGGAGTTCGTCCGGACCCTGTTCCGGCGGCGCAGGGGCCTGCTCGCGCAGCTCATCGCGGCCTCGTTGCTGCTCCAGCTGCTCGGGCTCGCCCTGCCGATGTTCTCGCAGCTCCTCCTGGACTCCATCGTGCCCAGGCGGGCGGTGGAGGTGCTGTCCCTGCTGGGCGTCTCCGTGCTGCTCGCGGGGGCGGCCCAGCTCGTGATCGGGTACCTGCGGGCGGCCCTGCTGGTCGCCGTGCGGGCCCGTGCCGACCAGGAGCTCACCGAAAGTCTGGTGACCCACCTGGTGACGCTGCCGTACCGGTACTTCCAGCAGCGCGGCAGGGGCGACCTGGTGACCAGGGCGGGCAGCGTCTCGACGCTCGGCGACATCCTCACCGGGCAGGTCGTCGCGGCGCTGCTGGACGGCCCGCTGGCCGTGGGCTACCTGGCGCTGGTCTACCTCTGGGACCCGGTGTTCGGGCTCGCGCTGACCGGCGTGGCCGTGCTGCAGACGATCCTGCTGCTGGCCACGACGAGCCGGATCGCCACGCTCACCCGGCAGGAGCTGACGGCGCTGGCGGCGTCCCAGACCAGCCTCATCCAGACGATCACCGGCATCGAGACGCTGAAGGCGTCGGGCGCCGAGAAGCGGGCCGTGGACCAGTGGTCGTCCCACTTCGCCAAACAGCTCAACGCGGACGTGCGCGCCGGGCTCACCAGGGGGCTGCTGGAGTCGGCGCTGGCCGCGATCCGGGTGACGGCGCCGCTCGGGCTGCTGTGGCTGGGCGCCTGGCGGGTGCTCGACGGGCAGCTCACGGTGGGCGAGCTGGTCGCGCTGAACGCCATCGCGCTCGGCGCGCTGACCCCGCTCGGCTCGCTGATGACCGGGTTGCAGAGCCTCCAGCAGGCGGGCGCGCACTTCGACCGGCTCTCCGACATCCTGGCCTCGGAGCCGGAGCCGAGCAACGGCATCGAGGTGCTGCGGCTGCGGGGCTCGGTCGAGCTGCGCGGGGTGAGCTTCCGTCACGACCCGCGCGCCCCCTGGACCGTGCGCGACGTCTCGGTCTCCATCCGGCCGGGGCAGAAGGTCGCCCTGGTGGGCTCGTCCGGCTCGGGCAAGAGCACGCTGGCCCGGCTGCTGCTCGCGCTGCACACCCCCGTGCTGGGCGAGATCCGTTACGACGGCGTCCCGGCCGCCGAGCTGAACCTGCGCACGCTGCGCCGCCAGTTCGGCGTGGTCACCCAGGACCCGTCCCTGTTCAGCGGCTCGATCAGGGAGAACATCGCGCTGAACGAGCCCGGCGCGTCGCTGGAGCGGGTGGTCGCCGCGGCCCGCCTGGCCGCGCTGCACGACGAGATCACGGACATGCCCATGGGGTACGAGACGATGCTCACCGACGGCGGCGGCCTGTCCGGCGGGCAGCGGCAGCGGCTCGCCCTGGCCCGTGCCGTCCTGTCGCGCCCGAAGGTGCTGCTGCTCGACGAGGCCACCAGCAACCTGGACAGCGCCACGGAGGCGGCCATCGAGGCGAACCTGAGCCGGCTCGTCCAGACCAGGATCGTGATCGCCCACCGGCTGAGCACGGTCAGGGACGCCGACGTGATCCTCGTGATCGACGCGGGCCGGGTGGTGGAACGCGGCACCCACGACGAGCTGACGGCCGTGGGCGGCAAGTACGCCGAACTGGTCGCCGCCCAGGCCGTCATGTCCTGACGTTCATGCGAGCCGCACGCTCACCGTGACGGAGGCGCCCTCCAGGCGGACCAGCGGCCCGAAGGTGAGCGTCAGCCGGTCGCCCGTCGCCGCGCCCACCACCGGCGGGTCGCCGCGCAGCACCTCGGCGACCGGCCGGTCCCAGGTCACGGTCAGCCCGTCCAGGTCGCACCGGGGATCGGCCACGGTCACCGTGGCCGTGCCTTCGGCGTCCTCCCTGACCAGCACGGCGCAGGGCCCGGACGCGGCCAGCGGGCCGGCGACGCCGTCGTTCCAGAAGGCGGCCGCGGTGACGCCCAGCGCGTCCACCTGGACGGCCTGCTGCCGCGCGGTGTTGGCCAGCACGCGGGCCCACCCGGGATCGGCGGCCCTGGCGATCGTGCGTTCGCGGCTCGCGCCGGGCAGGAGCAGGTAGACGTAGTCCGCCTGGTCGGGGTCGATGCCGTGGTCGAGCCAGAGCGTGCGGTAGTCGCGGTTCCCGCGCCGCTCCCGGAGGGTGCGCAGGCCGTCCGGGACGACGTAGCCGCCGTGGCCGTCGAGGTGCGCCCAGCCCGCCCGGGGATCGACGGTCAGCGGGGCGGCGGTCCTGCGGTTGTCCACGATCGTCTCGACCGGCACGCCGTCCGCGCCGCTGATCCCCGCGCCGAGGCAGACCACCGCGTCGTCGAGGAAGAACCAGGACTTGAACGCCTCCATCGTGCTGTCGAGGCCGTTGAGGTGCTGGCCGACGACGGCGTACAAGCCGTCCGTGGCGCCGCCGACCCAGCGGCCGGGCGGGCAGGTGTCGCCCCAGGCCGGGCCGGCGCCGTCGGGCAGCCGCCGGGTCGAGACCGTCGTGCCGGGCAGCCGGTAGGGGTCGACGGTGGTCCAGAACGAGTCGGAGTACTGGTCGGCGTGGCCGTCGGCCCACCAGTAGAGCATGCCCGAGCCGGTGTGCCAGCCCCGCAGGTTCTCGCCGTTGCCGTGCTCGTAGTGGCCGATCCTGGACGAGGCCATGCTGAGCGCGGCGCACCAGCCCGGCCGGCGGTGCACGGCCCGCGCGCTCATCGGGAACAGCCGGTGGCCGACGGGCTCCGGCGCGGCGGGCACGGCGTCGTCGCCGAGGACGGCGGCCAGGCGGGCGTGGAAGCCCGGCTCGGCCTCAGCCAGCATGGGACGGCACGTCTCGCGTACGGCCCAGCCCTTGACCATCGCCTGCCAGCGGGCCCGGTCGGCGGCCGGGGCCACCTCGCCGAGCAGCAGGATCGCGTCGGCCAGCTCGCGCCCCCTGTCGTGGTCGCCGAACGGCTTCCTGCCGGCCCCTCTGCCGCGCACCAGGTCCATGCAGAACCCGTCGCGGACGAACGGCGCGAACGACCGCTCCACCATGGCGAACACGGTCGGGTCGGCGACCTCCCACGGCGTGCCGCGCAGCACCGCGAACAACGTCGCCAGCCCGGCGAGCAGCGTCACCCCGTAGGCCCCCTGGTAGGGCACGGTCGAGTGCTGGACGAACGACCCGTCCCGGTAGAAGCCGTCACCCTCGGAGACCGTGCGGAACACCGGGGAGAGCGCCGAGACCGCCAGCCCCGCCTTGCCCGGGTCGGCCCTGAGCATGGCGCGCAGCAGCATCACCACGCACAGGTCCACCCGGTTGGCGGCGGTGCTGGTGCCGCTGTAGTCGCCCAGGCGGCTCTCGGGCACGAAGTGGTCGACGGCGTCCCGTAACGCGGCGCTCCGCCGCTCGCCCAGGTGCGGCCCGACCAGCACGGCGGCGTCGAGCAGCGCCTTCGGCACGCCGATCTCCCAGTGCCACCAGTTGCCGGCCGGGTCGGCGCCGTCGGCGTACACGTGGCGGCGGTAGTGGTCGATCCCGGCGGCGACAGCGGCGGCCAGGCCCGCGTCGCCGGTCAGCCCGGTCCCGGGCGACGCGTACGCGCGGGCCATGGCCAGCAGCCTTCGCGGCGTCGCGACGAACGACGGGAACGGCTGGTCCGGCCAGAGCGACGTGCCCGTGTACGCCATCGCCGCCCGGTGGCGGGCCGCCCGCCGCCCCGCCTCGGCCAGCCGCGTCCGGTACGGCTCCGCGCCCGCGTCGAACCCCGACCCCGCCGTCACCTCCCGCCACCGGCGGCGCAGCGTGACGAAGGAGTCGTCCGGCGTGTGGGCGGGCTCGACCCGGGCGAGCGCCCCCGCCACGCCGGCCACGGCGACCGCGCCCGCCTGGAGCAGAAGTCGCCTGGACGGCCGGTGCACGCCTCGATTATGACCTCATGGCCCGCCTGGATCGGGCCGCCGGCGGTCAGACCTCCAGCAGGGTCTTGCCGTTCACCGCGCGGGCCTCGATCGCCGCGTGCGCCTCGGCCGCCCGCTCCAGCGGGAACGTACGCCCCACGACCGCCCTGAGCCGCCCGCCCGCCGCCTCGGCGATCGCCCGCTCGGTCCGCTCGTTCCCGTCGCCGCTCAGGGCGGCCAGCTGCTCCAGGCCGATCACGGTGACGCCCCGCCGGGCGGCCTCCTCGGGATCGACCGTCGTGGTGCTGCCGCTGGACGCGCCGTGCACGGAGAACCGCCCGCCGCGCGCGGTCACCTCGAACGCCTGGCGGCCGAGGTCGCCGCCCACGCCGTCGAAGACCACGTCGGCCCCGCGCCCGCCGGTCGCGTCGAGCACCTCGTCGGTCCAGCCGGGACGCGAGTAGTCGACGGTGACCTCGGCGCCGAGCCCGGCCACCACCTCCAGCTTGGCCGCGCCGCCCGCCGCCCCGATGACCCGCGCGCCGGCCCCCCGCGCGAGCTGCACGAGCAGGCTGCCGAGCCCTCCGGCGGCGGCCTCGACGAGCACCCATTCGCCGGGCCGGATGGCGGCGTTGGCGAACAGGCCCACGGCCGTGTTGCCGTCCACGAGCAGCGCCGTCGCGTCGGCCAGTTCGAGCTCGTCCGGCACCTCGACCAGGTCGGCGGCCCTGGCTACCACCAGTTCGGCGTTCCCGCCGCCGAAGCCCGGCGTACGGGTCACCACCCGCCGCCCCACCAGCCCGGGATCGACGCCCTCGCCCACGGAGAGCACGAGCCCGCCCACGCCGCCGCCCGGCACGTACGGGAGCTCAGGCAGCGGCGGCCCCGGCGTGAACCCCCGCCTGAGCTGCGTCTCGATGAAATTGATCTCGGCGAAGGCGACCCGCACCACGACCTCGCCCGACCCGGCCACCGGGTCGGGGACGGTCTGCGTCTCCAGCACCTCGGGCCCGCCGAACCTCGTCACCCGCACAACTCTCATGCCCACTCCTCATCCGGAACAGCTTCCCTGCCAGGTTGCTACCTCAAGGCGACTTGAGGTCAACCCGTCCGGGCCGGCGGGAATCCCGGGTCAGTGGACGCGGCTCCTGATCAGCGTGTCGAGCAGGTCGTGCACCTGGGCGGGCGACAGGCCGGCCCCCTCGCGCAGGCACTCGGCCAGCTCGTCGGCGGGAAGCGCGTGGCGGATCAGCCGCTCCCGCTCGGCGCCGTCGGCCGGGTCCAGCTCCGGCGGCGAGAAGCCGACCCGGGCCCCGACCGCCTCGACCGCGCCGAGCAGGCGGGCGCCGTCGCGCGGCAGCCCGCCCGCGGCGAGCACCCCGGCCAGGGTGTGGGCCATGACCAGCCAGGACGTGACGTCCTTGTCCTCGTCGAGCATGCGCAGGATCGGCAGCCCGGACGCCAGCGGCCGGTCGGTACGGCCGGTCAGCAGGTCGATCTTCATCAGCAGCCAGGTCGAGGAGGCGGTGACGAAGCGGTGTCCCGTCCCGGTGGCCACCGCGATCGAGTCGGTCAGCCACTCGGCCGCCTCGCCCGTCTCCCGCGCGAACACCAGCAGCATGCCGAGCACCATCAGCGCCTCGGCGTGCAGCCACTCCATGCCCGCGACCTCGGCCAGGTCGAGCGCCGCCCGGGCGTCGGCCAGAGCGTTGGGCGCCCCGCACAGGCCGCCGAACAGCGCCCGGTAGGTCAGGGCCTGTCCCTCGGCGACCAGGTCGTCGGCCAGCCGGGCCATCTCGGCCGCCTCCCTGGCCCGCCGGCTCGCGGCGACGAAGTCGCCGGCCAGGTAGTGGAGGCCGGCCATGCCGATCAGCGCCTGGGAGCGCACGCCGGGCTCGGCGTCGGGGTAGAGCTCCATGGCGGCCGACAGGCTGGCCAGCCCCTCGGCGACGTGCCCCCTGCGGTACCAGAACCACGACAGCAGGCCGGTGAGCCGCAGCGCGTACCCGCCGTCGCCGGCCAGCATCGCCGAGGTGAACGCGGCCCGGTGCTCGGCCTGGTCGGCGAGGAGCACCTCCATCGCGGCGGCCGCCCCCTCGCCGCGGATCCTGGCGTCGGCGGCCTCGGCGCGGCCCAGCACCCAGGCCCGGTGCGCGGCCTGGGCCTCGGCCAGCTCGGCCGGGTCCTGCCGGGCGCGGGCGAACTCCTTGATCGTCTCCAGCAGCCGGTAGCGGCGCGGCGAGGTGCCGGGCTCGACCGCGACCAGCGACTTGCGCACCAGCGCGCCCAGGCCGCCCAGGACCGGCCGCCCGCACACCGCGGCCGCCGCGTCCAGGACGAAGCCGGAGGCGAACGCGCCGAGCCGGTGGAACAGCTCGCGCTCGGCGGGTTCGAGCAGGTCGTAGCTCCACTCCACGGTACGGGCGAGCGTGCGGTGCCGCCGGGGGCCGGCGCCGTCGGTGAGCACGCTGAACCTGTCGTCCATCGAGGTGAGGATCTGCTCGACCGACAACATGCGGCACTGCCCGGCGGCCAGCTCGACCGCCAGGGGCAGCCCGTCGAGCCCCTGGCAGAGGCGTTCGGCGTTCGCCAGCTCCGCCGGGGTCGGCTCCCAGCCGGGCGCGGCGGCCCTGGCCCGGCTCAGGAACAGGTCGCGGGCGTCGGCCGTGGACAGCGGCGGCACGTCGTACAGGGCCTCGCCCGGCACGCCGAGCGTCTCGCGGCTGGTGGCGAGCACGCGTACGCCGCCCGCCCCGGCCAGCAGCTCGGCCACCGTGTCGCGGACGGCCGCCACGAGGTGCTCGCAGTTGTCGATCACGATCAGCGGGCTCCGGCCGCGCAGCGCGTACGCCAGGCGCTGCGCGGTGACCGGCCCGGTGAGCCCGAGCACCTGGGCGATGGCCCCGGCCACCAGCGAGGGGTCGGCCAGCCCGGCCAGCTCGACCAGCCACGGCCCGTCGGCGTCGTCCCTGGCCCGCGCGGTCTCCAGCGCCAGCCGGGTCTTCCCGATGCCCCCGGGCCCGCCGAGCGTGACCAGCCGGTGCTCGGCGAGCAGCGCGGCCACCTGCTCGACCTCGGCCGTTCTGCCGACCAGAGCGGTCACGGGGAAGGGCAGGTTGCCGCCGCTTTCCGGCAGCGGCGCGGCGCCCCCGGGCCGCAGCGTGTCGTCCTGGGCCAGCACCGCAGCCTCAAGCTCCCGCAGCCCCGGCCCCGGATCGATGCCCAGCTCCTCGGCCAGCACGCGGCGTGCCGACCGCAGCGCGGCCAGCGCGTCGCCCTGGCGGCCCGACCGGTACAGGGCCAGCACCAGCAGCTCCCAGCCGCGCTCGCTCATGGGCTGCTCGGCGGTGAGCTTCTCCAGCTCCGGCACCGCGACCGTGTGCCGTCCGAGCGCGAGCTGCGCGGCGTACAGGCTCTCCCGCGCCGACAGGAACAGCCCCTGGAGCCGCGCGATCTCCGGCACGGCGAACGCCGCGCCCGCGAACTCCCCGTACGGCTGGCCGCCCCACAGCTCGACGGCCTCGCCCAGCACGGCCAGCGCCGCGCTGTGGTCGCCCGCCTCCAGCAGGAGCTGTCCCTCGCCGACCTTGCGGGCGAACCGCTCGGCGTCCACGGCGTCGGGCTCGACGCGCAGCGTGTAGCCGTTGCCGACGCGGGCCAGCACGCTCTCCGGGGACCGGTTGGTCCGGCCGGGTTCGAGTGCCTTGCGCAGCCTGGTGATGTAGGAGTGCAGGGTGGGCATCGAGGCGGGCTCGCCCTCGTCCCAGGCGGCGTCGAGCACGCGTTCGGCCGAGACGACCTGGCCGCGCGCCGCGACCAGCACGGCGAGCACCGCGCGCTGCCTCGGGCCGCCGAGCGCGACCTCCACCCCGTCGATCTCGGCCACGATCGGCCCCAGCACCTTGACGCGCAGCGCCACTATCCACCTCGGTTCAGCGCCCCGGGCCGCCCCGGGTCAAGGAAGCTTAGATGAGGTTTGCCGGTTATCGCCGCTTCGTAATGACTTGACTTATTCGTCATCTCCCCAGTTCGGAGCCAGGTTCCTGGCGATCCGGATGTCGTCGTTGCTCGTGCCGGCCGGGACCATGGGCCAGACCATGGCGTCCCGGTGCACGACGAAGTCCACCACCACCGGCAGGTCGTCAATGGCCATGGCCTTCTCGATGACGGCGTCCACGTCTTCGGGCCGTTCGCAGCGCAGGCCGTGGCAGCCGTACGCCTCGGCGAGGGCGACGAAGTCGGGGATGCGGCGGGCGGGACGCAGGTCGGTGTTGGAGTAGCGGCCGTCGTACAGGAGGGTCTGCCACTGGCGGACCATCCCGAGGCTGCCGTTGTTGATGACGGCCACCTTGATCGGCACGCCCTCCAGGGCGCACACGGCCAGCTCCTGGTTGGTCATCTGGAAGCAGCCGTCGCCGTCGATCGCCCACACCGTGCGGTCGGGACAGCCGATCTTGGCGCCCATCGCCGCGGGGACCGCGAAGCCCATCGTGCCCGCGCCCCCGGAGTTGATGAAGGAGCCCGGCCGCTCGTGCCCGATGAACTGGGCGGCCCACATCTGGTGCTGTCCCACGCCGGAGGTGTAGACGGCCTCCGGCCCGACCAGGGCGCTCAGCCGCTGCATGACGTACTGCGGGGCGAGCGCGCCCTCGAACGTCTCGTAGCCCAGCGGGTACGTGCGCCGGTACCCCTCCAGCGTGCGCAACCAGGCCGTACGGTCACCCGGCCGGCCGTCGAGGGCGATGATCAGGTCGGCCAGCACCTCCTGGCAGTCGCCCACGACGGGCACGTCGGCCCGCCGGTTCTTGGAGATCTCGGCCGGGTCCACGTCGGCGTGCACGACCTTGGCGTGCGGCGCGAACGTGGCCAGGTCGCCGGTGACGCGCTCGTCGAACCGGGTGCCGAGCGCGATGATCAGGTCGGCCCGCTGGAGCGCCCCGACGGCCGGGACCGAGCCGTGCATGCCGGGCATGCCCATGTGCAGGGGGTGGCTGTCGGGGAACGTGCCACGGGCCATGAGCGTGGTGACGACCGGGATGCCGGTCAGCTCGGCGAACCGCAGCAGCTCCGCGGACGCGCCCGCCTTGTGCACGCCGCCGCCGACGTACAGGACGGGCCGCCGGGCCTCGGCGATCAGCTCGGCGGCGGCCCTGATCTGCCGGGCGCTCGGCCGGGCGACCGGGCGGTAGCCGGGCAGCCGCATGACCGGCGGCCAGACGAAGGCGGTCTCGGCCTGGAGCGCGTCCTTGGTGATGTCCACCAGCACCGGCCCCGGACGTCCCGTGGAGGCGATGTGGAACGCCTCCATGATCGTACGGGGGATGTCGGCCGCGTCCGTGACCAGGAAGCTGTGCTTGGTGATCGACAGGGTGATGCCCGTGATGTCGGCCTCCTGGAAGGCGTCCGTGCCGATCTGCGAGCTGGGCACCTGGCCGGTGATCGCGACGATCGGCACCGAGTCCATGTAGGCGTCGGCGAGGGGCGTCACCAGGTTCGTGGCCCCCGGGCCGCTGGTCGCCATGCAGACCCCGACCTTGCCGGTGGCCTGCGCGTACCCCTCGGCCGCGTGCCCGGCGCCCTGCTCGTGCCGGACCAGCACGTGCCTGATCGAGGTCGAGCGGTAGAGCGGGTCGTAGGCGGGCAGTACGGCGCCGCCGGGGATGCCGAACACGGTGTCCACGCCGACCCGTTCAAGCGCCCTCACCAGAGCCTGCGCGCCCGTCATCCCGTTCTCCCCTCCTGGCGATCAACTGGCGATCGACCGGCGATCGACCGGCGATCCACCGGCGACCGGTGCACCAGTCGACCAGGAGGCCCTTGTCATCCGCTGGTGGCCAGTTGCAGGCGCTTGCGGCCGGGCCGCCGGGCCTCGGCCGCCCGTTCGCGCCACCAGGCCAGGCCGTTGCGGGCGGCCAGCCGTTCGAGCGCGCTCAGGTGCCGGACGGCGCTCTCGTGCCGGCCGGTCGCCTCGGCCAGCAGCGCGAGGTGCCAGTCCACCGGGCCCACCCAGGCGCAGGCGGACAGGACGCTGATCCGGCCGCTGAAGGGCAGCAGCGCCTCGTAGAGCGCGCGGCACTCGTGCACCCGGCCGAGCGCGACCGCGGCGGCGGCCCGCAGGCACAGGGTGGACGGGCGCGACCGGTCGAGCAGCGGCTGCCCGTTCAGCTTGCGGGCCTCGTCCAGGCGGCCGAGCGCGTGCAGGTGGAGGGTGGCGGCGGCCTGGTCGAGCGCGTGGTTCGCGCCGCGCAGGACGTCGATGAGCGGGCCCGCGGCGGCCATCGTGCCCCGGTGGTAGTCCAGGGCGAGGCGGCCGGCGGTGACGGCACGGGCGGCGTGCCAGATGCCGAGGCCGGTCGCCTGGTCGGCGGCGTCGGCGTACAGGTCCTCCGCCTCGTCGAAGTGGCCGCAGAGCACCAGCCGGCCCGCCCGCCACAGCGTGTGCTGGAAGCGCGGCCAGGGCAGCGGGAGGCGTTCGAGCAGGTCGTCGCAGCGGGCCGCGGCCAAGTCGGCGCCGGTGACGTCGAACAGTTCCAGCCGGTTGTGGGTGTCCATCATGCTCGCCAGGAGCTGGTACGCCGGTTCGCCGTCCGCCAGCTCGTGCAGCTCGGCGGCGAGGTCCACCAGCTCGTGCACATGCAGGGGCCGGGGCAGCGACAGGTGCCTGGCGTTGAGCGCGCGCATCAGCAGCCGCCGGTCGCCCAGCCGCCTTGCCATGGCCACGGCCTGCGCGGACAGCCCCTCGGCCCGCGGGTCGCCGGAGGCGTCGTAGAGCTCCTGGGCCAGCCCGGCCAGCAGCATCGCCCGGTCGGGGCCGTCCGCCTCGGGCAGCTCGCGCAGCGCGTCCTCGAAGCGGCGGACGAGCAGCGGGTCGGCGGCGCCGTACGGGTCGCGCAGCGTCCAGATGGACGGCGTGTCGAACGAGGTCAGCGCCCGGACCCGCACCTGCGAGCCGCCCTGCGCGATGCGGCCGGACGCCCGCACGGCCTCGTCCCTGACCCGGCGGGCCCTGGCCGGCTCGCCCGCCGCCAGCAGCGCGCTCACCTGCCGCAGCAGCAGCTCCACGTGCTCGGCCGGATCGCCGCCGCAGGCGTCGTGCGCGGTCACCGCGTGCCCCAGCCAGGACGCGGACTCGGCGTACCCCAGGCGCAGCTCGGCCTGCTCGGCGGCGGCCCGCGCCCACCGCACCGCCTCCTCGTACGCCACCGGCCCCGCCTGCACCGCGTGGTGGGCGATCACCGCGACGTCGGTCGCCGGGCGGGCGGACAGGGCGGTGGCGAGGTCGCGGTGCAGCGCGGCCTTGCGCAACGGCGGCAGGTCCCTGACCAGCGCCTCGCGCACCAGGTCGTGCACGAACGCCAGCCGGCCGCCCGTACGCGCCGCCAGCAGGCCGCCGCGCACGGCCCGGTCGAGCGGCCCGTACGCCTCCTCCCCCGCGACCCGGGCCACCACGGCCGGGTCGAACTCCCTGCCGATCAGCGCCGCGACCGCCAGCACGTCCGTGACCTCGGCGAGCGCGTCCAGGCGCAGGCGGACCAGCTCGGTCACCGCGGCGGGCACCTCGTACGCGTCCGGGTCCACGTCCGGGTCCTGGGCCATCAGCCTGATGCTCTCGCGCAGGAAGAACGGATTGCCGCCGGTGCAGTCGGCCATCCTGGCGCACGACTCGTCGTCCAGCTCGACGCCGAGGTCGGCCGCGATGGCGCGGACCGCCTCGGGGCCGACGCCGGTCAGGCGCAGCCGCAGCAGGTCGTAGCGGACCAGCCGCCCGAGCACGTCACCGGTGCCGGTGCGGAAGGCGGCGACCAGCGTGACCGCGCCGCCCCGCAGCAGCATCACCAGATGCCTGAGCAGGTCGAGCGAGGCGGGGTCGGCCCACTGGAGGTCGTCCAGGACGATCACCAGCGGCTGGGCGCGCGAGGCCGTGACGAGCCACCGGGCGACGGCCTGGTTCCGGCGCGACACCAACGCCTCGGCCGACCCTCCGGCCACCGGCGCCACGGCGGCCGGGGCGTCGAGGAGGCCGGACAGGGCCTCACGGTCCGGCGGCGGGCAGTGCGGCTCCAGCGCCTCGAACACCTGCGTCCACGGCCACAGCGCGGGGGTGCCCTCGGCGTCGTGGCAGCGTCCCCGGAGCACGAGCCGGCCGAGCCGCGCGCAGCGCTCGCCGAACGCCTCCAGCAGCCTGGTCTTCCCGATCCCGGGCTCGCCGCTGACCTCGGCGACCGCGAGCCCGGCGGGCGCGGCCGGCTCGGCCAGCGCCATCAGCTCGGCGAGCTGGGCCTCACGCCCGTGCAGGGTGTTCGGTGAGCGCGGCGCGGCGGCCACCAGCGCCGGGGTCTCGTTCACCGGCGCGAGCGAGTCGACCTGGCGCAGGATGTCCGACTCCAGGGAGCGCAGCTCGGGCCCCGGGTCGAGGCCGAGCTCGTCGGACAGCCGCCTGGCCGCCGTGCGCAGCACGGCCAGCGCCTCGGCCTGGCGCCCGGTGCGGTAGAGGGACAGGGCGAGCAGGCTCCACAGGCGTTCGCGCAGCGGGTTGGCGACGGTCTCCGCCTCCAGCTCGGTGATCAGCGGCTGGGGGCGGCCCAGGTCGAGCAGCGCGCGGGCCCGCCGCTCGACCGCGACCAGGCGCAGCTCGCGCAGGCGGCTCACCTCGGTGAGCGCCCACGGCTCGTCCTGGAACTCCTCGTACGGCGAGCCGCGCCACAACCCCAGTGCCTCGTCCAGGCAGGCCAGCGCCTCCTCGGCCGACCGGAACTCCGCCCGGTTCACCAGCTCGGCGAACCGGCGCGCGTCCACGTGGTCGGCGGCCAGCAGGTAGCCGGGCGCGCGGGCGATCAGCGTCCTCGGCCGGACGCGCGGCCCGCGGTCCGGCTCGACCGCGCGGCGCAGGTTGGAGACGTAGGAGTGCAGGGTGGGCAGGGCGCTGGGCGGGGCGGCGCCGGCGTACAGGTCGTCGATCAGCGTCTCGGCGGGGACCACGGCCCCCTGCGCGACCAGCAGCCGGGCCAGCACGGCCCGCGGGCGGGGGCCGCCGAGGCCGACCGCGGCCCCGTCGGCGTCGCGGACCTCCAGCGGCCCCAGAACTCGGAATTCCACGTTGTCCCACTCATCGGCTTCATCCTGATCGATCACAGTATGGTCGAGCCGACTTGAAGGAGACTGGAACCCGTCACGTGCCCGCTCTGATCGGCACCACGTTGCCGGGCCCGCCGCGGCGTGGCAGCGCGAACCAGGTGGCCTTGCCGACCAGGTCGGGGTGGGTCAGGTAGCGCTGGGGATGGCAGCCGTAGAAGCCGTCGGAGAGCCGGGCGACGATGCGCAGCCCCCTTCCGTGCTCGGCGGCCGGGTCGGGGACGGACGGCGCGGGCAGGGGCGGGCCGGCGTCCACGACGACGCACATGATCTCCTTGGCGTCCACGTGGAGGAGCAGCTCGTACGGGCCCTCGCCGTACATGAACGCGTTGGTGACCAGTTCGCTCACCATGAGGACGGCGTCGTCCACGACGTCGTCGTGCAGGTCGAGCCCGGACAGCTCCGCACGGATGATCGACCGGGTGTGGCCGACGGTCCGGGCGTCCGCGCGCAACGGCCATACGTACTGGTTCCTGATCCGCCGGGCCGACCGCAGCCTGGACATGGCCTCTCCATCCTGGGAAGGGCGGCGAAGAACGCTCGTTTCACTCAACACGAGACCTGCCTCCGAGTTGACGGACATGCGGCTGTCCAAACCTGTACGCACGCAAGGGCCGAACGGGTCGAACGTTTTCCGAGAAATCCCGACTTTCTTCGCGCCCGACATGTCTTCCCAGGTCAGCGGGTACGGACAGGGCCATGAGCAGTCCTGACGAGAGCAGCCCCAAGACCGACACCAAGCCCCTCCTCGACGCGGCCAGGCGCCCGGCCGAGGAAGGCGGAACGCCGTCGGGGCACCGGACCGCCGGGCAGGCGGCCCTGGAACAGGCCCTGTCACAGGCGGGCAAGGACCTGGAGGACCTCACCGGCGAAACAGCCGGCGGGGGGACCGGCGGGGCCCGCGGCTAGGGGCGGCCGATACCGGCGCCCACCTCCTCGATGACGTCGTCCACCCGCCTGGCCAGGTCCACGTCGAGGGCCGTGACCGCGCCCACGGAGACGGTCCTGACCACGATGGCCAGGCCGTCGGCGGTGTCGTGGAGCTGGGGCTGGCGGCCGTAGGTGACCTTGAGGTGGTCGAGCGCGCGGCGGACGGCCCGCAGGTTCTCCCGCGGCAGGGAGATCTCGCGGCGCAGCGCCGAGCGGTCGCCGGTCCACAGGGGCAGGCCGGCCAGCGCCGAGGCGATCTCGTCGTCGGTGAGCGGGGCGGTGTGCCCCTTGGGGCCGGTGATGCCGCCGCCGCTGCCCGGCGGCTCGAACAGGGGGCGTACCTGCTCCGGGATGTGCAGCCGGGCGATCAGCTCGGGGTCCTGCTCGGCGACGGCGGCCAGCACGGCCTGGGCCCTGAGCCTGGCCTGTTCGGGCGGACGGCGGCCGAGCAGCGCGGCCTGGCGGACGAAGCCCTCCTCGGTGCCGTCGTTGCGCGGATGGTCCATGGGGAAGTCGTCGGTCAGCTCGGGCGGCAGGGCCTCGATGAGCTCGCGGCGGTCGTCGTCGTCGAGCGTACGGGCCAGCGTGGTCAGCGTGGCCTCCGCCGCCGCTCTGGCCGGGCCCGCCCCCAGGCCCGTCATGCGGCCGATGGAGGCCAAAAGTGCACGATATTCCATGATTCGTCCCCCGATCCTTCAGGCTCCTCGTGCCCAGGTCAGAGGTGTCGACACCTCCACACGACCTGCGGGGTGAGGGGCACGTCGGTGACGCGTCCGGCCAGCTCGGGCATGGCGGCGGCGACCGCGTTGCCGATGGCGGCGGGCGGGCCGATCGTGCCCGCCTCGCCCGCTCCCTTCATGCCGCCGGGGGTGCGCGGCGACGGGGTCTCCAGCAGCACGACCTCGATGTCGGGCACCTCGCGGGTGGTCGGCAGCAGGTACTCGGCGAGCGGCTGCCCGTCCTCGGTGTGGACGATCTCCTCGGTCAGCGCCATGCCGATGCTCTGCGCGACCCCGCCCCGGATCTGGCCCTCGACCAGGGACGGGTTGACCAGCGTCCCGGCGTCGTTGACCACCCAGTAGCGCTCCACCTCGACCGCGCCGGTCTCGGGGTCCACCGCGACGGCGGCGGCGTGCGCGCCGTAGGCGAAGGTGTAGGCGGACGGGTCGTAGCTGACCCGCTCCTCCAGGCCCGGCGTGACGCCTTCCGGCAGGTCCCAGGCCCGCCAGGCGGACGTGGCCAGCTCCCGGAACGACACCGACGCCCGCGGGTCGCCCTTCACCCGCACGGACCCGTCGACGATCTCCAGGTCGCCGGGCGCCGCCTCCAGCCGGTGAGCGGCGATGGCCAGCAGCTTGTCACGCAGCCTGGCGGCGGCCTGGACGAGCGCCCCGCCGCCGACCGCGAGCGAGCGGCTGGCGATCGACCCGACCGACGAGTACGGCGTCGCCGCGGTGTCCCCCAGCACCACCCGCACCCGCTCGATCGGCACCCCCACCCGGTCGGCCGCGAGCTGGGCCAGCGCGGTCTCGATGCCCTGCCCGATCGAGACCACCCCGGACGACACCACCACCGACGCGTCCTGCTCCATCCGCAGCACCGCCGTCTCGTAGCCGCCCGCCTGGATGCCCGTCGCCTTCATCTCCATCGACGGGCCCAGGCCGGTGGTCTCGACGTGGCAGGAGTAGCCGATGCCGCGCCGGCGCCCGTCGTCCACACCGGTCACCGGGGTGACCAGGTCGCGCAGGGTGCGCAGGGCCAGCGGATAGTCGCCGGAGTCGTACGTCTGGTACACCCGGCTCGTGACCGGCAGCTCGTCCGGCTCCGGCATGTTGCGCAGCCGCAGCTCGACCGGGTCGAGGCCGAGCCGCCGGGCCGCCTCGTCGATCAGGCGCTCCCTGGTCCAGGTGCACTCAGGCTGCCCGAACCCGCGGTAGGAGCCGGTCGGGGTGGTGTTCGTGACGACCCCGCGCACGCGCACGCCGACCCGCTCGAACCGGTACGGCCCCGGCAACAGCGTGGCCGAGACCGCGAAGGGCGAGATGCCGACGTTCGACGGATGGGCGCCGAGGTCGCCGAGGATGTCGGCGTGCAGGGCGACGAACCGGCCCTCGCCGTCGAGCGCCAGCCTGGCCCGGTGGACGGCGGCCCGCGCGGGCAGCGTCGCCGACAGCCGGTCGCCGGGCGACTCGGTCCAGCTCACCGGACGGCCCAGGCGCATCGCGGCCAGGCAGACGGCCGCCTCGTCGGGGTAGACGTGCTCCTTGCCGCCGAACCCGCCGCCGGTGTCCCGGCTGATCACGCGCACCCGGTCGTGGCTGAGCCCGAACGCCTCCGCCAGGTGCTCGCGCACGTGGTGCGGGGCCTGGGAGGAGATGTGCACGGTCAGCTCGTCGTCGGCGTAGGAGGCCACGACGCCGCGCGGCTCCAGGGGATGCGGCGAGATCCGGCCCATCCTGAACGTCATCTCGACGACGTGCTCGGCCGACTCGACGAACTCCGCGCAGTCGGCGTCGCCGATCGGGAAGTCGGTGACCAAATTCGTGCCCCAGTCGGGGTGGAGCAGCGGCGCGTCCTCCTCCAGGGCGCGTTCCGCGCCGACGACCGCGGGGAACTGGTCCAGCTCCAGGTCCAGCAGGTCGGCGGCGTCGCGCGCGGCGGCGGGGGTCTCGGCCACGACGACGGCGAGCGGCTGGCCGGCGTACCTGATCGTGTCGTCGAGCGCCCGGTAGGAGGCGAGCGGCTGGCCGGGGGCGAGGGTGACGCAGGGCAGCAGGACCCCGGCCGCGTCGGCGGGGGTGACGACGTCGAGCACCCCCTCGACCGTCCAGGTCGCCTTGGCGTCGCAGCCCAGGAGCCGTCCGTGGGCGACGGGGCTGCGCACCACCACCGCGTACGCCATGCCCGGCAGCCGTACGTTGCCGACGTACCTTCCCCTTCCGGTCAGCAGTCTGGCGTCTTCCCTGCGAGGCGTCCGCGCGCCGACATAGCCCATGGGCCGATTGTGCGCGCCGGAAGGCGTGTGGTCTATACGATCGCGCGGGACGGCAGGCGCGAAAGACCAGGTCAGCGAGGGTATTGATGCAGACTTTTCTTCCATATCCGGATTTCACGGCAAGTGCCGGGGTTCTGGATGCCCTGCGGCTGGGCAAGCAGCGGGTGGAGGCCCTCCAGGTGTTGCGCGCCCTGATCGTCCCCGGCTACGGCTGGCGCCACCATCCCGCCGTCAAGATGTGGGCCGGCTACGAGGAGGCCCTGGTCCGTTACGGGCTCGACGTGTGCGACCGCTGGTGCTCGACCGGCCGGGCCGACACCTGCGCGGCCTCGATGTCCGTCGAGCTGGGCCGCGCCTGCGGCACCCCCGTCGTCCGCACCCAGCACGAGCTGGCGGCGGCCGACGAGCTGCCGCCCTGGCTCGGCGACGACGCCTTCCACCTCAGCCACCGCTCCGCCCTCCTGCGCAAGGACCCCGACCACTACCGCCCGCTCTTCGGCGACGAACCGGACGACCTCGAATACGTCTGGCCCACCTCCGGCCGCCCCCCGGCCTGCCTGCCGACCGGCCCCGCCCAGACCTGACCCGCCCGACCAGGCCCTACCCGAGTGCCGCCCCGCCCGGCTCGGCGTGGGCTCCCGTGAGGCGGGCCTCCTGGTGGCGGGTCGCCGTGGCGGCGCCGAAGGCGATGAGCCGCACCAGGTCGCCGTCCGTGTATCCGGCCGCGTATCCGGCCGTCGGCGCGGTCGCGTGCCAGGCGGCGACGTCAGGGTCGGTGATCCGGTAGGGCGCCAGGGCGGTGAGCAGGGCGAGCCTGGCTCCCGGCCGTTCCGCTGCGGGCACGCCGGTCAGCGGGCCCGCCGACAGGTCGCCGCCCATCGGCGGGTGCTCGCCGTCCCAGACCGCGACCGCCTCGGTGACGGCCGTCCGCGCCGCCTCCCCCAGCAGCTCCCCGCCCGCCTCCGCGACGGCCATGAGCGTGGCGTACGCCGTGCCGACCGGCGAACCGGCCGCCCAGGCGGGCCCGGCCGACGCGGGCAGGCCGTCCAGCACGTCCAGGCCCGCGCCGGGCGGCAGCTCGCGGCGTACCGTGCGGGACATCGCCCGGCCGCCCACGCTGCGCACCAGGCGCGACTTCTGCAGGTTGCCGGGCAGCAGGTTCTCGGTGAGCAGGGCCGAGGCGATCCGGTTGACGAAGTGGAAGGTCAGCGCGGTCCCGACGTACCCGGGCGCCTGGTCGGCCGGGAAGGGCGCGGGCACGCGCCGGTCCTTGGCCCACCGCAGCAGCGCGGCGTGCCCGGGGTCCTCCGGCACGCCCCCGGCCGCGACAGTCTCGGCCAGCCTGTGGTCGCCGGTGGCGTGCAGCAGCGTCGTGTGCGCTGCCACGCAGAACGGGCATCGGTTGGCCAGCGACACCCCCAGCGCCACCACCTCCCTGCCGGTCCTGGATCCCGGCCCGGCCAGCAGCGACTCCCGCAGCAGCGCCCAGGTCCCGGCCAGCACGGCGGGGACGGGCGACAGCGTGAGGAAGACCGCCATGCGGGCCATGCCGAAGTCGTCGGCCAGGCGCGCGTACACCCGGGCCACCCGGCCCGTGGCGTCCTGGGGCCGGACGGGCGTGACGTAGCGGAACTGGCCTCCGGCCATCGGCGTCGTGTTCATGCCCGCCATGGTGGGCCGGGAGAAGGCGCGGAGTCGTCCCGCCCGGGATGACTTCCGCGGCTACGGCACAGGGCGCAGGTGCGGGCGGCGTACGACGGCGGGAGTAGTGCCCATTTCCGCCCGAATGAGGACGAACATCGACACATCACGATCTACTGTGCTTGGCATGAGCTTGCAGCACCGATGGCGTCCCGCCGCCATGGACGTGGCGCTCGCGGCGGTGGTGGCCGTGCTGCTGACGGCGACCGCGGTGACCACGCCGGGCGCGGGCCCGGTGGACTACGTCGCCGTGCTCGCCGGAGCGCTCACCCTCGTCGTCTGGCGGCGGGCGCCGGTGCCGGCGCTGCTGGTCACCACGCTGTGCATGCTGGTCTACTCCGCGCACGCGCAGCCCGGACCGCCGGCCTCCTTCCCCGTCATGGTGACGGTGTTCGCCACGGTCAGGGCCGGGCACCGGGCGCTCGCGGCGGTCGCCGGCGCGGTGTTCCTGGGCGGCACCCTGGCGGTCAACCTGGCCGCGGCCGCCGGGCAGCCCCCGCAGGAGATCGTGCAGAGGACGACGCTGCTGCTCGGCTGGTTCCTGGCGGCCGGGGTGACCGCGACCGTGACCCGGCACCGGCAGGCGTACCTCGTGCAGGTCGAGCGGCGGGCCGCCGAGGCCGAGCGGACCCGCGAGGAGGCGGCGCTGCGCCGCGCCGGCGAGGAGCGGCTGCGCATCGCCAGGGAGCTGCACGACTCACTCACCCACACCATCTCGGTCATCAAGGTGCAGGCGGGCGTGGCCGTGCACCTCGCGCGCAAGCGCGGCGAGGAGGTGCCGGCGGCGCTGCTGGCCATCCAGGAGGCCAGCGGCGAGGCCATGCGCGAGCTGCGCGCCACGCTGGAGGTGCTGCGCGAGCCGGACGGCGACCCTCCGGCCAGCGGCCTCGACCGGCTCACTCACCTGGTCGAACGGGCCCGCTCGACCGGCGTCCCGGCCACGGTGACGGTCACCGGCGACCGCCGTGACCTGCCCGCCGAGGTCGACCGCGCGGCCTACAGGATCGTCCAGGAGGCGCTGACCAACGTCTCCAAGCACGCCGGGCCCGCCACCGCCTCGGTACGCGTCGACTACGGCAAGGAGGAGCTGACCGTGCAGGTGGACGACGACGGCCGCGCGAACGGCGACCCCTGCGACCCCGGCGTGGGCCTGCTGGGCATGCGGGAGCGGGTCACGGCGCTCGGCGGACGGCTGCGCACCGGGCCGCGTCCCGAGGGCGGGTTCACCGTACGCGCCGAGCTGCCGTTGCAGGAGGCCCGATGATCCGCGTGCTGCTGGTGGACGACCAGGCCCTCATCCGCGGCGGCTTCCGCGCCCTGCTGGAGGCCGAGGACGACATCGAGGTCGTCGCCGAGGCGGCCAACGGGGAGCAGGCCGTCGCCCTCGCCCTGGAACACCGTCCGGACGTCGCGCTCGTCGACGTGCAGATGCCCGTCATGGACGGCATCGAGGCCACCAGGCGGATCGCCGCGGACGCACGCCTGTCCGAGGTCCACGTGGTCATCCTGACGAACTACGGCCTGGACGAGTACGTCTTCCACGCCCTGCGCGCCGGCGCGAGCGGCTTCCTGGTCAAGGACACCGAGCCCGCCGACCTGCTCCAGGGCGTCAGGGTGGCCGCCCGCGGCGACGCCCTGCTCTCCCCCGCCATCACCCGCCGCCTGATCGGCGAGTACGTCGCCCGCCGCCCCGAACCCGACCCCCAGGGCCTGGACGTGCTCACCAACCGCGAACGCGAGGTGACCGCCCTGGTCGCCCGCGGCATGTCCAACGACGAGATCGCCGCCCAGATGGTGATCAGCCCGACCACCGCCAAGACGCACGTGAGCCGGGCGATGACCAAGCTGCACGCCCGCGACCGCGCCCAGCTCGTGGTCTTCGCCTACGAGTCCGGCCTGGTGACCCCGCGCGAGCGCTGACCCGAGGCTTGACCGTCAAGGAACGCGGTCCCTCCTCATACCCGTCCCGGACTGAGTACACTCGGGCACGTTCAACGGCCGAGACTTGTACGGCGAGGCTCTTGGCCCGGGGCGGTGGCCCCTTGGCCCCCGTCCTTCTGGAGTCACGTGAGCAGCGGGCTTGTCGACGCTCCGCCCTCCAGCGACCCCGGCGCCCCCAGGCGGCGCCGCCGGCGCTGGCTGCGCTGGGTGATCGCGATCGCGGTCGCCGTCGTCCTCCTGGTCGGCGGTGTGGCCGTCGGCGTCACCGCCAAACTCAGCGGCAACCTCAAGCGCTCGACGGTCACCAAGGAGGACCTCGGCGAGACGCGGCCCCCCAAGGTCGCCACCTCGGCGATGAACGTCCTGATCGTGGGCTCCGACCAGCGCGACGGCAAGAACGCCAGGTACGGCCACCGCATCGCGGGCGAGCGCACCGACACGATCATGCTGGCGCACGTGTCGTCCAAGCGGGACAACGCCATGGTGATCAGCTTCCCGCGCGACTCGCTGGTCCAGCTCCCCGCCTGCCGGGCCACGGGCGGCCTGCCCGGCCAGCAGCCGCACCTGGGCATGATCAACGAGTCGTTCAACTCCGGGGGCATCGCCTGCACCTGGAAGACGATCGAGTCGCTCACCCGCATCCACATCGACCACTTCGTGAAGGTCGACTTCACCGGCTTCAAGAGCATGGTCAACGCCGTGGGCGGCGTCGAGGTCTGCCTGCCCTCGCCGGTGAACGACAAGAAGGCCCTGCTCCACCTGCCCGCCGGGCGGCAGACGCTCAACGGCGAGCAGGCGCTCGGTTACGTCCGCGCCCGCTACAGCCTCGGCGACGGCTCCGACATCGGGCGCATCCAGCGGCAGCAGATGTTCATCGCCTCCATGCTCAAGAAGGTGATGAGCGGCGAAACGCTCACCGACCCGTCCAAGCTGTTCGGCTTCCTCGACGCCGGCACCAAGTCGGTGACCGTCGACGACGACCTGTCGGTCGGCGTCATGAAGGACCTCGCCACCAGCCTCCAGGGCCTCAACGCCGGGCAGATCCGCTTCATCACCACCCCCTGGCACTACTCGCTGACCCAGCCGGGCCGCGTCGAGTGGGTGCAGCCGCAGGCGGGCCGGCTGTTCCAGATCGCGGCCAGGGACCAGAGCGTCCAGGGCGTCAAGGGCGGCCAGGCCAAGGTGGGGCGGTCGAAGATCCAGATCGAGCTGCGCAACGGCACCTACCGCGGCGGCCTCGGCACGCAGGTGGCCGCCTTCCTCGAACAGCGCGGCTACCACATCAGCAAGATCGGCGACTCGGCGAAGAAGCCCCAGCCGAAGACCACGCTGCTGTACGGCCCCAACGCCGAGACGCGGGTGCCCACCCTCACCAACGACCTCCTGGCCGCCACGCCGAGGCTGGTCCCGGGCGCCCGGACGAACCACCTGGTGCTGGTGATCGGCGACGACTGGAAGGGGCTCAAGCCGCTGCGCGCCGACGACACCGAGGCGATCAAGGGCTTCGACGCCACCCACGACACCTGCGCGGCCTGACGCCGCTCACAGGGAGCTCAAGGGGGGCTCACAGGGAGTCGGCCAGCCCGCCGCCGTCGATGGCGGTGAACCCGGCGTCCTCGATGAGCGGCACCACGACCTTCTTGGCGGCGTCGTCGTCGCCCCAGTAGGGCATGTCGGCCCGCGGACCGCCGCGCTGCCCGGCCGTGCCCAGCTCCAGCAGCTCGTTGGGGTACTTGGTGTTGAACGTGCGCACCACCCGCACCTCGGGGCCGAGCACGTGCTGCTGGTACTGCGGGCTGGTGAGCCCGTCCGGGACGGCCACCACCGCCTCGGCGCCGTCGCGTTCGGTGATCGGGTTGCTGGGATCGATGACGATCTTGCCTGCCAGCGCCGCGCCCAGCTCCTCGACCACCGTGGGGAAGGCCTCCCACCACACCGCCATGACGACGACCTCGCCGAAGCGCGCCGCCTCGATCGGCGAGCCGCCGCCCGCCTGCCCCTCGGCGGCGACCGCGGCCTCCTCGGCCAGGGTCAGCCGGGCGTCGCTGAAGAGCACGTCGTGACCGGCCGCCGCGAGCAGCCGGCCGAGCGGCGCGCCGAGCCTGCCCGCACCCACGATTCCTATGCGCATGTCTCGATCTCCTTGTCGGGCCCGATCGGCACCTGCCCATCGGCCTTCCCGGCATGCCTGTCTTTGCGCCGGAGCTGGGAGACCTTTGCCGTCGGGTGATCCCTACACTCGTCGTCCATGAGCGATCCCGACGTCCATGAGCTGCGCAGGGGCAGCGCCGAGCGGGCGCACCTGCGTGCGCGGGGGCCCGAGCTGCCGCACGTGACCGAGCTGACCGGGCCGCGCGGGCTGCGCCTGCGGCACTACCGGCCGGCGGAGGAGCGGCGGCCGCTCGTGGTGTACGTGCACGGGGGCGCGTGGGTGTTCTGCGGCCTGGACACGCACGACCGGATCTGCCGCCTGCTGGCCGACGGGTGCGGCGTCGAGGTGATGGCCGTGGACTACCGGCTGGCGCCCGAGCACCCGTACCCGGCGGCGGTCGAGGACGTCGTGGAGGTGCTGCGCACGGCCCGTCCGGTCGCGGTGGCCGGGGACAGCGCGGGCGCCTACCTCGCCACGATGGCCTGCCTGGAGCTGCGCGACGCGGACGACCCGTCGCCCGCCGCCCAGATCCTGATCTGCCCCAACACCGACCTCACGCTCTCGCAGCCCAGCGTGCGGGAGAAGGGCACCGGTCACGGCCTCGACGAGAGCTTCCTCGCCTGGGCCGTCCGGCAGTGGGCGCCCGATCCGGCGCGGCGCGCCGACCCGGAGCTGAGCCCACTGCTCGTGCCCGACCTGCGCGGGCTGCCCGCCACGCTGATCGTCACCGCCGAGCACGACGCCCTCAGGGACGAGGGCGAGGCGTACGCCCGGCGGCTGGCCGAGGCGGGCGTGCCGGTCACGTGCCGCAGGGAACCCGGCCTCGCGCACGGCTTCCAGCAGAACGCCGACCCGGTGTCGGAGGCGGCCACCGGCCGCCTGCTCGCCGACGCGCGCCGCCTGCTCGAAGCGGTGACGGGCTGACCCCTCCGCACCACGGCGGCGTGACCGCACACCGCGGCACGCCACCGGGCGGGCACAGAAGCACCGCCTGGAACTCGCGGCGACCGGTCAGGCGCCGAAGGCCAGGCGGCCCAAGAACGTCGCGGACGCCCCCGCGAAGCCGGCGCGCGTCAATGCGCGCGCTCGGACTCCTGCTCGGACGCCGTAGACGGGTACATCTCCTCGCGCGGCGTGTCCGCACCCAGCTCCTCGCGCAGCCGGTCGTAGTCGATGTTGTGGTTGGTGTACTTCAGCTGGCGAGCGACCTTCGTCTGCTTCGCCTTGGCTCTTCCTCGGCCCATGGCTACTCCCTAGTCCCCGCTGTCATGCTATCCAACAACGTTACGACTTGAAGAATTATGCAACTGCGCTCGATTAGTCTTGCAATATGCACGTGGAGGTCCACCAGGCCAAGGCCGACTTCTTCAGGACGCTCGGCCACCCCGCTCGCATCAGAGTGTTGGAGCTACTCCAGGAAGGTCCACTGCCCGTCAGAGACCTGCTGGCCCAGATCGACATCGAGGCGTCGAGCCTCTCACAACAGCTGGCGGTCCTGCGCAGGGCCGGGATCGTGAGCGCAATCCGCGAAGGCAGCACAGTGGTCTACACGCTGGCCACTCCCGAGCTGGCCGACCTGCTCGGAGCCGCCCGCCGCATCCTCACCGACATGCTGGCCGACCAGGGGGAGCTCCTGGCCGAGCTGCGGGCGGAGGTCACTTAGCGGCGGCCTCGGCGCGACGCCTGACGACCTTCGGGTAACGGGCGGTGAAGACGGCGGGGACGACGAACGAGAGCACCTTGATCGCGATGACGACCGTGGTGGCGTGGGGGGCCGCGGCCAGCACGAACGTCAGCGAGACGGCGGCGAGCGTGAACGCCACCGCCCACACCGCCGTGATCACCACGTTGACGCGGTGGAAGGCGGGGGTCTCCCAGATCTCCTTGGGCGCCATCGTGCGCGCGATGCCCAGCGTGAACGGCTTGCGGATGGCCATCGAACCCCAGGCGGTGCCCGCCAGCCACACGTTGACCAGCGCGGGCCCGTACGGCGTGAGCGGCGAGTGCGGGGCCACCAGGGAGAGCACGGTGAGCAGGGCGAAGAAGACGGCGGCGCTCGTCTCGATCACGATCTCGTCCCAGGCCCGCCCGGAGCGGCGGTCGACGACCACGAGAGCAACGGCGATCACGAGGCCGGTGATGGCGCCCCAGCGCCATTCGTCGCCGGTGGCGATGACCGCGTAGACGACCCAGGGGAGGAAACCGAGCAGACCGCGCATCGCGCAACTCCTTTGACGTTCCTAAGTAGACATGTCGAAGGTAGAACCTCCTGTGGAGATATGTCAATATAGGAATATGAGCTTGAGACACGCCGTGCTGGGTCTGCTCGCCGAGGGGCCGGCCAGCGGCTACGACCTGCTGAAGACCTTCGACGTCTCATTGTCCAACGTCTGGCCCGCGACGCAGAGCCAGCTCTACGCCGAGCTCGGCAAGCTGGCCGACGCCGGTCTCGTGAGCGTGGCGGCCGAGGGCCCCCGGGGGCGCAAGGAGTACGCGATCACCCAGGAGGGCCGCGCCGAGCTGCGCCGCTGGATCACCGAGGTCGAGCCGGTCAGGGTCGGGCGCAGCGACATGCTGCTGCGCGTGTTCTTCCTCGGGCAGGTCGATCCCGAGCAGGCCCGCGCGTACCTGCGCCGCCAGGCCGAGGTGGTGGGCAAGCACCTGGAGCACATGGAGGCCATCAAGGGCTTCGTCGAGAGCGGCCAGGACAACCTGTCGGTCTACGGCCGGCTGGCCCTGGAGTACGGCCTGCGGCTGGGCGCCGTCCAGAAGGAGTGGGCCGAGTGGGCCGAGGGGCAGATCCGTTAGGCTCGCTCCCATGGTCTCCGAGCTGTTCGATCCGAAGATGTGGCAGGTAGTCGAGGGCTTCGACTTCACCGACATCACCTACCACCGGGCCCTCGACCAGGGCACGGTGCGGGTCGCGTTCAACCGGCCCGAAGTGCGCAACGCCTTCAGGCCGCAGACGGTCGACGAGCTCTACCGGGCGCTCGACCACGCCAGGCAGACCACCGACGTCGGCTGCGTGCTGCTCACCGGCAACGGCCCCTCGCCCAAGGACGGCGGGTGGGCCTTCTGCTCCGGCGGCGACCAGCGCATCAGGGGCAAAGACGGCTACCAGTACGCCGACGGCACCTCCGCCACCGGGCGCCTGCACATCCTGGAGGTGCAGCGGCTGATCCGCTTCATGCCCAAGATCGTGATCTGCGTGGTGCCCGGCTGGGCCGCGGGCGGCGGCCACAGCCTCCACGTCGTGGCCGATCTCACACTCGCCAGCGCCGAGCACGCCCGCTTCAAGCAGACCGACGCCGACGTGGCCAGCTTCGACGGCGGTTTCGGCTCGGCCTACCTCGCGCGGCAGGTCGGGCAGAAGTTCGCCCGCGAGATCTTCTTCCTCGGCGACACCTACAGCGCGGCCGACGCCCACCGCATGGGCATGGTCAACGCCGTCGTCCCGCACGCGGAGCTGGAGGCCACGGCGCTGGAGTGGGCGCGCAAGGTCAACGGCAAGTCGCCGACCGCCCAGCGCATGCTGAAGTTCGCCTTCAACATGATCGACGACGGGCTCGTCGGGCAGCAGGTGTTCGCGGGCGAGGCGACGCGGCTGGCGTACATGACGGACGAGGCGGCCGAGGGGCGCGACTCCTTCCTGGAGAAGCGGGCGCCCGACTGGTCGCCCTACCCCTGGCACTTCTAGCCACGGGCTCCCCGGTCGGAGGCAGACTGGGGTGATGCGGATCAAGGTTCCCGAGGCACTGACCGAATCACATGTGAAGATCGACGGGGAGCGGGGGCGGGTGTGGTCGGCCGGCCTGCCGGCACTGGCCGAGCGCTACCTGGAGGAGTGGGGGCTGCGCCTGGACGAGGGGCCGCCCATGCACGGCGTGGTCTCCCTCGTGCTGCCCGTCGTACGGGACGACGGCACCAGAGCGGCGCTCAAGCTCCAGCCCGTCACCGACGAGAACGCCACCGAGGCGCCCGGCCTGCGCACGTGGGCCGGCAAGGGCTCGGTGCTGCTGCTGGACGAGGACCCCGAGACCGGCACCCTGCTGCTGGAACGCCTCGACTCCGACCGCCCGCTGTCGGCCGTGCCGGACGACGTCGAGGCGCTGAAGATCCTGACCGAGTTGCTGGGCCGGTTGACCGCCTTCCCCGCCCCGCCGGGCCTGCGCCGGTTGGGCGACATCACCGCGGAGATGCTGGCCGACGTCGACCGGGCGGCGGCCGCGCTGCCCCGCGAGCAGGACAGGTTCTGGCTGCGGTGGGCCGCGGACGCGGTCGCCGAGCTCGTCTCCGAACCCGGCGACCGGCTGCTGCACTGGGACCTGCACTACGACAACGTGCTGGCCGCCGAGCGGGAGCCGTGGCTGGCCATCGACCCCAAGCCGCTGGCCGGCGACCCCGGCTTCGACCTGTGGCCCGCCCTGGACAACCGGTGGGAGGCCGTCGTCGCCACCGGCGACCCGATCAAGGGCGTGCTGCGGCGGTTCGACCTGATGGTGGACGGACTGGGCCTCGACCCGGCCCGGGCGGCCGGCTGGACCCTCGGCCGCCTCCTGCAGAACGCCCTCTGGGACGTCGAGGACGGCGAGAGCGAGCTGAACGAGGTCGGCCTGGTGATCGCCGAGGCCATGCGCCACCGGCAGTGACGCGTGGCCCGCGGTCAACGCCAGTAGGCGGGGTACTTGTGGCCCGGCAGCGCCCTGCCGAGCGCCACACCGCCGGCGATCACCACGATGCCGGCCACCAGTACCGGGTCGAGCAGGTACACGGGGTCGGGGGCGGTGAGCCCGATCAGCGCCGCCGCGGCGACCGCCGCCCACAGCGAGGGGCCGGTGAGGGTGGTGACCAGGGCCAGCAGGGACAGCCCGGCCAGCGCTGCCACGGTGGCCAGGGCCACCACCCTTCCGGGCGGTCGTGCGGGCGCCCCCGACGCAGCGGCCCGCACGTACCTCTTCAAGGTCGCCGCCGCCGGCGAGGGCGGCGGCTCGGGCGTCACCGCCGCCCGGCCCACCGCGAGCC